>JALOLS010000011.1 GCA_025455865.1 Thermoleophilia bacterium
CGAGCGCCCCGTTCAACGTGGCGCGCTCCCGGCCCATGCGCTCCTTGGCCTGCAGCAGGCGCACGTAGGCGGCGGCGCTGGTCGCGATCTGGCCGTCGCCGCTGGCCCGCGGGAGGGCCGCGGTGGCGGCGAGCAGGTGCTCGATGGGGCTCGTGTAGCGCGCGGTGCTGTCCGCCCGCGCCGCCGTGAGGCCGTCGACGGAGCGCCGGTGGGCGACGAGACCGGCGAGGTCCCGCTCAGCGGCCCCGAGCGACTGTGCCACCTCGCTCCCGAAGTCGCCGGGATCGGCGCCCGCCACATCGGTGAGCGCCCTCCGGCGCGCATCGACCAGGGCCCGCTGCCGCGGGAGCTCGGTGCGGAACTGCCGTCCTTCGCTCCCGAGGAACCCGCTGGTGAGCCCGCGCTCCTTCTGCAGCTCGTGGACCAGCGCGCTGGCGGCCACCGCAAAGCCCGCCATGCGCTCCACGCGGGCCGCGTCGCTGGCGGTCCCGAGGCGGTCGGCGATCACCATCCCGGCCAGCGCCAGGACACCGAGAACCGGAGCCACCAGCATCAGGGCGAGCTTCCTGCTCACGCGCAGGTCGGCCAGCCACCGTCTCATCTCGGACCCCCTCCGGACGACACGACGTCTGGGCGGGGGATCGGCAGCTGCGCGGTCGGTCTTGAACGGCGGCCGGCGGCCGGGGTCAGTCTGCGGCGGCCCCCAGCAGCCGGGGCAGGTCCAGCAGCACCAGCAGCCGCCCCTCCTCGAGCTTGGCGACGCACTCCACCACGTCGGCACCCATCCCGGACGACCCGGGCGGCGCGGCCTCGAGCTGGTCGGCGGCCAGGGTGCGCACCTCGGTGACCTCGTCGACCACGAGGCCGATGGTCTCCTCCCCCGGCTTCACGACGACGATCTTCGCCTGGTCGCCCAGCTCGCCGGCCGCCCCGAGCGACGCCCGCAGGTTCATGACCGGGATGATCCGCCCGCGCAGGTTGATGACCCCCTCCACCCCGGCGGGCGCGCCGGGCATGGAGCGCGGCGCCGAGTAGCGGATGATCTCCTGCACCTGGGTGATCGGCACCGCATACTCGTCGCGGCCGAGGGTGAAGGCGACGACCTGCCGCCCGCCCTCCTGCCCCTCGCCCGCCGGTGCCGGGTCCTGGGTGCTCATCTTCCCCTCCCGCTCGATGGTGGGCGGCCGGACCGCGGCCGCCCCCGGATCATCGCGCCGGGCCGGACCGGACGCCCCGGCTCACCCGGCGCCCGAGTGCTCCGGGGGACGCTCGTCGTGGCCGCCGAAGCCGTGGCGCATGGCCGAGAGCACGCGGTCCCCGAACCCCGCCGCCCCGCGCGAGGTGAACCGGGAGAAGAGCGCGGTGGCCAGCACCGGCGCCGGGACGCCCGACTGCACGGCCGAGATGACCGTCCAGCGGCCCTCGCCCGAGTCGGAGACCCGGCCCTCGTAGCCGGCGAGGTCCGGATCGCCCACCAGCGAGGCGGCGGTCAGATCCAGCAGCCACGACGAGATCACGCTCCCCCGGCGCCAGACCTCGGCCACCGCCGCGACGTCGACCGGATAGTCCGGGGCGTCGGGGTCGCGGGGGGCGGTCTCGGCGTCGTCGGGCCCGGCCGCGGCCCGGGCCTGGCCGTGCAGCAGGTTCAGGCCCTCGGCATAGGCGGCCATGAGCCCGTACTCGATGCCGTTGTGGACCATCTTCACGAAGTGGCCGGCCCCGTGGCCGCCGCAGTGGAGCCAGCCCTGCTCCTCGGCCGCGGGCGGGCCCTCGCGGCCGGGGGTGCGGGGGGCGCTCCCCACGCCCGGCGCGAGCGCGTCGAGCACCGGGACCAGGTGGTCGACGTCCTCGTCGCGGCCGCCGACCATCATGCAGTAGCCGCGCTCGAGGCCCCACACGCCGCCGCTCACCCCGACGTCCACGTAGCCGATCCCCTTCGCCGCCAGGCGCTCGCCCCGGGGGGCGTCGTGGCGGTGGTCGGAGTTCCCGCCGTCGATGAGGATGTCGCCGGGATCGAGGATCGCGGCGTAGTCGTCCAGCACCCGGTCGGTGACCGCCGCGGGGAGCATGAGCCAGACCGCCCGGGGGGGCGTCAGCCGCGCGACCAGGTCACGGGCGTCCACCGCGCCGAGCGCGCCCTCGCGGGCGATCGCCGCGACGGCGTCGGGGCTCATGTCGCTGACCACCACCGTGTGCCCGGCGCGGATGATCCGGCGCGTCATGTTCGCACCCATCCGCCCGAGACCGACCATGCCGAGCTCCATCGGTCCTCCCACCATCGACACCGTGCGGCGCACGCTAGCCGGTGGCGCGGGCTAGGCTCCCGGCGCCCATTCCGGGAGCGAGGGTCGGATTGGCGGACCGTGCGGGAATCCAGATGCGGGTCTCCGACGACGCCGGGGCGGCCGCCCGCGACGGGGCCGGGGTCGTCGCGGCGGCGCTGCGCGCGGCGGTGGCGGCGCGGGGGCAGGCGGTGCTCGCGGTGTCGGGCGGGCGCACCCCCTGGGCCATGCTCGGGCTCCTGGCCGCCGAGGCCCTCCCCTGGGCGGCGGTCCACGTGGTGCAGGTCGACGAGCGGGTGGCGCCGGACGGCGACCCCGACCGGAACCTGACCGGCCTGCGGGAGGCGCTCACCGGCGCGCCGCTCCCGCCCGGGAACCTCCACCCCATGCCGGTCGGCGCGGCCGATCTCGATGCGGCGGCGCGCGCCTACGGCGAGGAGGTCCGCATGCTGTCCGGCGGGGCGCCGGACGTCGTGCACCTGGGGCTCGGCGACGACGGGCACACCGCCTCGCTGGTGCCCGGCGACCCCGTCCTCACCGTCGGGGATCGCTGGTGTGCGACCACCGGCCCCTACCGGGGCCACCGGAGGATGACCCTGACCTACCCGGCCCTGGGCGCCGCGCGCCTGGTGCTGTGGCTGGCGGTCGGGGCGGGCAAGGCGCCCGTGCTGCGGCGCCTGCTGGACGGCGACCCCGCGATCCCCGCCGGACGCGTGGCCCCCCGGGAGGCGGTGCTGGTGGCCGACCGAGCCGCCCTGGGATGAGCGGGTGAGCCGGGCCCGCCGCGCGCTGCTCGCGGCCGCCGTCCTCGCCCTCGGCGTCGGGGCGCCCGGCGGCGGCGCGACCACGCAGTCGGTGCGGACCTCCGACGGCGGGCGCCTGGCCGTCACGCTGCTTCGCGTGGTCGACGGCGCGCGCGCGGAGCGGGCCCTCGAGCGGCCCAACTTCCGCTGGCGCTACGCGGTCGTGGATCTGCGCCTGCGCAACCCCGGCGAGCGGCCCGTCCGCGTGCCCGCCGACGCGGGGGCGCGGATGATCGCCTCATCCGGCGAGGGGTTCGCGCCCTGGCCCGTCGACCTGGCCCGGCCGCCGCTCGCCGGGGCGGTGGTCCCGGCGGGCGGCGAGGCGCTCGTGCACGTGACCTTCCAGGTGCCGGCCCGCCTGCGCCTGCGCGCGCTGCGGCTGGCGCTCGCCCGCGACGGCCGCGCCGCCTGGGCCGTGCGCGGCCGTTCCCTGCGCGTCCTGCCCCGGCCGGCGCGCCCGGCCACCGGGCGCCCGGCGCCCGCCGCCCGCCGCCCCCGGACCGGCGGCGGGGCCCCCGTGGTGCCGACCACCGCGCCCGGGCCCCGGACCCCACGCGCGCGCCCGGCGCCCGGGCGCGCACCGGCGGCGATGGCCGTGGTGAACGCATCGCCGATCTGGTCGGCGTGTGTCTCGGACTCGCCCTACGGGCCGCTGGTCTGCCCGCCGCCCGGCGGCGACCGGACCGTCCGCATCGAGTAGCCGGCACCGGGCAGACGCCGCCGCCGGGACGATCGGCCGGGGAACCGGGGTCACCCGACACATTCTTCTGCGTTGGTATGGAACAACGCCGGCCGATGGTTATTCTGCTCTTAGACGGAATAACCAACCGGCCGGGCCCCCACCGGCCAGGAGGCGACCGAACCATGGCTTCCCGCGACTCTTCCTCCCGCCGCCCCCGCCGCGCCGCGATCGCCGGCCTCGTGGTCGGGAGCGTCGCCGCGGCGGGGATCGCGCTCGGCGTCGCGATCCCGCGCGGCGGCGACTCCGACGCCGCCGCCCCGGTCCAGGTGGTCGCCGCCGCCCCGGCGACGCACACCGCCGCGGCGCACACGACCGCGGCCGAGGCCACGGTGCCGGACGCGCCCAAGAACACCCAGACCGCCGACGCCCCGGCCTATGAGGACCAGCGGGTGCACCGGGTCTCGATGGACATGCTCGAGAAGAACTTCGAGATCGCCCCGGGCAAGGTGGTGAAGCTGTGGACGTTCGGGCCCAGGGTCCCCGGTCCGGTCATCCGGGTGCGGGTCGGCGACACCGTCGAGGCGACCATCGTCAACAAGGGGTCGATCGAGCACTCGATCGACTTCCACGCCGCCCGGATCGCGCCCAACCGCGCGTTCCGCAACGTCAAGCCGGGCGAGCGCTTCACCTTCTCCTTCAAGGTCACGACCCCCGGCGTCTTCATGTACCACTGCGGCACCGCGCCGGTCGTCCACCACATCGCCAACGGCATGTACGGCATGATCATCGTGGAGCCCAAGGAGGGCCTGCCCCCGGTCGACCGTGAGCTCGCGTTCGTCCAGAGCGACTTCTACGTCTCCGACACCCCGGGCACCCCGGCCGACAACACCAAGCTGATGAACGTCGAGCCCGACGTCGTCGCCTTCAACGGCTACGCCGGCCAGTACAAGGACACCCCGATCCGGGTGAAGAAGGGCGAGCGCATCCGCGCCTTCGTGCTCGCCGCCGGCCCGAACACCTGGAGCGCCTTCCACGTCGTCGGCACGATCTTCGACCGGGCCTGGATCGACGGCATCCACCCCGAGAACCTGGCGATCGGCAACCAGACCCTGAACCTCTCCGCCTCCCAGGGCGCGGTGGCCGAGTTCCGCCTCGATGAGGAGGGTGTCTACCCCTTCGTCACCCACGACTTCACCAACGCGACCAAGGGCGCGGTGGGCCTCTTCGCCACCGAGCACGCCGAGGTCCCGGAGGGCGGCGGCCACTGACCCCGTCCGGCTGAGCAGCCCCGACCCGGCCCCGTCCCCCACCCGGGGGGCGGGGCCGGCGTCGTGTCGGGGCCCCGCCCCCAGGCGGTACCGTGCCGGGGTCGTCGAGGAGGAGGCAGGGATGGGGACGAAGCGCGCACGCCGGCCCGCCCGCGCAGTGGGGATCGACATCGGGGGCACCGGGATGAAGGCCGCGGTGGCCGACCTGACCACCGGGGAGCTGGTCACCGACCGCGTGCGCATCCCCACGCCGAAGGGCGGCCGGCCCAAGGACATGGGGCCGGTGGTGGGGCGGCTCATCGCGATGCTCGGCGACGAGGCGCGGGACCTGCCGGTCGGCGTGGGCTTCCCGGGGCCGGTGGTCGCCGGGCGCATCCGGAGCGCGGCCAACCTCGACGCCGGCTGGACCGAGATCGACGGCGCCGCCTTCCTGGCCGAGCACGCCGGCCGGCCGGTGGCGCTCGGAAACGACGCCGACGTGGCCGGCCTGGCCGAGATGCGCTTCGGGGCCGGCGCGGGCCTGCGGGGCACCGTCCTCATGCTCACCCTGGGTACCGGGATCGGCTCGGCGCTCTTCGTCGACGGGCGCCTGGTCCCGAACACCGAGCTCGGGCACATGATCGTCGGCCGCCACGAGGCCGAGGCGCGCGCGTCGGCGTCGGCGCGGGAGCGCGAGGGCCTCTCCTGGTCGAAGTGGGCCAAGCGGGTGGCCCGCTGCGTGAACGCCTACCAGGCCCTCCTGTGGCCGGACCTGGTGATCCTCGGCGGCGGCGTCTCCAAGCGGGCCCACGACTGGCTGCCCCACCTCGAGGCGGACGTCCGGGTGCCGCTCAGGATCGCCACCCTCGAGAACCGCGCCGGGGTGGTCGGCGCGGCCGTGCTCGCCGGGGAGGCCTGACCGGCCGGCGCGGTTCCCGGATCCGCGTGCTCCCGGATGACCGCATCCGTCCCACAATGTAACTTTCCTGTGAACGGAGGCCGATACCAGGCCTGACGGACCGGAGAGGAGGCCCGGGATGCGGCTCTTCCATGTGACCCACCACGCCGACCAGATCCTTCACGAGGGCTTCCACGACGCGCACGGCTGGAACTGCGCGGCACGCGAGTACTGGGAGGGGGTCTGGCTCGAGAGCCGGCCGAGCGCCCAGCAGGGCCCGGGCACGCGCACCCTGGTCGTCGACATCCCCGAGGACGAGATCCTCGCCTTCGAGCACCGCGACCTCGAGCGCAACCTGCCCTACCGCGAGTTCATCGTGCCCTCGGCGGTGGTGAACCGCTTCGGGCCGCCGGCCGAGCTGGGCGCGATCACCGCCTGAGGGCCGCAGCGGGGCCGCAGGCTACGATCCCCGGCGTGAGCGGGGTCCACGTCACGGTCTGGAGCGACTACGTCTGCCCGTTCTGCAACGTCGGGCGGGCGCGTGCCCGGTATCTGGAGTCCCGGGGCTGCGTCGTGGAGTGGCTGCCGTATGACCTGCACCCGGAGTACCCGCCCGAGGGCATCCCGCGCGCCGACCTCATCCGCCGCTACGGCGAGCGGATGGCCGAGGACGTGCGGCGCATGACCGAGGAGTCCGGGCTCGTCTACAACCCCCATCCGGAGGTCGTCCCGAACAGCCGGCGGGCACTCGAGGTGACCGAGTGGGCCCGGGGCCACGGGGCCCACGACCCGGTCCACGAGCGGATCATGGACGCCTACTGGACCGACGGCCGCGACATCGGCGACTGGGCCGTGCTCGAGGCGTGCCTGGCCGACTGCGGCCTGGACGCCGCCGAGGCCCGGGCCGAGGTCGAGGCCGGCCTCCTGCGGGCCCCGGTCGACGCCGCGACCGCCCACGCGCAGCGGGCCGGGATCAGCGCGGTGCCGGCGTTCGTGTTCGACGGCCGCCTGCTGGTGAGCGGGGCCCAGCCCGACCGGGTGATGGACCTCGCGCTGGAGCGGGTGGCCGAGACCGCCGGCTGAGCCCGGGGCGGCCCCGCTCAGTCGACGACGAGGACCTCGCACGGCGCCGCGGCCTTCACCTCGCCGCCCACGTCCTGCCCGACCAGCTTCTGCAGGAACGAGTGGTGGTGGTGGCCGACCACGATGAGCTCGGCGCCGAGGCCCTCGGCCGCCTCGACGATGGACGCCCCCGGCTCCCCGGCCGCCCACCTGAGCTCGACCGGCACCCCCGCCTCGTGCACCCGTTCCCGGGCCGAGGCGATGACCGGCTCCAGGAACTCAGGGGGGTGGAGCTCCCGCGGCATCGAGTCGAAGTCGGCCGGCGTGGAGAAGAAGCGCGGGTCGGTCGGGTCGAGCGGCATCTGGGCGACCATGAACACCACCAGGCGCCCCTGGCGCGCCCGGGTCTCGGCGATGGCGCGGTCGAGCGCGCGCCGGCCGGCCTCGTGGTCGTCGAAGCCGGCGAGGACGACGGGATGATGTGAGTGGGTCATGCGCCGGAGGCTAGCCCGTCGGCCGAGCGGCCTGGCGGGACGTTCACGACGGCCGCGCCGGGAAGGCCGCAGACCCCCGCGGGAGCCGCAGGTCGCCGTACCGGCACAGCACCCGGACCCAGGAACGCGCGGAGCGCCTCACGGCCGGCGCGCGGATCGAACGCGGAGCCCAGGACCTCCCCGATGCAGGCGATTCCTGCGCAGGGCGGCAGGTCCACGTCCACGAACGACGCCCGCACCAGGCGTGCGCCCGGGGCCCGCTCCCGGGCCGGCGCGAGGCCGCCGCGCGGGCGTGGTGGCCGAACCCCTCGTCGTGCACCCGCACGAGTGCCGGCCCGTCGCCGGGGTGGGCCTGGACGCCCCCCTACTGCACGAGCTCGTAGATCTTGAAGAGCGGCAGGTACATCGACACCACGACGATGCCCACCACCACGCCGACCAGGATCATCATCACCGGCTCGAGGATCGAGGTCAGCGCCTTCAGCATGGCCGAGACCTCGTCGTCGTAGAAGTCGGCCAGCTTGTGCAGCATCTTGTCGAGCGAGCCGGTCTCCTCGCCCACCGCGACCATCTGGGTGACCATGACCGGGAAGACGCCGGTGCGCGCGAGCGGGGTGGCGAGGGGCTGGCCCTCCTTGACCCGCTCGGTCACCTCCTCCATCGGGTCGCTGACCACGCGGTTGCCGGCCGTGCGGGCGGTGATCTCCAGGGCCTGGAGGATCGGCACGCCCGAGGAGGTGAGGGTCCCGAGGGTCCGGGCGAAGCGGGCGACGGCGATCTTGCGGACGATCTCGCCGATCCGGAACGGGAAGCGCAGCTTGATCGAGTCCCAGATGTAGCGGCCGCGGTAGGAGTTCTTCCACTTGCGGAACAGGAAGATGATCACGAACGGGGCGATCAGGAAGACGTACCAGTAGCCGCGCATGGCGTCCGAGACGGTGATCATCGCGCGGGTGAGGCTGGGAAGCTGCCCGCCGAGGTCCCGGTACATGCCCGCGAAGATCGGGATGAGCCAGATGACCATGCCGATGAGCACGGCGACCGCGAACGATGCGATGAGGATCGGGTAGACCATCGCCGAGCGCACCGTGCGCCGCAGGTGGTCGTCCTTCTCCAGCTGGTTGGCGACCCGCTCGAGGGTCTCCTCGAGCTTGCCGCCGGCCTCGCCGGCCTGCACCATCGCGACGAACAGGTCCCCGAACACCGCGGGGTGCTTGCCCATCGCCTGGGAGAGCGCGAGGCCCGCCTCGACGTCCTGGCGCACCTCGCTGATCACGGTCTTGAGCTTGGCGCTCTCGGTCTGCTCCTCGAGCACGTAGAGCGCGCGCAGGAGCGAGAGGCCGGACGAGACCATCGTGGCGAGCTGGCGGGCCATGACGGTGAGGCTGCGCGACTTCACCCGGGTGAAGCGCTGCATGATCTCCTCGACCGTCGGCGCGGTGGCCTTGCGGTCGAGGTCGACCACCGTGAGCCCGCGCAGGCGCAGCTGCGCCGCGGCGGCGGCCTTGGTCTCGCCGTTGATCTCCCCGACCGCGGTGGAGCCCGAGCGGTCGAGCGCCCGGTAGGTGAAGGTCTGGGTGCTCAACTCGCCCTCCGGGTGGACGCCTGCGCGGCGGCGGCCTGGGGCTTGGGCATCCCGAGCAGCCCGCGCAGCTCATCGGGGCTGGAGGCCCGCTCCAGGGCCAGCTGCAGGCTCAGGGCCCCCTGGCGCACCAGCGACGCCAGGGCCGAGTCGAGCGTCTGCATGCCGTACTGCGATCCGGTCTGCATGACCGAGTAGATCTGGTGGGTCTTGCCCTCGCGGATCAGGTTGCGCACCGCCGGCGTGGGCATCAGCACCTCGGCCGCCACCACCCGGCCGTGCTGCAGGGTGGGCAGGAGCTGCTGGCAGCAGATGCCCTGGAGCGCGTTGGAGAGCATGATGCGGATCTGCTGCTGCTGGTGGGGCGGGAAGACGTCGATCACCCGGTCGATCGCCTGGGCGGCGTCGGAGGTGTGGAGCGTCGCGAACACCAGGTGGCCGGTCTCGGCCGCGGTCAGCGCGATCTGCATGGTCTCCAGGTCGCGCATCTCGCCGACCAGGATCACGTCGGGGTCCTGGCGCAGCACGCTGCGCAGGGCCTCGGCGAAGCCATGGGTGTCGGCCCCCACCTCGCGCTGGTTGACCATCGACCGCTTGTGGCGGTGGAGGAACTCGATCGGGTCCTCGATGGTCATGATGTGGCACGCCCGGGTGGTGTTGATCTCGTCGATCAGGGCGGCGAGGGTGGTCGACTTGCCCGAGCCGGTCGGCCCGGTCACCAGCACCAGGCCGCGGGGCCTGGTGGTCCACTCGTGCAGCGAGCGGGGCAGGCGGAGCTCATCGAGGCTCTTCAGCGCGGTCGGCACCGTCCGGAGCGCCGCCCCCAGCGACGCGCGCTGGTAGTAGGCGTTCACGCGGAAGCGCGCCCGGGCGGGCACCGCGTAGGAGAAGTCCAGCTCGAGGTTGTTCTCGAGCTTCTGGCGCTGGTCCTGGGTGAGGATGCCGTAGACGAGCTCGCGGGTGTCCTGCGGGCGCAGCACCGGCGCGTCGAGGCGCACGAGCTGGCCGTTGACCCGGATGATCGGGGGCGAGCCCACCGCGAGGTGGAGGTCGCTGGCCCCGCGCTCGAGCACGGTCTTGATCAGGTCGGCGAAGTCGACCACTGCCCCTCCGTCGGGCGTGGCTGGAACGGGCACACCCGGGTCACGGGCACGCGCCCCGGGCTCCCCATCCCTATCGACCGGCCCGCCCTCCCGCTGAAGCGGGCGCCGCGCGGGCTACGCGACGGTGCGGGCGAGCTCTTCCAGGGTCGTGTGGCCGAGGAGCACCTTGCGCAGGCCGTCCTCGCGCAGGCGGTGCATCCCGCCGCGCACGGCCGCGTTGGTGATCTCCTCGGCGCTCGCCCCGCGGAGCACGAGCTGGCGGACCGGCTCGGTCATCACCAGCATCTCGAACACGCCGATGCGGCCGCGGTAGCCGGAGCCCTGGCAGCGCGGGCACCCGGCCGCCCGGTGCACGATGACCGGGTCGGGGAGCCCCGGCGGGAGGGTCACCCCCGGGACCGCCTCATGGAGCACCGAATGGCGCACCTGCACCTGCTCGCGGCAGTGGGGGCAGAGCTTGCGGGCCAGGCGCTGGGCCAGGATGCCGGCGATCGCGCTCGCCGAGAGGAACGGCTCGACCCCCATCTCGGTGAGGCGGGTCAGCGTGCTCGCCGCGTCGTTGGTGTGGATGGTGGCGAGCACCATGTGGCCGGTCAGGGCGGCCTCGACGGCGATCTGGGCCGTCTCCCGGTCGCGCACCTCGCCGATCATCACGATGTCGGGGTCCGAGCGCAGGATCGAGCGCAGGCCGGCGGCGAACGTGAGGCCCGCACGCTGGTTGACCTGCACCTGGTTGATGCCGGCCAGCCGGTACTCGACCGGGTCCTCCACGGTGATGATGTTCTTGTCGGAGGAGTTCAGCTGGTTCAGGGCGGCATACAGGGTGGTCGACTTGCCCGACCCGGTCGGCCCGGTCACCAGCACCGCGCCGTAGGGGCGCCGGTAGGCCCCCTCGAACGCCTGGAGGACGTCGGGCGTGAAGCCGAGGTCGGGCAGGCGCAGCAGGACGTTGCTCTTGTCGAGCACCCGGATCACGATCTTCTCGCCGTACACCGTGGGGAGCGTCGCCACCCGCAGGTCGAGCTGGCGGCCGCCGACGGTGAGCCCCACGCGCCCGTCCTGGGGCACGCGCTTCTCGGCGATGTCCAGGTCGCTCATGATCTTGATGCGGCTGACCACGCCGCTGGTGAGGCGGAGCGGCACCGAGGTCACCGGCCGCAGGACGCCGTCCACCCGGTAGCGGACGACCAGCTCGCCGGCCTGCGGCTCGAAGTGCACGTCGCTCGCCCGCTCGTCCACCGCCCGGGCGATCACCGAGTTGACCAGCCGGACCACCGGGGCGTCGTCCTGGTCCTGGCTGATGTCGCCGGCGAGCTCATCGAGGCCGGGCCCGTCCTCGCCGGACTCCTCGATGATGTCGGCGACCATGTCGTCGATCCGGGCGGTGCGCCCGAGCAGGCCGTGGATCTCCTCGGGCGAGGCGAGCGCGGGGCGGATCTCGCGGCCGGTGAGGATCCGCAGGTCGTCGATGGCGAAGACGTTGGCGGGGTCCGACATCGCCACCACCAGGTGGCCGTCGGGGTCGGTGCGCACCGGCACCGCGCCGTAGCGGCGGGCCGTGCGCTCGTCGACCAACCCGATCGCCGCCGGGTCCACCCCGGCCGAGAGGTCCAGGATGGCGATCCCGTGCTGGCGGGCGACGGCCTGGGTGAGCTGCTCCTGGGTGATCCGCCGGGCCTCGAGCAGCACGTCGCCGAGGCGCCGGCCCGAGGCCTGGGCGCGGTGCAGGCCGATGGCCAGGTCGCGACGCGAGAGCGCCCCCATCTGGACCAGGACCTCGCCGAGCCGCTCCCCCTTGGGCGGCGGGAGCGCCCGGCCCCGGGTGGCCGAGACCGGCGGGCGCGCGGGGCGCACGTTCGGCGGCGGCGCCGCCCCGGACGGGGCGGCCCGCACCGGGCCCGGCGGCGCCGGGCGGGCGGGGGCGCCGGGCGCGGGCGGCGCGGCGGCAGGTCGCTTGGGGAACAGGGGCACGGGCACGCCTCTGCGGCAGGGAGGTCCCCTACCGCATCGACGCGCCCGGTCCCGCCCTTGATCGCTACCCGGCGGCGGGGACCACCGGCGCCTCACCCATCCGCCGCAGCCAGCGCCCGTGGGACCGGAGCGCGAACGCCATGTTCGGCTGCACGTTGTGGCGCACGCCGTGCTTCTCGCACAGCTCCCGCACGATCGGGCTGATGCGGGCGTAGTGGACGTGGCAGACCTTCGGCATCAGATGGTGCTCCACCTGGAAGTTCAGCCCGCCCAGGTACCACCGCAGCAGCCGGCTGCTGGGCGCGAAGTCGACCGTGGTCTCGACCTGGTGCAGGGCCCAGTCCCGCCGCGGGCCCTCCCGCAGCGCGTCCACCGACGTGAACTCGGCCTCCTCCACGCAGTGGGCCAGCTGGAAGACCACCGCGAGGGTCACACCGAGCACCCAGCTCACCAGCAGGAAGCACAGCAGGACGCCCCACCAGGGGTGCAGGAGCAGCGGCAGGGCGAGGGCCCAGCCCCAGAACACGACCTTGCCCCCCACGTAGAGCACGAGCTGCCAGCCGCGCGGCCGCTCGAGGCGGCTCATCCCCGAGCGCCCCTGCACCACCGGCACGATGTCGCCGATCAGGTGGTGCTTGATGGTGTACATGCCGTACAGGGGCCACATGTAGATGTGCTGCCAGCGGTGGATCCGCCGGCGGGGCTGGTCCGGGGCCAGGCGCGCCAGCGGCATCTGCTCGATGTCGGTGTCGGCCCCGACCACGTTGGTGAACGAGTGGTGGGCGTGGTTGTGCTTGGCCTTCCACACGTACGAGCTCGCCCCGATCAGGTCGAACACGAGCCCGAGGGTGTCGTTCACCCGCCGGCCGCCGGGGGCCGCGCCGTGGTTGGCGTCGTGGCCGATCGAGAAGGCGATGCCGGCCAGGGCGAAGCCGAGCGACACCGACAGCAGCGCGAACTGCCAGGGCTCGCTGGCCCACAGCACGAGCGCCAGGTACGACCCGATGCCCCAGGTGAGCATCGTGGCCGCCTTCAGCGAGAAGCGCCACGCCCCGGCGCGGAGGCGCCGCGGCGTCAGCTCCGCCTTCACCCGGGCCCGGAGCTCACGCTGGAACTCGCCACCGCCGCGGAACAGCCCCTGCTCACCCATACGACTCCCCCGGTGGCGGGGAACGGTGATCGCGGGAAGCTGGCCCGCCACCTCCAACGGCAAGGCTACAGGCTTCCCACGGCGCCTGGAGGAATTGCGGCTTTACCGTAGGTCAGGTTCGGACTGCGAGACCGGCGCGCATCGCCGCCAGCGGCGGCTCCGCCCCGGTCCACTGGGCGAACGCCGCCGCCCCCTGGTGCAGCAGCATCTCCAGCCCGTCCACCGTGCGGGCGCCGCGGGCGGCGCAGGCGGCCAGCCACGGGGTGCCGCCCGGGCGGTAGACCAGGTCGTAGGCCACCTGACCCGGGCCCAGGCCGGCGAGCGGGAGCTCCGGCGGGGCGTCGTCGCGCCCGAGCCCCAGCGAGGTGGCGTTGACCACCAGCGCCGCCCGGCCCGCCGCGCGGTCGAGGTCGGCGGGCGAGAACCCCACCGGGTCCCCGAGCTCCGCCGCCCGCGCCGGCGTGCGGTTGGCCACCCGCACACGCGCGCCGCGCCCGCGCAGGGCGAAGGCCACCGCCCGGGCGGCCCCGCCCGCCCCGACCAGCAGCACCTCGGCGCCGTCGAGGTGGAGCGGCGCGCACTCGTCCAGCGCCCGCAGGAACCCGGCCGCGTCGGTGTTGTCGGCCCGGAAGCCCCCCGCACCGTCCGGCACCAGGGTGTTGGCCGCCCCGATCGCCGCCACCGCGGGCGACACCGCGCTGCAGGCCCCGAGCACCGCGACCTTGTGGGGGATCGTCACGTTCAGGCCCCCGCACCCGGCGCCGGCCAGGCCGCGGACCGACTCGACCACCCGGTCGGGCGGCACGGGCAGCGCGAGGTAGGCCCAGTTCAGCCCGAGCGCCCGGAACGCCGCGTTGTGCATCGCGGGCGAGAGCGAGTGGCCGACCGGCCAGCCGATCACCGCGGCCAGCCGCGTGGCGGCGTCCGGCCAGGGCCGGGGGTCAGCCACCGGCGTTCGCGCGGGCCCGGGCCACCGCCTGCTCGAACTCGGCCGGCGTGCGGGCGAAGTAGTGGCGGTCGGTGCCGTCGGCCCGGGCCACGTAGTAGAGGAAGTCGGTGGCGATGGGCCGCGCGGCGGCGCGGATCGAGTCCTCGCCCGGGTTGCAGATGGGCCCGGGCGGCAGGCCGGGGAACTTGCGGGTGTTGTAGGGCGAGTCGATGTCCAGGTCGCTCGCGGTGAGCTCCGGCTTCCACTCCCCGAGCGCGTACTGCACGGTGGCGTCGATGTCGAGGCGCATCCCGGCGCGCAGCCGGTTGTACATGACCCCCGCGATGATCCGCCGCTCCCGGGAGTCGCTCGCCTCGCGCTCGATCATCGAGGCGAGGATCAGGACGTCGAAGCGCGTGAGGTTGCGCCTCCGGGCGTATGAGTAGTCGATGTCGGCGGTGTACTGGCGGAACGCCTCGACCTGGGCGTCGACCACGTCCTCGACCGAGTCGCCCTCGGCGACCGGGTAGGTGGCCGGGAACAGGAACCCCTCCAGCGAGGTCGGCCGCGTCGTCCGGGCCAGGAGCTGGCCACGACGCGAGGGCGCGGTGAGCTCCAGGTAGCGCCGGGCGGAGAGCCCGGTCTCGCGCTGCAGGACCCGGGCCATCTCCTCGCGGCGCAGGCCCTCCCGGAAGAGCACCTGGGTGACCGGCCCGGACCCGGTCGCCTCGGCCTGGCCCTGGGTGGCGCCGCCGGCCGCGTCGTCCCCGCCGGTCAGCCGTCCGCCGAAGGCGGCGATGCCCCCGACGATGACCAGCACGAGGAGCAGCCCGAGCCAGATGAGGGTCCGGCCGGCCGGGGCGTGGTGCTCGCGCGGCGGCCGGGCGCGGCGCTCGCGGTCGCGGCTCACGCCCCGCCTCCGTCCGCCCCGGCGGACCGGAGCCAGCCCTGCAGCAGCACGCAGGCCGCGAGCGAGTCGAGGTCGCCGCGGGCGCCCCCCTCGTCGCGGCGCCGCCCGGCCTCCACGGTGGTCAGCCGCTCGTCCACCAGCTCCACCGGCACCCCGGCGCGCCTCCGCAGGCGCCCGGCGAACGCCGAGGCGGCCCGGGCCTGCGCCCCGCGCTCACCCGACATGAGGCGGGGCTCGCCGACCAGGATCCGCTCGGGGGCCTCGCGGGCGATGACCTCATCGAGCGCCGCGGCGCCGGCCGACGTCTCGACCCGGAGGATGGCCGGGAGCGGGCGCGCGAGCGTGCCGGAGGGGTCGCTCACCGCCACCCCGCACCGCGCGCGCCCGTGGTCGAGCGCGAGGACCTTCACCCGCGGGCGGACCGTATGAGCTCGCGGGCGCGCTCCAGCGCGTCCGGCAGCCGGGCCGGGTCCTTGCCGCCGGCGCGGGCCATGCCGTCCTTGCCGCCACCGTTGCCGCCGACCAGCGGCGCCACCTCACGCAGGAGCCGGGCGGCCGAGAGGCCGGCGCCCACGGCGTCCGGGCCCAGATTGGCGACCAGCATGGCCTTGCCCTCGCCGCGGGCGCCGAGCACGATCACCGCGTCCGGGCCGACCGCCTGCTTCACCCGGTCCGAGAGCCCGAGGAGCTCGTCCATGTCGGCGGCCTCCACCTCGGCGGCGACCACCCCCACGCCGTCCACCCGCTCCGCGCCCGCGGCCAGGCCGCCCACGTCCACCCGTCCGGAGCGCGCCCGCCGGACCTCGGCCTCGAGCTCGCGGATGCGCCGGTCGCGCTTGGCGATCTCCTCGGCGAGCTCGGCCTCACGCCGGCGGTGGTGCTCATACGCCGCGAGGCCGGTCAGCGCCTCGATGCGCCGGGTGGAGGCGCCGGTGCCCTGCTCGGCCACGATGGTGAACGGGCCGATCTCGCCGGTGCGCGTGACGTGACAGCCACCGCACAGCTCCTGGGAGAAGTCCCCGGTCGCGAGCACCCGGACCTCCTCGCCGTACTTCTCCTCGAACAGGCCGATCGCCCCGCGGTCGCGCGCCTCGTCGCGGGACATGATCGTGGCGCGCACCGGCGCGTCCTCGGCCACGCGGGCGTTCACCATCGCCTCGATGCGCTCGAGCGCATCGGGCTCGATCCGCCCGCGGTGGGTGAAGTCGAAGCGCAGCTTGTCCGGTCCCACGTAGGAGCCGGCCTGCCGCACGCCGGCGCCCAGCGTCTCCCGGAGCGCCCAGTTCAGGACGTGGGTCGCGGTGTGGTTGGCCTGGGTCGCCCGGCGGGCCGCGGCGTCGACCCGGGCCTCGACCTCCTGGCCCGGCCGGATGTCGCCGTCGATCCGGATGCGCAGCACCTGGTCGGCGCCGATGCGGTAGACGTCGGTGACCTTCGCGGTGCCGTGCTCGCCCCGGATCGTGCCGTGGTCGGACACCTGGCCGCCGCCCTCGGCGTAGAAGGGCGAGCGCTCGAGCTTGGCGAGGGCCTCATCGCCCTCCAGGCGCTCCATGGCGACCAGCCGGGTGCGGAGCGCCCACTCGTCGTAGCCCACGAACACCGCGGGCTCGGTGACCAGCGCGAGCGCCTCGGCCTTCTGGCGCACGTCGTCGAGCCCCCGGCGGGCGGCGGCCCGGGCGCGGGCCCGCTGCTCGTCCATGTGCCGCTCGAAGCCCTCGACGTCGACGCTGAGGCCGGCCTCCTCGGCCGCGTCGAGGGTCAGGTCGAGCGGGAACCCCGAGGTGTCGTGCAGGCGGAAGGCATCCGCCCCCGACACCTGCCCGCCGGCCGGCGTGCGGGCGATGACCTCGCCGAGCAGCCGCGTGCCCTGCTGCAGGGTGCGGGCGAACTGCTCGGCCTCCAGCCCGATGGCCTCCTCGACCGCGGCGCGCTGCTCGACCAGCTCCGGGTAGGCGTCGCCGAAGTGGTCGGCCACCACCGCGCACAGGCCCGGCAGGGCCTCGGGGTCCAGGCCGATCGAGGCGCCCTCGCTCACCGCCCGGCGCACGATGCGCCGCAGGATGTACTCGCGGCCCTCGTTGCCCGGGCGCACGCCGTCGGCGGCCAGGAACGTCATGGCCCGGCCGTGATCGGCCAGGACCCGCAGCGCGCGGTCCACCCGCGGACCCTCGCCCGAGCGCCGGCCGGTCCGGGCCTCGGCCCAGCCGATCAGCGGCGTGAAGGCGTCGGTCTCGAACACCGAGTCCTTGCCCTGCAGGATCGCCGCCATGCGCTCGAGCCCCGCGCCGGTGTCGATGTTCTTCGCCGGGAGCGGCGTGAGGGCGCCGTCGGGTGCCCGGTCGTACTGCATGAAGACCAGGTTCCAGAACTCCAGGAAGCGGTCGGTGCCGGTCGCCGGCCCCCCGTCGGGCCCGAACGCGGGACCCCGGTCCAGGTACAGCTCGGAGTTCGGGCCGCAGGGGCCGGTGGGGCCGGCCTTCCAGAAGTTGTCGGCCTCGCCGAGCGCCTGGATCCGCTCGCGCGGGATGCCGAGCTCGACCCACCGCTCGATGGCCTCCTCGTCGCGCGGCACCCCGGGCGAGCCCTCGAACACGGTGATCCACATCTGGCCGGGGTCGAAGCCGTAGACCTCGGTGGACAGCTCGAAGCCGAAGCGGATGGCGTCGGCCTTGAAGTAGTCGCCGATCGAGAAGTTGCCGAGCATCTCGAAGAACGTGAGGTGGCGGGCCGTCCGGCCCACTTGGTCGATGTCCAGCGTGCGGAAGCACTTCTGGCACGACGCCATGCGCCGGGCCGGGGGCTCGGCGGTGCCGAGGAAGAACTGCTTGAGCGGCTGCATGCCGGCGATGGTCAGCAGCACGGTCGCGTCGTCCTCGTAGGGGACGAGCGGCGCGGAGGGCAACTCCAGGTGGCCCCGGGACGTGAAGTAGTCCAGGAACCGGCGTCGGATCTCGGCGGTGGTCACCCGGCGCAGGGTACCAGCGGCCCCCGGATCACCGGTCCAGATCGAGGATGGCCGAGGCCGAGGTGAAGCCGGCGCCGAAGGTCACCAGGCCGACCCGGCCGGACGGCGCCGGCACGCGCGCGGCGAGCTCGGCCAGGGCCAGCGGGATCGTGCTGGAGGAGGTGTTGCCCCAGCGGTCGACGTTGACCACGAAGTGCTCGGGCCCGAGCCCGGAGCGGGCGCGGATGGCGTCGATGATGCGGGCGTTGGCCTGGTGCGGGACCACCAGATCGAGGTCGGTGACCGCGATCCCCTCGTCCGCGCAGGCGCGCTCGAGCATCCGGAGCATCTCCCGCACGGCGAACTGGTAGACGCGGGGGCCGTCCATGTGGACCGGCGAGGTGCCGCCGATCCCCTGGGAGAGCACGCGCCCGTCCTCGCCGCGGGCGGCGAGCAGCGGCCGGTGCAGGAGCCCCCAGGCCCCCTCCAGCCGCGCCGGGCCGCGGACCACCGTGGCGGTGGCGGCGTCGCCGAACACCACCGCCGTGTCGAAGTCGCCGGGGTCCAGGTACTGGGACATGGCCTCGGCCGTGACGACCAGGACGGCCGCCTCGGGCCGCTGCTGGCACAGGTCCCACGCGGCCTGCAGGGCGTAGAGGTAGCCGGAGCAGGCGGCCAGGATGTCGCTCGCCGCGACGTCGCGCGCGGTGCCCTCCTCGGCCAGGCGGTGGTGCACCAGGCAGGCGAGGCTCGGGCTGATGGACGGCGGCGTGCCGGTGGCGACGTAGATCGCCTCGAGGTCGGCCACGTCCAGCCCGGCCTCGTCCAGGGCCATGCGGGCCGCATCGGCGGCCAGGCCGGTGATCGTCTCGCCCTCGGCCAGGAACCGCCGGCTGCGGATGCCGGTGCGGCGCAGGATGTCCTCGACCGAGCGGTCGGGGAACCCGGCCGCGAGCTCCTCGCTGGACACCTCGCGCCCGCCGGGCACGAACACCGGCCGCCCGAGGGCGACCAGCGCGCGCTCGACCGGGGCCTGCTCGCGCCGCCGGCCGGGCAGCGCCGGGGCGCCGGTGCGCCGGTCGACGTGGGGGACCGGCTCGGCCGGGATGCGCCGGCGGGCCACCTGCTCACCCGCGGCCAGCGTGATGCGGGCGATGGGGGTGCCGACCGGCACGGGATCCGCCTCGGCGTGGAGGCCGGCGATGACCCCGGTGGCCGGCGCCCGGAGCTCGAAGGTGGCCTTGTCGGCCTCGCACTCGGCGATCATGTCGCCGGCGCGGACCTCGTCGCCGTCGCCGACCAGCCACTCCAGCACCATCACCTGCTGGTCGGCCGGGCTGGAGCCCGCGGCCTCGATGACCAGCACGCCGTCCTCGGCGTGGGGCTCGGTGAAGCGCACGTCGAGGCCGAGCATCTCGCCGGCCACCTCGAGCACGTCGCGCAGCGACGGGAGCACGGCGATCTGGTTGTTGTAGTTGCACGGCACGTGGGTGTCGGGCCGGGCCACCCGGCGGACCGCCACCCCGGGCACGCGCTCCGCCACCGTCGCGACCACCTCGGCGCCGAAGCCGCCGGTGAGCGCGTCCTCGTGGGCGACCAGCAGGCGCCCGGTGCGCCGGGCGCTCTGCACGACGGCGTCGGCGTCCCAGGGCGAGATCGCGCGCAGGTCGATGAGGTCGCAGGTGATCCCCGCCGAGGCGAGCGCCCGCACCGCGGCCTGGCAGCCGCGCACGGTGGAGCCCCAGGTCACGATGGTGAGGTCCTCGCCGTGCTCGACCACCCGAGCGGCGCCGGGGCGCACCACCTCCCCCACGCAGGCCGGCGGGGCGGCGAGGGTGGGGTCGTTCAGGCAGGTCTTGGGGTACAGGAAGACCGTGGGGCGCCCGGTCGCGAGCGCCGCGTTCAGCAGGCCGGCCGCGTCGGCGGCGGTGCTCGGCATGACCACGTCGATGCCGGGCACGTGCCCGAGCACCGCCTCGTGGGTGGCCGCATGCCACGGCCCGAGGCCCGGGCGGTAGCCGCCGCAGGGCGCCATGACCACCACCCCGGCGTCCCAGCCGCCGTCGGTGCGCCAGTACATGGTGGCCATCTCGGTGATGATCTGGTTGAAGGCGAGCGGCATGAAGTCCGCGAACTGCATACACGCGACCGGCCGCCCGCCGGCCAGCGCGCGGCCGACCGCGACGCCGACGATGGTCGACTCCGACAGCGGCGAGTTGGCGACCCGGCCCGGGAAGTCGGTGGACAGGCCGCGGGTCAGGCCGAAGACGTCGCCCTTGGGGTCCTCGATGTCCTCGCCGTAGACGCTCACCCGGGGGTCGGTGGCCAGGTGGGCGCGCAGGACCTCCCGCATGGCCTCGAGCATGGTGAGCGGGGCGTCGGTGGCCGGGGCGGGCGGCGCGGGGATGTGGTCGGGAAGCGGCGGCACCGCGGTGAGCGCCGGCTCGGGGTCCGGGGCGGTCAGGGCGCGCTCGGCGGCCGCGCGCACCTCGGCCTCGACCTCGGCCTCGATCCCGGCGAGGGCGTCCTCGCCCACCCCGGCGGCCAGCAGGTCCTCGCGCAGGCGGCGGACCGGGTCGCCCTCCTCCCGGGCCCGCTCGCGCTCCTCGGCCGGGCGGTACACCCGCTCGTCGTCGGCGTTCGTGTGGTGGGAGAGCCGCTCCACCGACATCACGCACAAGGCCGGCCCGCGGCCCTCGCGCACCTGCCGCACGAGCCGCGCGGCCTCGGCGTCGACGGCCAGCGGGTCGCGCCCGTCGACCCGGTGCACGGGCAGGCCGAGGAACTCCGCGGCCGGGCCGCCGGGCAGGTCGTAGAGCGTCTGGCCGCGGGTGCGGGTGGAGATGGCCAGCCCGTTGTCCTCGATCCAGAAGAGCACCGGCAGGTGGGAGCGGACCGCCTCGGCGATGGCCTCGAGGAACTCGCCCTGCTGGCTCGACCCGTCGCCGCCGGCGCACAGGACGACCGGGGCGCCCTCGGCGTGGAGCACCTCCCGGGCCACCCCCACCGCGTGCAGGGCGCCGTTGCCGACCGGGCCGGGGATGGACAGGATGCGCAGGTCCGGGGCGCTCGGGTGGGCGCTCATCTGCCGCCCGGCCGACTGCGAGCGCGCGGTGCACAGCACGTTGTGCATGAGGTCCTCGGACGTCATGCCCCGCGCGATCATCAGGCCCTTCTGGCGGTAGTGGACCTGCAGCCAGTCCCGGGGCCCGAGGTGCGCGGCCAGGGCCGCCGACGCCTCGTGCCCGGAGCCCGACAGGTGGAAGAACGCCTCGCCGCGGTCGACCAGCTCCATCTCGAGGATGTCCGCCCAGCGGGCGGTGAGCATGGCCCGGTAGAGGTCCAGCGCGGCGCCGGGCGCCAGCGCGGGCGGGGCGGCCAGCGCCGAGGTGCCCACGGGCGGGCGCGTCACTCGGGCGACCCCACGGCAGGGTTCTGGATCATGCTCGCTCCTCTCGCCGGGCCGACCGGAGCAGGGTAGCGCCCCTCACGGGCGCGGCGTGCGGCCGGCCCGGGCGTCGGCCATCTCCCTCGCGATCTCCTCCTCGCGCCGCTCGTCGGCCTGCCGGCCGGCCTCGATGGCCTCGGCGAGGTCGAGGCGCAGGCGCCCGGCCTCGCGGCGGACCCGGTCGGGCCAGCGGCGCGGGTCGCGCTCGCGGCCCCAGAGCCACGCGACGCCCACGCCGGCGAGGATCAGGAGGGTCCGCACGACCGGCTCAGGCGGCGGGCGGGCCCGCGGGCGGGGCGGCCGGGCCGGTCGGGTAGGGGCTCTCGGGGCGGTGCCGGGGCTCGGCCGGAGCGGCCGGGGCCGGGCCCGCCGGGGGCGGCCCGGCGACCGTCACCACCGGGCGCGACGCGGTGATGTCGGTGTCCGGCCGGCCGGCCGCGCGGCGCGCCTTGAAGGTCTTCAGCGCCTCCTTGGTGGCGGTCGAGATCCCCGAGAGCTTGCGCACCGGGGCCCCGACCGCGCTGGAGACCTCGGTCACCGCCTTCTCGGCCCCCTTGGTGGCCCCGACCGCGCTCTGCATGATCTCGTCCACGTGGCCCAGGTTGGCGTTGACCTCGTCGACGGTGGTCTGGGCCCGGGTGAGGATCGGCACGGTCTCCTCGGTCATCTGCCCGACCGAGCGGGTGAGCTGCAGGAACAGGTTGCCCAGGCGCCAGAGCGCGTAGGCGAGCCCCGCCCCCGCCGCCACCAGGAAGATGGCGAGCGCGATGTCGGCGACGTCCGACCAGTCCATCAGACCTCCTGCTCGATCGCGCCGGGCAGGCCGCCCGCGCTGATGATCCCCGCCGCCACCAGGCGGCCGTCCCGGTACAGCGCGGCGGTCTGGCCCGGGGCCACCCCGTCCGCGTCCTCCTCCAGCCGCACCGCGATGGCGCGTCCCCCGCGGGGCCGGGCCCAGCCGCGGATGGTCCGCCCGCGATGGCGCACGCGGACCTCGAGCGGCCCGTCGATGGCGTCGTGCACCGCGGCGTCCTCCAGGGCGATCTCCCGCACCCGGAGCGCCTCGCGGGGGCCGACCACGACCGCGTTCCGCCCGGGGTCGGTGGCCACCACGTAGCGCGGCCCGGGGCCCGCCACCCCCACCCCCCGGCGCTGGCCGACGGTGAAGTTCCAGTAGCCGGGATGGACCCCCACCTCGCGGCCGTCCAGGTCGAGCACGGGGCCGGGCCGGGGCGCCAGGCCCGCGTGCCGCTCGAGGAAGGCCGCATACCCGTCGGCGCCGACGAAGCAGACCTCCTGGCTCTCCACCGCGGCGGCGGCGGGCAGCGCGGCCCGCGCGGCCAGGCGGCGCACCTCGTCCTTGGTCAGGTCGCCGAGGGGGAAGACCAGGCGGCCCAGGACCGGCCCGGCGAGGCGGGCGAGCATGTAGCTCTGGTCCTTGCCCCGGTCGGCGGCCCGGGCGACGACCGCGCGGCCGCCCGGTCCGCGGGCGACCCGGGCGTAGTGGCCGGTGGCGAGGGCGCGCGCCCCGACCAGGGCGGCGGCCTCGGCCAGGATCCGGAAGCGCACCTCGCCATTGCAGGTCACGCAGGGGTTCGGGGTGCGGCCCGCCCGGTAGCCGGCCATGAAGCCCTCGACCACGCCGGCGCGGAAGCGCTCGGCCGCGTCGAGGGTCAGGTGCGGGATGCCGAGCGCCCGGGCCGACGCGCGGGCCAGGCGCACGGTCTCGGGCGCGCAGCAGGAGCGCTCGGCCGCGGCCGCGGCCGGGTCGTGCCACAGGCGCATGGTCACGCCCACCACGTCCCAGCCCGCGTCGCGCAGGAGCATCGCGGCCACCGCGCTGTCCACCCCGCCGCTCATCGCCACCGCGACGCGGCGGCGGGCGAGCGGGATGCCGGGATCCCCCAGGCGATCGGAGTGCCAGCGCTCGAGCGCCCGCGCGACGGCCTCGGCGACCAGGTCGGGGCCGTGGGCGCGGTCCGGGCCCAGGCCCCCGAGGTCCGTGTCGAGGTCGGCGGCCCCGAGGCGGAGGGCGTCGTCGATCCGAGCGCCGGTCAGGCGGGCGCAGGCGGCGCTCGCGGCGGCCGTCGCCGCCCCGCATCCGAAGGCCAGGAAGCCCGCCTCGCGGACCCGGCCGCCGGCGATCCGCAGGCGCATGCGCACCAGGTCGCCGCAGGCGGTGGACCCCGCCTCACCCTCCGCGTCCGGGGCGGCGACGCCTCCGGCGCCCACCGGGGACGCGAGGTGGCGCATTGCCTCGGGGGGGTAGGGCGGCACCGGTGCACGTTATCAAGGGCGCCCCGGGGCCCCGGCGGCCGGTCCGGATACGCGATTCGACAGGAAAGCGCATGCGGAGCAGGCTGCCGTCGGAACCCCACCCGGAGGGCGAGAATGCGCACCACCGCGACCATCCACCACCGCGTCGGCGACTACGACGCCTGGAAGTCGGTCTACGACGAGATCGCCCCGACGATCCAGGTCCCCGGCGGCGTGCTGGACCAGGCGGTCCTGCGCGATCCGGCCGACCCCCGGGCGGTCGTGGTGATCCACACCTTCGCCTCGCCGGAGGCCGCGCAGGCCTTCGTGGCGCGGGAGGACCTGAAGGCCGTGATGGCGCGCGCGGGCGTCGATCTCGACACCTTCCGGCTCGAGATGCTCCAGGAGGTGCAGTCGGGCCCGCCCGGCGCGTGATCCCTACCGCCGGAACGAGGGCGGGGTGCTCCGGGCGTCGGCGATGGACTGACGCAGCACGGCGGCGTCGACGAGCCCCGAGAAGCGATGCACGAGCTTGCGGTTGCGCCCGATCACCACGACCGACGGGGTGAGGGTCACCCCGAGCGACTGGGGCAGGTCGCCGAACCGGGCGGCCTGGCCCAGCCGGTAGACGAAGTAGGCCACCCCGCGGCGCATCGCCGGCTGGGAGCGCACCTGGCGCAGCTCCTCGGTGACCATGTCGTCGTCGGCCGCCCCCGGGAGCAGGAACGCCACGACCACCGCGCGGCGCCCGTCGAGCGCCTTGCGGAGGGCCGGCGGGCTGCCCCGGTCGAGCTGAACGGTCTGGCCGGCGCTCAGGGTCGGGGCGGACAGCGCGGTCGAGGCGGCGCCGGCGCCCAGGACCAGGACGGCCGCGGCGACGCCGGCCGTCCGGCGGAGGGTGCTCACCCGGCACCTCCCGCGGGCGTGGTGGCGCCCCACCTTGCCGTGTCGGCGGGTGATCCGGGCCTGCAGCAGCAGGTGGGTTGCAGGCGGGACGGCTCTCGATGAGCCGGCCCTGACACCGCATCCCCGGTCACAAGTGTTGGCTCGGACGACGTTGAGCCGATCGCGAACAAGGTCGGGCACCTCCAGGCTACTCGCTCTCCCGGTGAGTCGGCAACGGAGCCGCGGCGCTTGAGTGGCCGGGGGGCGCCCGCCTGGGCAAATCCTCGCCTTCGCTTCCCGCGGGCCGGCCGGAGGGCGACCCTGGGGACAGCGACGACGACCCGGACACCCTCCCCCGACGGAGCCCTCCCCGTGCTGATCCCCGCCCCCTCCCCCACCTACGCGCTCGCCCCCGGCCTGCCTGCGCTCTCGGCCAACGAGCGACGCATGGTCGGCCGCGTGGTCGAGTCGCTGACCGGCGAGGTCACCAGCGCGCTGGTCACCTCGGTGCGGCGCACCGACCGCCACCTGGTGGTCGAGCTGCTCACCCCGGACGGGCCGGTGGTGGTGCTCGAGCGCATGCGCCCGCCCACGGCGTACGTCGCCCGCTCGGCCTGACCCGCCCGGACCCGCGTTCCGCCCGGCCGCAGGGGCTGGCGCGGGGGACCGGGGCGTGCTTTGGTCCGGTCGTGCGGCGCCGGACCCTCGCCCTCATCGCCGTCTGCGGCGTCGTCGCGTCCTCCGCGCCGGCCGCCGCGGTCACCCGCGTGGTGCGCGACCGCGAGGGGCGCCCGATCACCTTCGACGTGCAGGCGCCGAACGTCGACCTGGCCGCCTACGCCCGGGTCATGCGCAACGCCGTGCACGGCGAGGAGATCCGCGACGTCACCATCCGCATCGTCCCGCCGGGGCGGGTGGGGGCCGCCTGCGGCGCCGACGAGGCCGGCGGCTGCTACGGCGGGTTCCCGGCGCGGATCATCGTCCCGGCCGGGAGCGGACCCGCGGTCGAGCACGTCCTCCTGCACGAGTACGGCCACCACATCGACCGCACCCTGGACCACCGCGGCCTGCCCGAGCCGAACGGCACCCCGCGCTGGTGGACGGCCCGCAAGATGGGCGAGCGCCTGCGCCAGGGCCTGGTGGCCTTCGACTACTCGCGCGGCTGGACCCGCTCGGTGGGTGAGATCTTCGCCGAGGACTACGTCCAGCTGCACGTGCGTTCGAGCCACGCCATCGGCTGGCTGCGCCCGCCCGGGGACGGGGTCCTGCGGGCGCTGCGGCGCGACCTCACCGGGCGGGCCACCGGTCCGGCCCCCCGCGCGGTGCCGCCCGCCCCGCCCCCGCCCCAGGACCCGCCGCCCACGCTCCCCGACGGCACCCCGGGCCTGGAGATCCGGCGCAGCGGCATCGTGGCCGCCGGCGAGCGGCGCACGCTCCCCTTCGGCCTGCTCGGCCCCGGCCGGCGGGTGACCTTCACCGTGCGGCCCACCGGGCTGGACGGCCGCCCGGGGCGCGTGCGGATCGAGGTGAGCTGCGACGGCGCCCCGGTCGCCGCCGCCGAGGGGGGCGAGCAGGGCGAGGTGACCATCGACCGCCCGGGCCTCGGGCCCGCCTCGTGCGAGGCCGCCCTCACCGGCCTCGGGGCGCCGACGGGCTACGACGCCACGCTGACCCTGCGGGTGGAGGGCGCGGCGGGCTGATCCCGGGCGGTCGGTGGATGCGGGCTCAGCCCGCCGGCCGCACCCCGAGCTCCCGCAGCTGGCGCGGGTCGACGTCGGACGGGGCGCCGGTCAGGGGGTCCTGGCCGGTCGCGGTCTTGGGGAAGGCGATCACGTCCCGGATGGAGCTCATCCCGGCCAGGATCATCACCAGGCGGTCCAGGCCCAGGGCGATGCCCCCGTGGGGCGGGGCGCCCAGGCGGAGCGCGCGCAGCAGGAAGCCGAACTTGGCCTCGGCCTCCTCCGCCCCGATCCCGATGGCCGCGAACGCCGCCTGCTGCACGTCGCGGTCGTGGATGCGGATGCTCCCGCCCCCGATCTCCAGGCCGTTGATGACCACGTCGTAGGCGACCGAGCGCACCCGGCCGGGGTCGGTGGCCAGCAGGCCGACGTCCTCGGGGTGCGGCGCGGTGAACGGATGGTGCAGCGGGTCCCAGCGGCGCTCGTCGGCGTTCCACTCCACCAGCGGGAAGTCGGTCACCCAGAGGGGCGCCCAGCCGTCGGCCACCATGCCCCAGCGCATCGCGTACCGGCCGCGCAGCGTGCCGAGGACCCCCTGGGCCACGTCCTCGGCGTCCGCGACCAGCACGATGAGGTCGCCGGGGCCGGCGCCCAGGTCGGCGGGCAGCCCCTCCAGGAACCTGGCGACGGGCGAGCGCACGCCGCACTCATCGGTGACGATGGCCCAGACCAGGCCCTTCGCCCCGAGGTCGACCGCCTCGGCCATGAGGCCGTCGCCGTCCTTGCGCGAGAGCCCGGCCCCGGCGCCCGGCACCACCAGCCCGCGCACCACGCCGCCGGCGGCCACCGCCTTCTCGAAGACCCCGAAGCCCGATGCGGCCGCCCGCGCCGACCAGTCGGTGATCTCCATGCCGAAGCGCAGGTCCGGCCGGTCGGTCCCGTAGCGGGCCATCGCCTCGGCATGGGTCATGCGCGGGAAGGGCGTCGGCAGGGCGACCCCGGCACAGGCGAACGCCGCCTCGAGCACCGACTCGATCAGCGACTGCACGTCCTCGGGCTCCACGAAGGACGCCTCGAGGTCCAGCTGGGTGAACTCCGGCTGGCGGTCGGCCCGCAGGTCCTCGTCGCGGAAGCAGCGGGCGATCTGGTAGTAGCGCTCGATCCCCCCGACCATCAGCAGCTGCTTGAACAGCTGCGGGCTCTGGGGCAGCGCGTACCACTCGCCCCGCTGCAGGCGGCTGGGCACCAGGAAGTCGCGCGCGCCCTCCGGGGTCGAGCGGGTGAGCATGGGGGTCTCGACCTCCAGGAAGCCCTCACCGTCGAGCACCCTGCGGATGGACGAGATGACCCGCGAGCGCAGCTCCAGCGCGGCGAGGCGCCGGGGCCGGCGGGTGTCGAGGTAGCGGTAGGTCAGCCGCAGCTCCTCGGAGGGCTCGGTGCCCTCGTCCTCGACCGAGAACGGGAGCGGGTCGGCGGCCGCGAGCCGCTCGATGGACTCGACCATGAGCTCGACCCGGCCGGTCGGGATGCGCGGGTTGACGGTCTCCTCCGAGCGGGCGGCCACCCGCCCGGTCACCGAGACCACGTCCTCCAGGTGCAGCCGGCCGGCGATCGCGTGCGCCTCGCCGGCCTCCCCGGGGTGGAACACCAACTGCAGGATCCCGGAGCGGTCGCGCAGGTCGATGAACACCAGCCCGCCGTGGTCGCGCCGGCGGTGGACCCAGCCGGCCACCCGCACCGACTGCCCGACCACCTCGGCCGCCCCGTGGGCGGTGTGGGTGCGAAAGCGCGCGGCGCCGATCACGCCACGGCCCCGCGCACGTGCTCCACCAGCCGCCCGAGCGGCACCTCGTGCTGCTCCCCGCTTCGCATGTCGCGCACGGTGGCCATCCCCTCCTGGTGCTCGCGTGGGCCGACGATGACGCACAGGCGGGCGCCCAGGCCCGCGGCATGGCGGAGCATGGCCTTGAGGCCCCGCCCGCGCAGGTCGCTCTCGCAGCGCACCCCGGCGCGGCGAAGCTCCCGCACGAGCGGCATGAGCCCGGGCCGGAGCGCCGGGTCGGGCACGGCCAGGTAGCAGTCGACGACCGCGCCGTCGGCGTCCGCGCCGGCCGCCTCCAGGGCCAGGGTGATGCGCTCGACCCCGGTGCCGAAGCCCACCCCGGGGGTCGGCGGGCCGCCCAGGTCGGCCACCAGCCCGTCGTACCGGCCGCCCCCGCCGATGCCGCTCTGGGCGCCCAGGCGGTCGCAGGTGAACTCGAACACCGTGCGGGTGTAGTAGTCCAGGCCGCGGACCAGGGTGGGATCCTCCTCGTAGGCGATCCCGAGCGCGTCCAGGGCGCCCTTCACCCGGTCGTGGTGCGCCCGGGCCTCCTCGGACAGGTGGTCGGCGAGGCGCGGCGCGCCGGCCATGACCTCCTGCACGTGGGGGTCCTTGGAGTCGAACAGCCGCATCGGGTTGTCGCGCAGGCGCATCCGCTCCTCCTCCCCGAAGCCGGCCGCGCGCGCCTCGACGTGGGCGACCAGCAGGTCGCGGTAGGGGCCGCGGGTGGCCGGGTCGCCGAGCGACGAGAGGCGCAGGCGCACCCCGGGGACCCCGAGATCGGCGTAGAGGTCCGCAAGCAGCGTGATCATCTCGGCGTCCAGCAGCGGGTCCTCGGATCCGAAGGCCTCCGCCCCGACCTGCCAGTGCTCCCGGAAGCGGCCCGACTGGGGCGCCTCGAAGCGGAACATGGGCGCGAGGTACCAGAGCTTCACCGGGGCCGGCAGCTTGTGCATGCCGTGCTCGGCGAACGCCCGGGCCACCGGCGCGGTGCCCTCCGGGCGCAGGGTGAGGCTGCGCCCGCCCCGGTCGGTGAAGGTGTACATCTCCTTGCGGACGATGTCGGTGGAGGTGCCCACCCCGCGCACGAAGACCTCGGTCTCCTCGAAGGTGGGGGTGGTGATGCGCCCGAAGCCGTACCGGGCCATGAGCCGGGCCGCGGCCGCCTCGATGCGGGCGCGCACCCGCGACTCGGCGGGCAGCACGTCGCGCGTGCCGCGCGAGGGCACCTACGCGTTCCCGGCGCGCCGCCGCTCCCAGCGGCGCAGCGCCATGCGGTGGCTCAGGCGATCGAGCATCATCCCGACCGGGATCATGATCACGAACAGGCCCGCGGTGAACAGCAGGGCCGCCGCCGGCGAGTCGCCCGCGACCAGGATCAGGAACACGAAGAAGATGATCGAGGCGATCATCGCGCGGATGAGCACGCTGCGGAAGCCGGGGCGGACCGGGGCGCCCTTGCCCCGCGGGGCCGGCTTCTTCCCCGACTGGGCGGCCTTGGCCTCCTCGGCCTGACGGGCCTCGGCGCGCGGGTTGCGCACCGGGGGCGGGCCGGCGTTGGGCCGGCGGCGGCGGCGCTTGGCGATGGTGCGGTCCCTCCGGGTCAGGCCGGGCGGCGGAGCGCCGGCAGGTGTGCCTCGAGCACCTGCCCGGGGACCAGACGCGGGAGCCCGAGCGCCGCCGGCGCGACGCCCTCGAGCGCCGCGGCCGGGACGAGCCCGACGAGCTCGCTCGGACCGGCGCGGAGCCCCAGGCGGCCGGCCTCCCGGCGCACCGCGGCGACCAGGGCCCCCGGCGGGGTGCGCCGGAAGTCTTCCAGATTGGCGGAGACCTGCGCAACGCCCGCGGCCGGGCACCACAGGCCGAGCGCCCGCACGGCGGGCAGGCCCGCGGTCCCGCCCTCGCGCACCCGCGCGGCCACCTCCCGGGCCTGGTCCACCGTCGCCCCCGGCATCCACACGTTCCAGGCGATGAGCGGGGGCCGGGCGCCGACCAGCGTGACCCCGGCGGTGGGGTGCGCCCGCGGGGGACCGGCGTCGGGGACGATGCGCCCGGCGCGGATCTCCTCGTGCAGCCACGCCGCGCCGCCCCGGCGGAAGTCGCGGGGACGGAGCCCGGGCCGGGCGGCGGCGTCGCCGTAGAGCAGGCACGGGATGCCGAGCTCGGCGCCGATCCGCGCCGCGGCGCGGCGCGCGAGGTCCACCGCGAGGGCGCGGCCCGCCGGGTCGGTGAACACGAACGGCAGCACGTCCAGGGCCCCCACCCGGGGGTGGATGCCCTCATGGGCGCCCAGGTCGATCTCATCGCGCGCGGCGCGGGCCAGGGCCACCATGGCCTCCAGCAGCGCCTCGGGGGGCCCGGCCGCGGTGAGCACCGCGCGGTGGTGGTCGGGGTCGGCGTGCAGGTCGAGCACGCGCACCCCCGGGACCGCCACCGCGGCCCGCAGCCGCAGGATCGTGTGGCGGTCACGGCCCTCGCTACAGTTGGGCACGGCCAGCGCGACCCGGCCGGCCGGCGTGCCCGCCGCCGGCACCCCGCGCCCTGACGGCGCCCCCCCGCTCGCGCCCGCCCCCACCGCCGTGCGCACGCTCATCCGCCTCCTCGCGTTCCTGCGCCCCTACCGCGGGCGCGTCATCCTCACCGCGCTGACCGCGGTGGGGCTCATGGTCTGCACCGTCACGCTGCCATACCTGACCGGCCGCGTGATCGACGACGTGCTGACCGGCCGCCAGGAGGACGCCCTGACGCCGATCGTCATCGCGGTCGTGGTGGTGGGCGTCGTCCGCTTCGGGCTGGCGTTCGTGCGCCGCTACATGGCCGGATGGGTGTCGCTCGCGGTCGAGTTCGACCTGCGGGAGCGCATGTTCGGGCACCTGCAACGCCTGTCGTTCGCGTACTTCGACCGCATGCCGGTCGGCCAGCTGATGTCGCGGGCGACCAGCGACCTGCAGACCGTGCGGTTCTTCCTCGGCTACGGGCTGATCTTCCTGTTCATGCACGCGTTCACCCTGGTCCTGGTGAGCGCGATCCTGTTCTGGATCAACCCGCTGCTCGCGGCGCTGTCGCTCCTGATCGGGCCGGCGATGGTCGCGGTGGCCGCGCGGTCCTCCCGGCGCTCCCACCCGGTGCTGGTCGACGCCCAGCAGAAGGTCGGTGAGATGACCCAGACGGCCGAGGAGAGCATCGTCGGCGTGCGGGTCATCAAGGCGTTCGGGCAGGAGGACGCCCAGGGTGAGCGCTTCGCCGAGCGCTCCCGCGCCGCCTTCCTGCGCTCGATGGACGCCAACCGCCTGCAGGCGTTCTACCAGCCGCTCATGGGCTTCCTGCCGGTGCTCGGCCTGGCCGTGGTGCTCCTGGTCGGGGGGGTCCTCACCATCGAGGGCAGCATGAGCCTGGGCGAGTTCGTCGAGTTCTACCTCTACCTGACCCTTCTGATGTGGCCGTTCCGCTCGATCGGGATGCTGGTCGGCAACGCCCAGCGCGCGGTGGCGAGCGGACAGCGCATCTTCGAGGTGCTCGACGCCACGCCCGACCTCGACGAGCGTCCCGACGCGCGGCCGCTCCCCGCCGGCGGCGGGCACGTGCGCCTGGAGGGCGTGCGCTTCGGATACGACCCCGATCGGCCGGTGCTCGACGGCTTCGACCTCGACATCCCCGCGGGGCGGACCATCGCGCTGATCGGCGCCACCGGATCGGGCAAGAGCACGCTCACCCAGCTCATCCCCCGCTACTACGACCCGCAGGGCGGGCGGGTGCTGCTGGACGGCGCCGACGTTCGCGACCTGCGACTGGACGACCTGCGCCGGGCGGTCGGGATGGTGAGCCAGGAGCCGTTCCTGTTCTCGGCCACCATCCGCGACAACATCGCCTACGGCGTCCCCGGGGCCGCGGAGGATGCGGTGCTGGCCGCCGCGCGCCTGGCGCAGGCCGACCCGTTCATCCGCGCGCTCCCCGAGGGCTACGACACGGTGGTCGGCGAGCGCGGCTACACCCTCTCGGGCGGCCAGCGCCAGCGCCTGGCGATCGCCCGGGCGGTGGTCACCGACCCGCGCGTGCTGGTGCTCGACGAGGCCACCGCGTCGGTCGACGCCTCGACCGAGCGCGAGATCTCCGATGCGCTCCGGGCGGTCATGGCCGGGCGGACCACGATCATCATCGCCCACCGCCTGTCGACCATCGCCCTGGCCGACGAGATCGTCCTGGTCGACGGCGGGCGGCCGGCCGCGCGCGGCACCCACGACGAGCTGTACGCGATGAGCGCCCTGTACCGCGAGATCCACGACCAGGGCCTCGCCCGCCCCACCGACCTGGTGGGGCGGGAGGCATGAGCACGCGGCCCCCGGGGCAGGGTCCCGCCTCGCGGGTGCTCGGGCCGGCGGTGGAGCGCGACCCGGACGACGTGCGCCCGAACCGCGTGCCGCGCCGGGTGTTCCGCAAGCTGCTGCCGTACTTCCGGCCCTACGCCGCCCGCACGATCCTCACCATCGCCCTGATGGTGATGGTCGCGCTGACCGGCCTGGCCGGGCCCGCGCTCGCCCAGGTGGCGATCGACCGGGGGATCACGGCCGGGGACGAGGCGGTCCTGGTGGCCGTGGTCGTGGTGTTCGTGCTCGCCGGGCTGGTCGGCTGGCTCGCCGGCTACTGGCAGAGCTACCTCTCGGGCTGGGTGGGCGAGCGGGTGCTGCTGGACCTGCGCACGAAGCTCTTCGACCACATGATGGGCCTGGAGCTCGGCCACCACGAGCGCCAGCCCACCGGCCGGAGCGTCAGCCGCCTGACCAACGACGTCGAGGCGGTGAACATGCTGGTCACCGACGGGGCGACGTCCCTGGTGGTCAACGGCCTGACCTTCCTCGGCGCCGTGGGCATCCTGCTCTGGTACGACTGGAAGCTGGCGCTCGCGGCGTTCGCGATCTTCCCGCTCCTGGCGCTCGGGACCGGGATCTTCCGGGTGCGCTCGACCCGCGCCTACCGCCACACCCGGGAGCGGGTGGCCGACGTGATGAGCCACCTGCAGGAGAACATCTCCGGCATCCGGGTGGTCCAGGGCCACGGCCGCCAGGACCAGGCCCGGCGCGAGTTCATCCGGGTCAACCGGGACTACCGCGAGGCCAACATGGAGACGGTGCGGGTGTCGGGGGTCTACTTCCCCGGCGTCGAGCTCCTGGCCGCGCTCGGGACCGCGCTGATCCTCTACTACGGCGGGAACCGGGTGCTCGACGAGGACCTCACCGTCGGCGTGATGGTCGCGTTCATCGGGTACCTGGGCACCTTCTTCGACCCGATCCAGCAGCTCTCACAGCTCTACAACACCTTCCAGTCGGCGGTCGCGGCGCTGGAGAAGATCTTCGGGGTGCTCGAGACCGAGCCGGAGCTGACCTCGGCCCCGGGCGCCCCGGACCTGCCGCCGGTCGCCGGGGCGGTGCGCCTGGAGGGCGTGAGCTTCGGCTACGGGCGCGAGTACGTGCTCCACGACGTCGATCTCGACATCGCGGCCGGCGAGACCGTCGCGCTCGTGGGGCCGACCGGCGCGGGCAAGTCGACTCTCGCCAAGCTCATCGCGCGCCTGTACGACCCCGACGAGGGCCGGGTGCTGGTGGACGGCCACGACCTGCGCATGGTGTCGGTCCCCTCACTGCGCGCCCAGCTCGGGATCGTCCCGCAGGAGGGGCACCTGTTCGGCGGCTCGATCGCCGACAACCTGCGCTTCGCCCGCCCCGGGGCCACCGATGAGGACCTGCGCGCGGCGCTCGGCATGGTCGGGGCGCTGGAGTTCGTCGACTCGCTGCCCGACGGCCTCGACACCGACGTGCAGGAGCGCGGGTCGCGGCTCTCGGCGGGGCAGCGGCAGCTCCTCTCGTTCGCCCGCGCGCTGGTGGCCGACCCGCGCCTGCTCATCCTCGACGAGGCCACCTCGTCGATCGACCTGCGCTCGGAGCGGCGGATCGAGCAGGCCCTGGACACCCTGCTCGCGGGCCGCACGGCCATCGTGATCGCCCATCGCCTCTCGACCATCCGGCGCGCCGACCGCATCGTGGTGGTCGAGGACGGCCGCGTGGCCGAGCAGGGCACCCACGACGACCTCATGGCCCGCGGCGGCCGCTACGCCGGGCTCTACTCCGACTGGGAGCGGGCGGCGGCGTAGCCACGGCCCGGGTCAGGACCGGGGCGCCTCGGTGAGGCTGCCCTGGCGGGTCCAGTACACGCTCGCCGACAGGTACCGGCGCGCGGTGGCGAAGCCCATCGCCCGCAGGGACTCATGGGTCCAGATGAGCCAGTAGTCGCCGTCGGACTCCCGGAAGCACATGACCCGGCCCTGGATGTCGTCCCGCTCCTGCCGGTAGAACCAGGTGGTCTCGCCCGGCAGCGGCGGCTGGCGGACGTTGGGGCAGTTGCGGACGCCGATGGGGACGTCCTGGGCGCTCCGGTAGCGGGCGTAGGACGCCTCCAGCGCCCGCACGCTCGGGAAGAGCTCGTACCAGCTCTTCGCGCCGAGCGCGCTGCGGGTCTCGCAGACCACGCCGGCGATGGCGCCACGGCTCCGGTCACGCACGGGCTCGCGGGTGCAGCGCTCCCGCACGGCGGGGCCGAGGCGGCTGATCAGGAAGGCCTCGCCGCCGTTGGGGAACCCGGGGGGACGCGGGACGAGCGGCGGCGGGGGCGCCGGGGGGCCCGGGGAGGGCGGCGGCGGGGGCGGCGCCGGCGCGGTCGTCGCGGCGTCGGTCCGCGGCGGCGGGAGCGCGGTGACCACCGAGTCGGTCGGCGCGGTCGCGACGGTGTCGGTGGCCGGCGCGGTCGGGGTGGTCGGCGTCGGGTCGGTGGCCGGCGGCACGGTCGTCGCGCCGGTGGTCCCGGTCACGGTGACCGTGGTCGTGCCCCCGCCCCCGCAGCCGGCGACCAGGGCGGCGGCGGCGAGCAGTCCGAGTCCCGCGACCCCCATCCGCACCGCCCCACCCCCTGTCGTCGATACCGGCGCGGGCAGTCTACCGGCGTCCCGGCCGGAGGCGGCCGCCGGCGCGGGCTGTGCTATCCTCGCCGCCGCCGCAGGCCGGTGATGGGGGATCGTCTAGCGGTAGGACGCCGGGTTCTGGCCCCGGTAGCGGGGGTTCGAATCCTCCTCCCCCAGCTTGCCTCCCTCACCGTCTGGCAGGCATCACAGCTTCATCTCGGCGCATTCGTCTAGGGGCCTAGGACGCCGCCCTCTCACGGCGGTAACACGGGTTCAAATCCCGTATGCGCTACTCAATCGGTCAACCGGAAAGCCCCGCTCCTGCGGGGTTTTCTGCGTTCCGGGGCCGTTGCCAGGAACCGCCACCGAACGCCGGATTGGACCCAGAATGGACCCAGGCCCAAGGGTCCGGGGATCAGCACGAGGCAGCCACCAGGCGCTCCAGGGCCATCGCCGAGGACGCCTTCTCCTCGGCGTAGGCGTGGCCGTGGCGGGCCATGACCAGGGCCGGGGAGGCATGCCCGAGGAGCTCCGCCACCGCGTGCACCGTGAGCCCGGCGGCGAGGAGCGCCGAGGCGTAGGCATGGCGCAGATCGTGCAGGCGCGGCACCGGCTCGCCGAGGCCGGCGGCCCGGGTCGCCCGGGTGAAGGCGTGCCGCGGCCGGCCGTTGGGCGAGGCCCGTCCATGCTCACGCCTGTGCCGGGCCGAAGCGATGCTCGCGGGGTGTCGCCTCGGGTCGCCGGCTCCGACGACGATCGTCCCCTGGGCCATCGTCGCGGGCGCAGGCACGCACAAGCCCGCGAGCGGCGGGGCGGCGGCGGCACGCAGGAGAACCCAAGACTCAGCGACCCGCCGGGCTGCGACGGTTTGCAGCCCGGCTCGCGCGAACGGCGGGGATCCCGGCGGCGGAAGATGCCGAGGTGGACGGCTCCTCCGCCGCCGCCGGGTCCAGGCACCGCCGTTCGTCTACCTGCCCGCATGTCCGCCTCCCCCGATCCCCTGCTTGTCGGGGGCCATCGCGCGCTCTGAATCGACGCCTTCGCCAAAGCGCTCGCGCACTGTCGCTTCGAGCCGAGCCAGCTCCTCGTCCACGGCGGCGCGGTGCTCCGGGCGCACCGCGTCCTGCAGGCGCAGGAGCAGGGCGCGCAGACGTCGCACCACCTGGATGGAGCTCGCGCCGTACTGGCGGATCTCGGTCACGCCGAGTTCGAGGTAGTCCGCCCAGCCGCGGGAGGGGAGCACGACCCTTGGCATCCCGCCGGAATCGCAGAAGATCCCGCGGCCCGAGAAGTCGTTCCGTCCGACAACCAGCAACACATCCTCGACGTAGTCCAGCACCTGGACCGCAGTGGTCGGGTCATTGATCGCGGCCGAGAGCGCACGGTTCGCGACGTCGACCATGACGCGTATCGCGAAGGCCGGGTCTTGCTCGATCGTCCGCTCCTTCCCGAGGGCAACCATGCCTTCCAGCGTTCGAGCGGCATCGCGGGGCGGGGCCGAGCCCCGGACCTCGAGAAGCGGTGCTTGCGGGTGGACGAAATCCCCGACCCCGTGACGGAACACGAGCGTGCACGCATGCTGCTGCGCCCAGCCCACAAGACCGTCGAGTGAGACCGCCTGGATGGTGCCGGTGCGTGTGCTCTCAACGATGTGGGCGGCCGCGGAGTGCCACTCAAGCGACGTCGAGGCTGTCGCGGTCGGCTGCACGAGGCCGAGGAACGCCGTCACGCCGATCTCGCTGACCGAGGCCGCGACGGCCGCCGGCCGCAGCCGCTGCAGGAGACGCGAGAAGAAGATCAGGAAGAGCAAGATGCCGAGGAGGACGAGCCCGGAGACCAGAACGACGCCGAGGTCGGGGGATTCGGTCTCGCCGACACGGCGAAGCAGCGCGAACGAGTAGGCGAACGTCCCGACCAGGACCGCCAGAACCGCCTTCAGGAGGGGGTCTCGATACACCAGCCGCATGTACCGCGCCGAGAACTGGCTTGTGGACGTCTGCACCAGGAGAACGGTCACGGTCACCACGAAGCCGATGAGCCCGATCATGGCGCCGAGGATCGCCGAGAGGAGGGAGGACGCGGTCGACGGCGTGAACGTCAGGGCCGCGGGCATGTCGAGGTCCTCTCCCACCTCCGCCGCACCCCACGCCAGGAGTATCCCGGCCAACGCGCCGAGCAGCGGAACGAGCCACAGGCTCTGGCGCACGCTCTGGCGCCGCCGAAAGCGTGTTGTCCAGCTCATGCTGGGATGCACCTCCTCGGTGGCACGCCCGCTCGGTGCAAGCCGCTCTCGGTCACCGCAACGGCGACGACAGCCTCGTGGCGTCCGCTCATGGTCACGACCCGGGACGCTCGCCGGGGTCGACGACCCGACGCCTCGTGAAGCTGTTGATGAGCACGTAGAGGCTCAGGACCAGCACCCAGGCCGGGAAGACCAGCGCAATCCACGGGAGGAGATCGACGGCCAGCAGGAGCAGCGCCGCGACGGCGTACCCGGATGCGACGAGCCATCGAGGCGCCAGCCTCGTCCGAGCGAGGATCGTCGACGTGGCGAGGGTGAACACGGCGGCCATCCGCATCGCGTAGACATTGATCAGCTCGTTGATGATGCGGTGCCCGACCCCCCAGGATCCGGAGGCGAGGAGGCCGTCACCGTGCTCACCAGCGCTTGCGATGAAGCCGGCCGCAACGGCCGAAGCGACGAACAACACGCCCACGAACAGCAACCCGCTCCCCAGGAAGGCCGTCGCGAAGAACCGGTCCTCCGCTTCGCCGACGCGGTCGCGCAGCACGCCGACAAACCACAGGAAGGCGATACCCGCGAACGGCACGAGGCCAAGTGCGAAGAGCACCGCCTCTCGCTGTGAGCTGTCGGTGAGCAACTCCCCCGGAGCATTGCGATCCGCGGGGACAGCCGTCCGGATGAGGACGAGCGCGACGATGAAGAGCACAGAGAAGGCGATGCCCGCGAGGGCGGCCGCGCGCGGCGTCCTGATCGCCCGAGGGACGGACCCCGCCTCTGCCAATGGTTCCCGGGACATCATGATCGGGACATGACGTCAGCCCCGGGGGTCAGGCTGCGCCCGAAGACGGACATCTCGGCGTACTCCCGACCCGGCGTGCGGACCACCGGGGGTCATGGTCGCCGCGAGGTGCGCCGTGCGACCCGACGTTCGGCAGCAAGGTGGCCGCCCCCCTGCGTCGTGGTGTGAGCCGCGATCACGCGGCCGGCGTGCCCGTCTCGAGAGATGGCATCGTCTGCAGGCACCGGTGCCAAGGGTGCGATTGGCAGCCACCTTCCCTCGTGTTCGTCGTTCGATCCCCACCTGTCGAAGCTCGTCGTCACCCGGAGTGCCTTCTCGCCCCCCGGGGATCACGAACGTCATGCGCTTCGTCAGGGCGACATTCCCTGGATGATGTCGATCGCGCCGATCGCTTCAGGGCGTCGTCCGTCACTTTCGAAGCTGTCAGTTCGCGACCCCGGGAACATCCGCCCGAAACACGTGGCGCCGGTGCGGGAAAGTCCGTTGTCGTCCGGGGTCTGCGCCTTGCCCGAAGGGCCGGTGATCGGGCTCTTCCGATCCGAGTGGGGATCCGGGGGAGGCGCTCGCGGCCGGT
>JALOLS010000012.1 GCA_025455865.1 Thermoleophilia bacterium
GGAGATCGACGCGCGCACCTTCGCGGATCGGCCGGGACGGGTCACGGGTGCGCTGTGGCATGAGCCCCTGGCCCCGGAGGCCCTCTGGCTGGACCCGCTCGATGAGCTCGGCGCCCAGGGCTGGGAGCTCACGGCGGCCGTGTCGTTCCACGATCAGGGCGTCCACCGGCTCTTCCTCAAGCGCCCGGCCTGAGTCGACCGGATCCGCGCCCCCCGGGGCGCGGCGCCACCCGGGGCGCCTCACCCGGCCGGGGGCTCCGCGACCACCTCCCCCTCCACCACGCACGCCGCTGCGATGGTGTTGTAGACGGTCCCGTGCCGGCGCAGGTTGCGCTCCAGGAGCGCGACGCGCTGCGGCGGCTCGTCGGTGCGCAGGTGCAGCCGGTACTCGACCCGCGAGAACCGGGGCGGGCGCTCCTGGCGCTCGACCACGACGTGCACCCGGGCACCGTCCTGGTGGAAGCCGAGGATCTCGGAGAACCGCTCGACGTTCTTGAGCAGGCAGGCCGCGAACGCAGCGGCCAGGAGCTCCGCCGGGCCGGGCAGGCCCTCAGGCGGACCTGGGGAGCTGTCGAAGGCGATCCGGCTCCCCCGCGCCGCGATCTCGGCCCGGCCCGGCCGCACGATCCGGGCCTCGACCTCATACCGGGCCGGCGCGGACGGCGCCGGAGCGCTCATCCCCCCGGGACCGGGTACTCCGCCCCGCACCACTCGCAGTGGGTGGCAGGCTCGGCCGCCTCGGCCGGCGCCGGGGCCGGGCGCGGCGCGACCCGCGCCGGCGGCGCCGGCCCGTCGGCCTCGTAGTCGGCGCCGCACCACTCGCAATGGGTGATCGCGCCGCCCTCGGGGCGCTCGGGACCGTTCATGACAACCTCCTCAGGAAACGTCAGGACATGGATGCGGCCTGGTGGACCAGTGCGGCGAGGCCGTCGGCGCCGACCGGCGGGGCCGGGGCCCAGGGCACGACGACCACCTCGGGCTCGCGTGCGGCGAGCCCGGCGATGCGGGGGACCTCGGCTCCGGCCCTCGCGGCGAGCACGGGATCGGTCGGGCCGGACGCGCACAGCGCCTGGTTGACGACCCAGGCGGCCGGAGCGATCCCGGCGCGCTCGAGGTCGCCGGCGAGCTGCGTCGCCTCCTGGATCGGGGTGGGCTCGGGGAGCGTCACGATGAGCACGCGGGTGAACGCGGGGTCGCGAAGCCGCGGGAGCAGCATGCGCACCGGCTCGGGCAGCTCACGGGTCGTGCGCTCCACGTCGCGGTGGTAGGCCTGGGTGGCGTCCAGCAGCAGCAGCGTGTGGCCGGTGGGCGCGGTGTCGAGCACCACGAACCCCTCGGCCCCGCCGGCGACCGTGCGCGCGAAGGCGCGGAAGACCGCGACCTCCTCGGTGCACGGCGAGCGGAGGTCCTCCTCGAGCAGGGCGCGTCCGGCCGGGTCGAGGCCCGCGCCCGCCTCGGCCAGGACCTCGGCGGTGTACGCCGCGGTCTCGGCCGCCGGGTCGATGCGGCCCAGGGTGAGCCCCTCGGGGACCTCGCCGCCGAGGGCGAGGGCCAGATGGGCGGCGGGATCGGTGGTCGACAGCGTGACCGGGTGGCCCCGGCGCGCGAGCTCCAGCGCGATGGCGGCCGCGAGCGTCGTCTTGCCCACCCCGCCCTTGCCCATCGTCATGATCACCCCGCGCCCGGCCGGCTCCAGGCGGTCCACCAGGTCGGCCAGACCGGGCAGGTCGGGGGCGCGGACCGCGGCGGGGGCCGTGTCGGCGACGGCGCCGCCCGAGAGCGCGCGCAGGCCGGCCAGGCCCACCGGCGCCTCGGCCACCAGCGGCACCGGGGCGACCGGCAGCGCGGCCAGGCCGGCCGGCATCCCGCGGAGCGCCTCCGCGCCCCGTGCGGCCATGGCCCGGGCGAGCGGGTCGTCGGGGTCCTCGGGCACGAACACGCCGTTGACCATCAGGCGCTGGTTCCCCAGGCCCGCCGCGGCGAGCTCCGCCCGGGCGCGCTCGGCCTCCGTGACACCCGCGGGATCGGGCCGGGTGACCAGCACCAGGAGCGTGCGCGCGGGGTCGCGCAGCGCGTCGAGCGCCGCCCGGTAGGTCGCCTGCTGGCGCTCCAGGCCCGCGAGCGGCCCAAGGCAGGACGCCCCGCCGGGGCTCGTCTCCAGGTAGCCGCTCCAGGCGGCCGGGAGGGCCAGCAGGCGGAGCGTGTGGCCCGTCGGGGCGGTGTCGAAGATGATGTGGTCGAGCCCCGCGGTCGCCCCGGGATCGCCGAGCAGGCGGGCGAACTCGTCGAACGCCGCGACCTCCAGGGTGCATGCCCCGGAGAGCTGCTCCTCGATGCTCCGCACCGCGGGCTCGGGGAGCACGCCCCGGTAGGGCCCGACCACCCGCTCGCGGTAGGCCCGCGCGGCCAGGTCCGGGTCGATGTCGCAGGCCTGGAGGCCCGGCGCGCCGGGGACCGGGGCGGGCTCGGGACCCACCTCGGTGCCGAGCACCTGCGAGAGGTTCGACGCCGGGTCGGTCGAGACCAGCAGCACCCGCCGGCCGCGGTCGGCCAGGGCGAGCGCCGTCGCGCATGCGAGGGTCGTCTTGCCCTGCCCGCCCTTGCCGGTGAAGAGCATCACCGGCGCCAGGTCGCCGGCTAGCAGCATGAGGAGCCCTCGCCGGGCGCGCAGCAGGCGCCGTCGCCGGCCTCGCGCAGGATGAGCAGCGGGTGGGAGGCGGCGGGCTCGGCCGGCGGCGGACCATCCAGGGTCTCGGTCACCGCCGCGTCCACCGCGTCGCGAAGCTCCCGGCCGACGCTCCTGGCCGCCCCGACCGCGACCCGGACCTGTTCGGCGCTGGCCCCGGACGAGCCCGCGGCGGCGAGGTGCAGCCGGAAGGCCGGCTCGGATCCGGCCGCCACCGCGGCGGCGAGCGCGCAGAGCTCGGCCAGCAGCGCCCCGGGGAGCGCCTCCCCCGGCGCCGGCCCGGAGAGGCCGAGTCGACGCGCGAGCTCCTCGCGGACCGGGTAGGCACCCCGGGCGACCTCCTCGCCGTCGACCAGCACCATCGGCAGGCACCCGATCCCGTCCTTGAGCGCCGCGGCGACCGCCGGCCGCCCCGCGAACGCCGCCGGCTCGTGGGCCAGGTTGTGCCGGCGCACCTCGACCCCCTGGGCGGCGAGCCATTCGAGGTCCTGGGCGAACCGGACCAGGGCGGGGTCCACGTCGGGGCCGCAGACCCCGGTCGAGCAGCACATGGCCGGATCGAACACCTCGAGGACGGCACTCATGGGGCTCCCTTCGGACAGGAGGACGGGGATCAGCGGGTGAGGGCGGGCGTGCCGGCAGGAGGCGGAGCGGCGGGGGCGCGAATGGCCGGGTCGTCGGCGAAGTAGCGTCGTCCGAGCCAGAGCGACACGTAGACGAGCCCGACCAGGACCGGCACCTCGATGAGCGGGCCGACGACGCCGGCCAGGGCCTGCCCGGACGCCGCCCCGAACACGCCCACCGACACCGCGATGGCCAGCTCGAAGTCGTTGCTGGCGGCGGTGAACGCCATCGAGGTGGTGCGCGCGTACCCACTGCCGAGCGCCCGCCCGGCGGCGAAGCCGAGCGCGAACATGATGGCGAAGTAGGCGAGCAGCGGCAGCGCGATCCGGACCACGTCGAGGGGCGCCTCGGTGATGGCCTCGCCCTGGATGGCGAAGAGCATCACGATCGTGAAGAGCAGCCCGTAGAGGGTGATCGGCGCGATGCGCGGGATGAAGGTCTGCTCGTACCACCGCCGGCCGCGCCGGCGGATCCCGATGCGCCGGGTCAGGTAGCCGGCCACCAGCGGGATGCCCAGGAAGATGAGCACCGTGCGGGCGACCTCCCACACGCCGACCGTGACCCCCTCGGCGTCGAGCCCGAGCCAGCCGGGCAGGATCGAGAGGTAGAACCAGGCCAGGAGGGCGTAGGCCGCGACCTGGAAGAGCGCGTTGATCGCCACCAGCACGGCGGTGGCCTCGCGGTCGCCGCGGGCGAGGTCGCTCCAGACCAGCACCATCGCGATGCAGCGAGCCAGCCCGACGAGGATCAACCCGGTGCGGTACTCGGGCTGGTCGGCCAGGAACACCCAGGCGAGGACGAACATGACGGCGGGTCCCACGATCCAGTTGAGCGCGAGCGACACCGCGAACATGCCGCGCTCCCGGCGCAGCGTGCCGAGCTCCTCGTACCGCACCCGTGCCAGAACCGGGTACATCATCAGCAGGAGCCCGAGGGCGATGGGCAGCGACACCGTCCCCACCCGCAGATCATCCAGGCCCTCGTCCAGTCCGGGCACCAGGGCGCCGAGCACCAGTCCGGCGACCATCGCCAGGCCGATCCACGCGGGAAGGAGCCGGTCCAGCACCGACAGCCGCCCGACCACGGAGGACGGAGGGGATGGGGCCGTGCGGGTGACGCCCATCAGGAGTTCCTCCTACTGGCCGAGCGCGCCGAGCAGCCCCTGCAGGCGCGCGATCGCGTCCCGGTCCGCGCAGTAGCGGGTCCGGGGGCCGTCCACCTCACCGCGGACCAGGCCGGCGGCCTTGAGCACCTTCAGATGCTGCGACACCGTGGCCTGCGCGAGGGGGAGCTCGTCGACCAGGCCGCCGCACACGCACTCGGTGCGGGCCAGCAGCAGCCTGAGGATGCGCACGCGCATGGGGTGGGCGAGCGCCTTGGCGCCCATGGCGAGCGCGAGGTCGAGCTGGTCGGGTCCGGCGGAGGTGGTGGTCATGACTTCGATCATCGTCCATCGTCAATCGACGATGAAGTGTCGGGCGACGGCGCTCAGGGGGCCGACCGACCCGGGCCGTCCGGGCTCCGCTGGTACCCTCCCGGCACCGATCGCCCGCCGTGGGAGAGCCCGGCTTCGAGCCGGCGCCGAAGGAGCAACCGCCCCGGAACCTCTCAGGCACCAGGACCGTGGGGGGCGCGGTGACGCTGGAGAGCGGATGCCCAGACATCCCGCCGACGGGGAAAGCCCGGGCAGGCCCGGGTGCAGCTCTCAGGCACCAGGACAGCGGGGGCGCAGACGTCCAACTGCCCGAGCCCTGGAGGCCGAGTGACGACGAGCGCGCACCCCCCCTTGAGCGACCTGGAGCACCACGGCGAGTTCGCCGATCGGCACATCGGTCCGGGGGCAGACGAGGTGGCGCGGATGGCCGAGGCCGCGGGCGCCGCGGGGCTCGCGGCGCTCATCGACGAGGCGGTGCCCGCCTCCATCCGCCTGGACGGCCCCCTGGACCTGCCGGGCCCGCTCACCGAGGTCGAGGCCCTGTCCCGGCTGCGGGCGCTCGCGGACCGCAACCGGGTCATGACCAGCCTGATCGGCCTGGGCTACCACGACACCGTGACCCCGCCGGTCGTCCAGCGCAACGTGCTCGAGGACCCGGCCTGGTACACCGCCTACACCCCCTACCAGCCGGAGATCTCGCAGGGGCGGCTGGAGGCGCTGCTGAACTTCCAGACCCTGGTGGCCGACCTCACCGGCCTGCCGCTCGCCAACGCGTCGCTGCTCGATGAGGGCACCGCGGCCGCCGAGGCGATGACGATGGCGCGCCGCATGGCCCGCAGCGACTCGGCCGTGTTCTTCGTGGACGGCGACTGCCACCCGCAGACGATCGCGGTGGTCGCCACCCGGGCCGAGCCGATCGGCATCGAGGTGGTCGTCGGCGACCCGGAGCGGGATCTGCCCGAGCGCCTGTTCGGGGCGCTGCTGGCCTTCCCGGGGTCCTCCGGGGCGCTGCGCGACCTCACCCCGGTCGCCGCCCGGGTGCACGCGGCCGGCGGGCAGGTGATCGTGGTGGCCGACCCGCTGGCGATGGTGCTGACCCGCACCCCCGCCGCCATGGGGGCCGACATCGCCGTCGGCTCCATGCAGCGGTTCGGCGTCCCGATGGGCTTCGGCGGGCCCCACGCGGGGTTCCTGGCCACCGCCGACGCCCACGCCCGGGCGCTCCCGGGCCGGCTGGTGGGGGTCTCGCTGGACGCCGGGGGCCGCCCGGCGCTGCGCCTGGCCCTCCAGACCCGCGAGCAGCACATCCGCCGCGAGAAGGCCACCAGCAACGTCTGCACCGCGCAGGTGCTCCTGGCCGTGATGGCCGGCATGTACGCGGTCTGGCACGGGCCGGCCGGCCTTCGGCGCATCGCCACCCGGGTCACCCGGCTCACCTCGGTGCTCGCGACGGGGCTTCGGGAGGCCGGGGTGGAGATCGCGGCGGGGACCTGGTTCGACACCGTGCGCGCCCGCGTGCCCGGCCGGGCCGCCGCCGTCTCTGCCGCCGCGCGCGAGGAGGGCCTGAACCTGCTCGAGGCCGACGCGGACACCGTGGGGATCACCCTGGACGAGACCACCACCCGCGAGGTGGTCGAGCGGGTGTGGCGGGCCTTCGGGGTGGCGGCGTCGGTCGAGGACCTGGACCCCCGGGCGCCGTCGGGCATCCCCGGGGCCCTCGCCCGGGAGGCGGACCTGCTCACCCACCCGGTCTTCGGCCGGTACCACACCGAGCACGAGATGCTGCGGTACCTGCGGCGGCTCTCCGACCGGGACCTCGCCCTCGACCGCACGATGATCCCGCTCGGCTCCTGCACGATGAAGCTGAACGCCACCAGCGAGATGCTCCCCGTCACCTGGCCGGAGTTCGCGCGCATCCACCCGTTCGCGCCGCTCGACCAGGCCGAGGGCTACGTGGAGATGATCCGCGGCCTGGAGGCCGCGCTGTGTGAGGTGACCGGCTATGACGCGGTGTCGGTGCAGCCGAACGCCGGATCGCAGGGCGAGCTCGCCGGGCTGCTGGCCATCCGCGCCTACCACCGCTCCCGCGGCGAGGGAGACCGCACCGTCTGCCTCATCCCGAGCTCGGCCCACGGCACCAACGCCGCGTCGGCGGTCATGGCCGGGATGTCGGTCACGGTGGTGGCGTGCGACCGGCAGGGGAACGTCGACGTGGGCGACCTGCGTGAGAAGGCCGGCCAGGCCGGCGCGCGCCTGGCCGCGCTGATGGTCACCTACCCCTCCACCCACGGGGTGTTCGAGGAGGCCATCGGGGAGATCTGCGACGTGGTCCACGCCCACGGCGGCCAGGTCTACGTGGACGGGGCCAACCTGAACGCCCTGGTCGGGCTGGCGAAGCCCGGGTGGTTCGGAGCCGACGTCTCGCACCTGAACCTCCACAAGACGTTCTGCATCCCCCACGGCGGCGGCGGGCCCGGGGTGGGGCCGGTCGCGGTGCGCGCGCACCTGGCGCCGTTCCTGCCCAACCACCCGATGGTGGCCGAGGCGGGGCCGGCGACCGGCGTGGGGCCGATCTCCGCGGCCCCCTGGGGCTCCGCCGGCATCCTCCCCATCCCCTGGGTCTACATCGCGATGATGGGGGCCGACGGGCTGCGCCGGGCGACCGAGGTGGCGATCCTCTCGGCCAACTACGTGGCCGCCCGGCTCGCGCCGCACTATCCGGTGCTCTACACGGGGGCGCGCGGCCGGGTGGCGCACGAGTGCATCCTCGATCTCAGGCCGATCAAGGAGGCGACGGGCGTGAGCGTGGACGACGTGGCCAAGCGCCTCATGGACTACGGCTTCCACGCGCCCACGATGTCGTTCCCGGTTCCCGGGACCCTCATGGTGGAGCCGACCGAGTCGGAGTCGCTCGCCGAGCTCGACCGCTTCTGCGACGCCATGATCGCCATCCGGGACGAGATCGACCGGGTCGCGGCCGGTGAGTGGCCGCTGGAGGACTCGCCGCTCAGGCGGGCGCCGCACACCGCCGACGACGTGGCGGCCGACGAGTGGGACCGCGCGTACCCGCGCGAGGTGGCCGCCTATCCGCTGCCCGGCCTGCGCACCGCCAAGTACTGGCCGCCGGTGGGCCGCATCGACCACCCCTACGGCGACCGCAACCTGGTCTGCGCCTGCCCGCCCGTGGAGACCCTCGCAACGGGGTGAGGGCACCCACGGGACCGCCCGCGCGGAGGGCGCCGTGACCCATCCCGGCCACCATGGCCACCGCCCGGCGGACGTGTTCCGCGACGAGCGGTTCGCCGCCATGATCGAGGTCGAGGGTGAGCTTGCGGCCGGCCTGACCGACCGGGCGGTGACGCGATGCATCGAGCTGCTGGGCGGGCGCCCGGGCGATGTCCGGCGGATCGCCGATCTGGGCTGCGGGCCGGGCGTGGCCACGTCGCGGCTCGCGCAGACGTTCGGGTCGGCCGTGGTGGTGGGCGTGGACGGCTCGCCGGTCATGCTCGCGCGGGCCGGCGAGCGCGCCGCGCGGTGCGGCGTGGCGGATCGTGTCGATCTGCGGCAGCTCGACCTGGACGGGGACCTCACGCCCCTGGGCGCGTTCGACCTGGTCTGGGCCGCCCTGGCGCTGCACCACACGGCCGACCAGCGCGCCGCGCTGGGACGTTTCGGCGCGCTCCTGCGATCGCGCGGGCTGCTCTGCCTGCTCGAACGCGCCGACCCGATGGCCCTGCGCCCGGCCAACGAGCTCGGCCGGCCCGGGATCTGGGACCGGGTCGAGTCGGCGCGGCCCCCGGAGCGCGCGACGGTCGTCGATCTGACCCCCGCGTCCGGCGACGCCGGCGCCTTCGCACCGGCCGGCCTGGAGCTGCTCCATGCGGGCCGGATCACCGACGTGGTCACCGCACCGCCCGGCCCGGCCGTGCCGCGGCTGATCGGCGGATACGTGGGCGCCGTGCTGCACACCCTCGGCGACCACCTGGATCCGGCCGACCGGGAGGCGCTCGGCGGTGCCGCGGGGCATGCCCGCGACATCGAGTGGGGCGAGGTCCGGGTGACCTCCGGCCGCCTCCTGCTCGTGGCGCGGCCGAGGAGGTCCGGTCGGCGCCGCTGATCGGCGTCAGGCGGCGGGCGGCCACTCCTCCCCGGGGGCCGGGTGGATCTGGCCGGCCATCATGATGCGCTGGCGTCCGGGGTCGGTGGCCTCGTACGGACGCACGACCGGGGCGCGCCAGGTCTCGTAGCTCGCGCAGGCCGCGTCCGGGTCGTTGCGGTTCTGGACGATCGCCTCACACAGCGCGTGGGCGTCGCCCAGCCCGATGCCCGAGCTCACGCCGGTCTCCGGGCCGAAGAAGTGGGCGGCGTCGCCGATGATGACCACGCCCGGCACCCACCACCGCGGGCAGCGGAGCAGCGCGGGCTCTGAGTAGCGGACCTGGTCGATGGAGGTGAGCCCGGCCACCGCCGACTCCGAGGCGGGCAGGAGCCGCACCCACATCTCCTTGACCGCGTCCAGGCCGGGGGCGAGGGCGGCCTCGGCGCCGGACTTGGCGCAGGTGCGCCAGCCGGCCGAGCCCTCGTTCCAGGAGAGCATCCCGATGTGGCTTCCGTCGGACATGTAGGCCATCGCGAACGAGGAGTCGGCCCTGGCCGGGCTCATGAAGCTCAGCGCCGCCTCGGGCAGGGGGTCGATCTCGGCCTCCAGGCCGGCCATGGCCCGGGTGGGCGAGCCGACGCCGTCGCAGGCCACCACCAGGTCCGCCTCGATGGTCTCGGCGCCCCCGGCGTGCTCGACCTCCACGCCGACCACGCGGCCGTCGGCGTCACGCGCGAGGCCGGTGACCGTGTGCTCGTTGCGCATCGGCAGGTCGCGCTGGAGCGCCTCGATGAGCGCGCCGAAGCGCACGGCCACCGCGACGGGGTCCGCGCCCGGGCGCGGGGCGATGGGCCGGCCGGCCGCGCGCACCTCGTCATAGACCCCGACCTCCTCCAGCGGCTCGTACCCCTGGAAGCCGAGCATGTAGCCGCGGGGGACGTAGTGGCCGGCGGGCATGCGCTCGAGCACGACCGGCTCCAGGCCGCGCCGCCGAAGGAGATGGGCGAGGGTCATGCCGATCATCCCGCCGCCGACGATCACGACCCGCATGTCACACCTCTTCGTCGTGGTTGGGGTGCTCCGGGCGCCCGCCGGGCGCGGGAGCCGGAGAGGGACGTTACCCCCGCCCGCGGGCCGCGCGTCCTCCCCCGGCGTTGACGGATGCCGTCAGGCGCTCGCCCCCGGAGCCGGCGGGATGGTTCCCTGGGGGCATGGGCATGGGCCACGACCACCGGCACGACGCGGGCGGGGCGGGGTCCGGGGTACGCCGGCCGCTCGCCATCGCCCTCGCGCTCGTCAGCGGCTTCGCCGTGGTCGAGCTGGTCGGGGGGCTCGCGGGCGGAAGCCTGGCGCTGCTGGCCGACGCGGGCCACATGCTGGGCGACGCCCTCGCGCTCGCGCTGGCCCTCGGGGCGGTCACCATCGCGCGGCGGCCGTCCACCCCGCGCCACTCCTTCGGCCTGCGCCGGGCGGAGATCCTGGCCGCGCTGGTGAACGGGGTCACGCTCGTCGCCCTCGCGATCTGGATCCTGGTCGAGGCCGCCGGGCGGCTGGCGGATCCCCCGCCGGTCGCCGGGGCGACCACGCTGGTGATCGCGATCGCCGGGCTCGGGGTGAACCTGGCCGCGGGCCGGATCCTGATGCGGGGCGAGCGGACCTCGCTCAACCTCCGCGCGGCCCTGCTGCACGTGGGCGCGGACGCGCTCGGCTCGGTCGGGGTCATCGTGGCCGCGGTGCTCATCATGACCACCGGGTGGCTGTACGCGGATCCGCTGGTGGGCATCCTGATCGGGGTCCTCATCCTGCTGAGCTCGTGGCGGGTCCTGAAGGAGTCGGTGGACGTGCTGCTGGAGGCCGCCCCGGAAGGGCTCGACGCCGACGCGGTCGGCCGCCGCATGGCCGCCCACCCCGGGGTGGTCGAGGTGCACGACCTGCACGTGTGGACGATCACCTCCGGGTTCCCGGCCCTCGCCGCCCACGTGACGGTGGCCCGCGACGCCGACTGCCACGCCGTGCGCCGCGGCCTCGGCGCGATGCTCGCGGGCGAGCTCGGGATCGGCCACACCACGCTGCAGGTCGAGCACGTGGGCGGCGGGCGGAGGCCCATCGCCGTGCCCGGCCGCGGGTGACTCAGGCGGGCTGAGGGAGGTGCTCCTGGCGGAGCGCCTCGAGCAGGCCGATCTCCTGGGCCTGGCTTCTGAGCATCCCGCGCGCGAGGCGCGCGAGGTCGGCGGGCGGGTCGCCCTCCAGCACCCGCTGGGCGAGCACCAGCGCGCCGGCGTGGTGGGGGATCATCATCTCGGCCCAGGCCACCTCGTACGGCGCCGAGCCGTCCATGGCGGCGTGGTCGTGGCCCATCCCCATCGCGGCGAGGTCCTCGGCCGTCGGCGCGTACACCGGCTCACCGGCGGCGATGCGCTCGCGGATGCGGCGCATCTGGGCGATCTCGAAGCGCTGGGCGGTGATGACGTCGAGGGCGATGCCCTTGAGGTCGGGGTCGGTCCTTCGCGCCAGGGCGTCCTCGGCCATCCCGATGGCCGCCTCGTGGTGCGGGATCATCAGGTCGATGAAGCGCACCGGGCTGATGGCCGCGGCCTCGCCGCCGTGGCCGCCGTGCCCCGCCGCCTGGTCGTCGTGACCCCCGCGCGTGGCGAGGAGCACCGCGACGACCGCCGCGACCACGAGCAGGCCGGCGCCGACGGCGATGAGAACCGGGCGGGAGCGGAGGGCGCCGGGCACGGCCGGGATGGTGTCACCTCGCCGGGCGAGGCGCCGCACGAACGACCACCGGGAGCCGGCCGGGTCAGGCCGGGCGGACCAGGTCCAGGCGGCCGGGACCCGAACGCGGCAGCACCCGACCGGCCTCGACCCCGAGGAAGGACTCGAGCAGCGTGGCGTACACCGTGCGGAAGTCGGTCGAGACCAGCAGGTTGTCGTCGTCGTCCAGCCGGGCCAGGCCGGGGAACTCCGAGCGGATGCCGCCGTTGGCCCGCTCCCCCACCACGAGCGCGAGGCCGCCGGCGCCGTGGTCGGTGCCCTCCGACTCGTTGTCGGCCGGCCGGCGGCCGAACTCGCTCCACACCAGGGTCAGCACCCGGCGCGCCAGGCCGCGCGCGGCCAGGTCGGCCTGCCAGGCCAGCAGGCTGTCCCCCAGGTCCCGGAGCAGGCGGGCGTGCTCGGCGGGCTGCTCGTCGTGGGTGTCGAAGCCGCCGGTCTGCACCGCGGCGACGCGGGTGCCGAGGCCGGCGCCGATCAGGCGGGCGAGGCCGCGCAGGGACCGGCCGAGGTCGGTGTCCGGGTAGGGCACCGGCACCGGTGGGAGCGGGTGGTCGTCGTCGGTCCGCAGCGGCCGCAGGCGCTCGGAGGTGGTGATGGCGTTGCGGTAGGCGGCCCGCGCGGCGCCGAGCGCCTCGGATCCCGCGACCCCGCCCGACGCCTCGCGGAACGCGGGCAGGAACGCCGACTCGCCCCACACCCCGGGGATCCAGAAGGCGAACGAGGCCGGGTCGGCCACGCTCGCGACCGGCAGGCGGCGGCTGCGGAGCACCGGGTCCAGGCCGTCGCTCACCGAGACCGCCTGCAGCGGGTTGTCGGGCGAGCCGACCAGGTCGACCAGTCGCCCGAGCCACCCGGTCCGGTCGCGCGAGGGCCCGACGATGCCGGTGCGCCAATAGGCGGCGGAGGTGAAGTGGGACTGGTCCGGGTCGGTGAAGTCGACCGCCGGCAGCACCGCGACCTGGCCCCGGTCGTACAGGGTGCGCAGGCCCCCCAGGCTCGGGTGCCAGCCGAACTCGGCCACCCCGGCGAGCGGCAGCGTGGTCTCGGGGGCGATCGCGACCCGGCGCCGCAGCTCCCGGTAGCGGGGGTCGAGCAGCGGGACGAGGGTGTTCAGGCCGTCGTTGCCGCCGTCGAGGCACAGCGACACCAGGATCGGCGCGTCGGGCGACTCGGCGGCCTGCGCGGCGGCGGCCTCGAGCATCCGCGCCGGGGGGATCGAGGCCAGGGCCGCACCGGCCACGACCAGGCCCGCCCCGCGCAGGAGCGCGCCCCGGCGGGTCATGCGCCACTCCTCGCAGCCCCGGGCGCCCATCAGGAGACCTGCGCGTCCGGCCCGGCCAGGAGCAGGTGGCGCAGCACCCGCTGCCGCTCCGGGTAGTAGTGGCGGACCTCCCAGCGCTCGTCGCGCCCGGCCACCGACCGCCGCGCGTGGCGCTCGAGCGCCCGGCGCGTGCGCGGGCTCACCCAGGGCTCGCCGGTCGCCCGGAAGGCCTCGGCCAGGGCCCGGGCGGCCGACTGCCCGCCGGGCACCGAGCCCTCGGCCACGACGTCCTCGACCAGGGCGGCGGCGGCCTGGAACCGGGCGCGGATCGTGTCGGTGGACAGCCACGCGGCGTCCTGGTCCCAACCGGCCACGCTGGGGGGGTAGAAGGGGCGCTGCCCCATCTGCCCCAGGATCCACGACCAGTGCAGGCCCCGCACCGGGGTCCCGGTGAGCCGGTGCATGCCGGCCAGGTAGACCAGCGGCGGCTTGACCTGGTCCGGCTCGTCGAGGTCGCCGGACACCGCATGGTGGCGCAGCGCGATCTCGAGCACCGGGCGCACCGCCGTGCCCGAGCCGCGGTACGCGCGCACCATCCTCCGCATCACCCCGGGCGGGCAGGGCCGGGGGGTGAGGTACGCCCAGATGCGCCCGCACAGGTAGGGCGCGTGCGCGGGGTGGTCGATCGCCAGGTCGACCACGTCGCGCGGGGCGAAGCGCCCGCGCCGGCCCAGGATCGTCTTGGTGCCGGCGTCGTGCTCCTCGGGGTCGAACCCGAACCGCTCGCGGTCCCAGTCGTAGGTGAAGCCGGTGAGCGCCCGCGCGGCCTCCCGCACGTCGCGCTCGGTGTAGCCGTTGCCCGCCCCGAGGGTGAACAGCTCGAACAGCTCCCGGGCGAAGTTCTCGTTCGGTGAGCGCCTGGTCGAGCCGGCCAGGTCCAGCCAGCGCTGCATGGCGTGGTCGGCCAGCATGGCGCGCGCCAGGTCGCGGAAGCGGCCCAGCGCGTGCCGGCGGATGGTGTGGTACTGGCGCATCATCAGCGCGACGTCGCCCACCTTCTCGTTGGAGGTGGCGAAGTGGTCGTGCCAGTTCAGCGTCATGCGCTCGACGAGCGGGTGGCGGGCCCGCACGGCGCGGTCGAGCCACCAGACCACGTCGTGGCCCCACTCGTTGACCGGGTCGAGCGGCCGGCCGTCGACCGTGGGCGCGGGTCCCCGCTCCAGCGGCGCCCCGCGCGCCGGGCCGAGCAGCTCGCCCACGGCGCCCTCCACCCCGCCGCGCTCCAGCCGGTCGAGGTCGCGCGGGCGGGCGCCGAACCCGGCCCGCCACCACAGGCGCGCGATCCGCCGGCGGGCCGCCGCGCTCACCGGCGCGTCACCCGGATGGCCACCCGCATCCCCAGCGCCTCGTGGCCGCCGACGGTGCACACCAGGTCGTAGCGGCCCGCGGCCAGGCGCACGGTGAGCCGGCCGAGGCCGCCCGGGCGCACGACGCCGGTGGTGGCCCGCACCCGCCCGGCCGCGTCGCGGACGACCAGGTCGTGGTCGTCCTCGCCGATGTTCCGCAGCTGCGCGATCAGCCGGCCGGCCGGGACGGTGCGGCGGCTGGGCGCGAGCCGGTGCTCGCGGGCGAACACGAGCATCCGCGCAGGGGGAGGCGGCGGGAGGGCGTGGGGCACCATCACGTGAGGACCGGTATCGGCACCGGACGGGCGCCACCCTAGCGGCACCCGGCGCCCGGGCCGGACGGGCCGGGAGCTATTGGCGGATGGACCGCGCCGAGGGTTCCGGGGCGACCGTAAGGGGCCGCCCCCCGCGGGGTGATGACCGGGGCGAGCCCATCCCCCAGGAGGACCCCGTGCCCGACGCCCCCATCGCGCTCCACGCCCAGCCCGGCGACGCCCTGAGCCACCTGGGCGTCACCGTGCTGCCGCTGTTCCCCCGGCGCGCCCCGCGCGCCGGCTACCTGGCCCTCGAGCACGCCCTGGCCCTCGGCCTGGTGGTGCGCGAGGTCAGCGATGCCGGATCGGTGGCGGACCTCGTCGTCGAGAACCCCCTCGACCAGCCGGTGCTGCTCTACGAGGGCGAGGAGCTCACGGGGGCGAAGCAGGACCGCATCCTCGACGTCGCCGTGCTGGTCCCGGCCCGGGCGGCGGTCGCGGTCAGCGTGAGCTGCGTCGAGCGCGGGCGGTGGTCGGCGCGCACCGAGGCGTTCTGGGCGGCCGATCACATGCCCGGTCCCTCGATGCGGCGGGGGAAGGCCGAGGCGCTCTCGGGCGCCGGATGGGCACGGGGGTCGGCCCAGGGCGCGGTGTGGGCCGAGGTCGACGACCGCCACCGCCTGCTCGGGGTGCGCTCCCCCACCGCGGCCCACGCCGACGCCTTCCGCTCCCGCCACGAGGAGCTCGCCCGCATGGCCGCGGCCTTCCCGATCCAGCCGGGGCAGTGCGGGACGGTCCTCGGGCTGGGCGGCCGGGCGGTGTGCATGGACCTGGTCTCCCGGCCCGACGCGTTCGCCCGGCTGTGGCCGCGGCTGCTGCGCGGCTACCTGCTCGACGCCCTCGAGCACCTGGGGGGGCCGGCCACGCCCCAGGCCGCGCTGGAGGCGCTCCCGGCCCGGGTCGCCGCCGCGCACCGCACCCGCGCCCCGGCGCGCGCGGGCCTCGGCCAGACGGTGATGATCGGCTCCCCCGGCCCGGTCGGGAGCGCGCTCGAGCTGGACGGCGAGCTCATCCAGGTCTCGGCGTTCGCCGGTCGCGAGCCCCGCGGCGGCGGCATCGCGCGGCCCTCCCGGCGGCGGGGGTAGGCGGCGCGCCGCGCCGGTGTCCGGCCGCAGCGGTAGCCTGGGCGCGTGGGGACCAACCGCACGATCGGCGAGCGGCGGCCGGGCGACCTGGTGCGCATCGGCGAGGCCGAGGAGGCCGGCGCCCCGTTCGTGGTGCTCCGCGACCGCGACGGCGGGCAGGTGATCCGGCCGCTCCCGGGCGAGGGGCTGCTGATCGGCCGGGGCGAGGCGGCCGACCTGGTCATCGGCTGGGACACGCGGGTCTCGCGCGCCCACGCGCGGGTGGAGCCCGTGGGCGGCGAGTGGAGCGTGGTGGACGACGGGCTGTCGCGGAACGGCACGTTCGTGAACGGCGCCCGGGTCGAGGGCCGGCGGCGCCTGAACGACGGCGACGTGGTGCTGGTGGGCGACACGCCGGTGCTCTTCCGCGACCCGGCCCGCGCCCGTGGCCAGGACGCCGCCACCGAGGTCGGCCGGGCGCCCGCGCTCGCCGCGGACGTCACCCCGGCCCAGCGCCGGGTGCTGGTGGCGCTCTGCCGGCCGCTCAAGGCGGGCAACCAGTTCAACCGGCCCGCCACCAACCCCGAGATCGCCGCCGACCTGCACCTGTCCATCGAGGCGGTCAAGACCCACATGCGGACCCTGTTCAACGCCTTCGGGCTGGCCGACGCCCCCCAGGCCGAGAAGCGCCTGCGCCTGGCCGAGGCCGCGCTCGCCCTGGGGCTGGTGTCCGAGCGCGAGCTGTGACCCCGCCTCTGGCGGATGGAGAGCGCGCCAACGCGCGTGATATGACGCCGTAAGTGCAGATTCCGGGTTTTGTGCGTCTGATGTGACGCGTTGTGCGTTGCTATATTCCGGCCATGCGACTCGACGGGCTGCTGAGCGACGAGACGGTGCTGGGCGAGGTGGGGGCACGCCTCGAGCGGATTCGCCTGCAGCGCAACACGAGCCAGGCGGATCTGGCGCGGAGCGCCGGCATCAGCCGCCGGAGCCTGCAGCGCCTCGAGGCCGGCGAGGACGTGCAGCTCACCACCCTGCTGCGCACCCTGCGCGCCCTGGAGCTCCTGCAGGGCCTGGACGCCGCGGTCCCCGAGCCCCTCCCGAGCCCGCTCGAGGAGGTCGCCCGGGCCGGCCGGCCGCGCCGCCGGGCACGGCACCGGGCGGGACCGCCGCCTGCGCCGCCCTCCGGCGGGTGGCGATGGGGCGATGAGCCGGGCGATGCGGCGGGCGAGGGCCCGGGCGGGCGGTGAGCGCGGCGGAGGTCGTCCTGTGGGGCACCCGGGTCGGGGCGGTCGCGATGCGGCCGGGCGAGCGCGCGGCGGTGTTCGAGTACGCCCCGGAGTTCCTGCGCTCGGGCATCGAGCTCGCCCCGCTCAAGATGCCGCTCCGCGCCGGGCCCCACCGGTTCCCCGGCCTGGCCGCGGAGACCTTCCACGGCCTGCCCGGCCTGCTCGCCGACTCGCTGCCGGACCGGTTCGGGCAGGCGCTCATCGACGCGTGGCTGGCCGAGCAGGGGCGCGCGCCGGACAGCTTCGACGCGGTCGAGCGGCTCAGCTACGTCGGCCGCCGGGGGATGGGCGCGCTTGAGTACCGGCCGGCCCTGGGCCCCCGCACCCGCCGGGCCAAGGCCATCGACGTGGCCGCCCTGGTCGACCTGGCCTCACGGGTGCTGGGGGAGCGGGGCGCCCTGCGGGGGAGCCTCGCCGGCGAGGGCCGTGAGGCGGCCGTGCGGGACATCCTGCTGGTCGGGACCTCGGCCGGCGGCGCCCGCGCGAAGGCGCTGATCGCCTGGAACCCCGTCACCGGGGAGGTGCGCTCGGGGCAGCTCGACACCCCGCCGGGGTTCGAGCACTGGCTGCTCAAGTTCGACGGCGTGAGCGGGAACGCCGACCGGGAGCTCGCCGACCCCCAGGGCTACGGGCTGATCGAGCTCGCCTACGCCCGGATGGCCGTGGCCGCCGGCATCGAGATGGGCGAGTGCCGGCTCTTGGAGGAGGGGGGGCGGCACCACTTCATGACCCGCCGCTTCGACCGGCCCGGCGGCCCGGCCAAGCTGCACATGCAGTCGCTCGGCGCCCTCGCCCACCTCGACTACAACCAGGCCGGCGCGGCCGGATACGAGCAGGCCCTCATGGTCGTCCGGCGCCTCGGGCTGGGCATGGACGCCCTGGAGGAGCAGTTCCGGCGCATGGTCTTCAACATCGTCGCCCGCAACCAGGACGACCACGTGAAGAACATCGCCTTCCTGATGGACCGCGACGGGCGGTGGTCGCTCTCACCCGCCTTCGACCTCACCTACGCGTACCGGCCCGGAGCGCCGTGGACCGGGCAGCACCAGATGTCGGTCAACGGCCGGCGCGATGGCTTCACGCGCGAGGACCTGGACGCCGCCGGCCGCACCGCCGGCCTGGGCGCGTCGCGGCCCGGGCAGATCCTGGATCAGGTGACGGCCGCCGTCCGCCGCTGGCCCGACCTGGCTTCCGAGGCCGGGGTGCCGCCGGAGCGGGCCGGGCAGATCGCGCGGACGCACCGCACCGCCCTCGCCCGCCGGTAGACCGCGCGCGGGGGCGGTGGCGCCCCGCGCGCGGGCGGGTCAGGCGGCCTCGGGCAGGCGCCGCACGGTCGGGATCATCCGGGCCAGCGCACGCTCGGGGGTCTCGCCCTGGGGCTCGGCCGTCATGATGGCGACGTCGGCCACGAGCTCGGCCGGGGCCGCGCCCTGCGCGGTGACCAGGCGGAGCAGGCGGCCGGCGGAGCGCTCGGCGCGGGGGGTGCTCGGGGTCATCGGGTCTCCTCTCGGCCAGCGGGAACGAGGGCAGCATCGCGGCCGCCCATGAGGAGACCCTGAAGGCCGGGTTACGTGACGGGAAAGTTCAGCGCGGCGTGAGGGTCTGGCGCATGCCGTAGGTGGTCCCCGCGCGGTTCTGGGCCACCACGCGGTAGTGGTAGGTGCGACCGGGGGCCAGTCCCGAGAGCAGCGCCCGCACGTCGATGCTCCGGGCGCGGGGGGAGACGGTGACCGGGCGGGTGTGGCGGCCGAACGTGCGGCTGGTGCCGTACTGGAACCACCAGGTCGTCCGCTGCCGGCGCGCGTAGAGCCGCGCCCCCACCGCTGCGCTGCCCCGGCCGACGGCGACCGGGGGCGACGTGATGGCGGTCGGCGGGGCCAGGGTCGCCTCGGTGCGGGTCGCGCTCGCGGTGGTCCCCTGCGGCGTCCGGGCCACGAGGCGGTAGTAGAAGGTCCGGCCCGCGGGCACCCCGGTGACCGCGAACTCGACCCAGCGATGCTTGGGCGAGGGCGGGAAGGCCCCCTCGGGGGTGCGCCGGTCGAGCCGCGACGGGAAGAGCCCCCACTCGAACCACCAGGCGACGGCCTCGCGGGAGTTCAGCCGCCCGCGGATCGTGGCCCCGGTACGGGTCTGGCGCACGGCCGGGAGCGCCGTGACCTCGGGGAGCTCCTGCGTGGTCACGTCGGCCACCGGGCTCGCCGAGGCGCCCTCGTCGCTCTCGGCGACCAGGCGGTAGTAGTAGGTGGTTCCGGGCCTGAGGCCCTCCAGGCGACGGCTGACCGCGACCGTGGGCGCGCTGCCGGCGGCGGTCATCGGGGTCTGCACGGCCCGCTCGAGCCCGGGGGTGGTGCCCCACTCGAAGCGGTAGCGCGTCGCCCGCGACCGGGTGTGCACCAGGCCGCGCAGGGTGAGCCGGTCGACGGTGACGTCGGTCGCGTCCTGGGCGTGGGCCTCCGGCGGGGACCGGGTCGTGAAGCTCTTGACCTCACCCTGCGTCCACCCGGAGGCGTTCTGCACCCACACGCGGTAGTAGTAGACGGTTCCCGGACGCAGGCCCCCGAGGCCCGCCGCGACACCCCGGCCCTCCATGCCCGGGCCCACGGCGACGTGGTCGGTCTCGGCCGCCCGCAGCATCGAGGGGTTCTCGGCCCAGAAGAAGCACCAGACCGCGCCGGGACCGCGCCCGGCGACCTCGGCCCGCAGCGACGCCGAGCGGTCGGTCACCTCGACCGCGTCGAGGGTGGTGCCGCGCGGCGTCGAGGCCGTGGTGAAGGTCCGGATGTCGCCGTGGGCCACGCCGTCGGCGTTCTCGGCGCGTAGGCGGAAGTAGTAGACGGTTCCCGGGAGCAGCCCGCCCGCGGTCTCGCGCACCGCCTGGCCGGGCGCCGTCCCCGAGCTGCCGCCGGCGGTCACCGCGGCCCCGGCGAGGCCCGGGTCGGTCCCGACCTCGAACGCCCAGCGGGTGGTGAGGCCGCGCGGGGTGACCTCCCCGGCCAGGGTGGCCGCCGCCTCGCCCACCCCGCTCACCTCCCCGGTGGCGGCCACCGGCGGCGCGCGGGTGGTGACGCTGAGGGTCGCCCCGTACACCGTGCCCTGGTCGTTGTGGGCCACCGCGCGGAACCAGTACGTGGTCGCCGGGGCCAGCCCGGTGATCTGGGCGGTGACCGGGACGGCCACCACGCCGCTGCCGGCGGCCACCGGGGCGGTGGCCTGGCTGGCGATCATGCGCTGATCCAGGGAGTACTCGAACCACCAGGTGGTCGCCCGCCCGCGGGGGGTGACCGATCCGCCCAGGCTCGCCGCGGTGGGCCCGACCGGCGCCCCCGCGAGCGAGAGGACGACCGGGGGGGCGCCGGTGGTGAAGTTGGAGGTGGCGCTGCGGGTGGTGCCGTCTGCGTTGGCCGCCTCGATCACGAAGAAGTAGGTGGTCGCGCTCTGGAGCGGCGGGGTGGTCACCGGCGGGCAGCCGACGAACGCGGCCCCGCTCCCCACCGAGGCCGGCGCGCTCTGGTCGGCCGGATCCCAGCCGGCCGGGTCGGCCGTCGTCCCCCACCGGTACCAGCAGGTGGTGGCCGTGCCGTGCGGGTTGACGCTCCCGTTCAGCGTCGCCCGGGTCGCCTGCACGTCGCCGGCCGAGCCCACCTGGACGGAGGGAGGCCCGAGGGTGGTGAACGCCCGCACGGCCGACTGCGCGCTCCGCGAGGCGGTGTTGGTGGCCTCGATGCGCGCGTAGTAGGTGGTCGCCGGCGCGAGGCCGGTCAGCGTGCGGCTGACCACCTGCGGCGTGCTCCCGGCCCCGGCGCCCTGCGGGGTGAGGGGGACGCGGGCGACCCCGCTTCCGAGCCCCGGATCGGTCGAGTAGGCGACCTGCCAGCTCGTCTGGACCCCGTTCGGGTTCACGGTGCCGGCGATGGTCGCGACGGTCGTCCCCACCGCGCTCGGGGGGTCGACGGTCACGGTCGGCGCGCTGTCGGTCGAGAAGAGCGCGGCCGGGAGCGCGGTGACCGGGCTCCCGGACGCGCGGCCGACCACCAGCCGCACCCAGTAGGCGGTGTTCGGCGTGAGGCCGCCCATGACGGCGCTCACGTCCACGCTCCCGGTCCCGGTCCCGATGGCCTGCGGCGTCTGGTCGCACGGCGCGGTGCCCGCGGGGGTCGCGGCCGCCGGCGGGTCCGGCGGGGCGGCGGTGAACCAGTCGAACCGGCAGGTGGCGACCGCCGCCCCGTTGGGGTTCACCCGCCCGCGCGCGGTGGCGGTGGACCCGCCGACCGGCCCGGGAGGGTCGTTCTGGGCCGAGGGCAGGCTCGCCGGGGTGTTGAACGTGGCGATCTGGCCACGGCTGGTGCCGGCGCCGTTCTGGACGACGAGCCGGAACCAGTACTGGGTCTCCGGGCTGAGGCCCGCGAGGTCCGCCGTCACCGGGTGCTGGCCGGCGGTGAACGGCGCGGCCGTGTGGGGGGTGTCGGCGGCGCCGGCGAGGTCCGCCGCGTCGTCCCACTCGAACCAGTAGCTCGTGCCGCCGGCGCCCTGGGTGTCCAGCGTGCCGCCGAGGCGGGCGCCGGCCGGGGTGATGAGCGACGCGCTCCCGGTCTGCGCGAACGCCGACGGGCCGGTGACCTGCACGGCGTGCACCGTGGCCTCGGTGCTCGTGCCGTGGGCGTTCTGGGCCGTGGCGCGGAAGCAGAGCCACTGCCCCAGGGTGTACGGGCCCACGGTCTGGCGCACCGCCTGGGGCTGGGTGCCGTTGCCGATGGACTGCGGGGCGGTCGGGGTGAGCGTGGCGGTGGCGCAGGCGCCGGCGCCCGCGGCCGTGGCGGTCTCGAACCGGGCGGTCGTGGCGAGCCCCCGGGGGGTGACGTCGACCGCGAGCTCGAGCCGGGACGGGTCGCCGGCGAGGGGCGTCGCCGTGGCCGCGCCCAGCCCCGGCGGGGCCAGCGTGGTGACCTGGGCCGTCGCCCCCGGGGCGCCCTCGGCCGGCGTGTCGGCGTTCACCACGACCACGCGGACGTCGTAGGTCGTCGCCGCGCCCAGGACGAGGGTGTCGGTGGCCGCGCGGTCGGTGCCGGGGGGGCCGGCGACGAGCGCCTGCAGCGGGCCCTGGGTCCAGGCCGGGGCGCCGGTCGCGCGCCACTCATACCGGTAGGAGCTCGGAAGGCCCTGGAGCTCGGCGAGATCGGCGGGCGGCGTCCGGACCGCCGCCGTGAGCGCGACGCCGACCTGGTCGCCGCTCCCGGTCTGGGCGGTGACGGACGGTGCGCCCGCGCCGCTCCGGGTCCAGAGGCTCCCGGTCGGGCTCTGGGCCGGGCCCTCGGCGCTGGTCACGTCCAGACGCAGGACGTACTTGCTGCCCGGGGTGAGCGCCGGGTCGCCGCCGGCCGGCGCCGTGCCGGAGACCCCGCGCAGGTCATCCACGTGCGCGGTGCCGCCGGTGAGCGTCCCGGCGTCGGCCTCCCGCGATGCCCCCGGCTGCCCGAGCGGCCAGTAGGTGAACCGGGCGCTCGGGACCGCGAAGCCGCGGGTGTTGACCTGGCCGGAGAGGCTCGCGGTGGTGGCCGTGGTCGCGGTCGCGCGGGGCGGCTCGGGGAAGCGCGGCACGTCGGCGGTCGTGAACTGGACCTCCGCGCCCGCGGTGAGCTCCGGGGCGAGCAGGCCGGTGCGGGCCTGGACGCGGCAGCGGTAGCCGGTGTACGGCGTGAGCACGTCGCCGGTCGCCGCGCCCGGGGTGAAGCCGTCGCCGCTCGCCCCGGTCCAGGGCTGGGCGAGGAACGGGGTCGCGAAGGCCGGGTCGCCGGCCGTGGTGCACTGCAGGCGGTGCTCGTACGCGAGCCCCTGCGGGGCGACGTTGGCCCGCACGGTCACCGCGGTCCCGCTGAGCGCCGTGGTCTCGGCCGCGCCGACCACCGGCGCGGCGGGGTTGGGCAGCGTCAGCGTGGCGCCGTAGGCGCGCGCCGGGTCGTCGGCGTCGCGCGCGTACGCGCGGAGCTCATACGTCGTGCCGGTGGCGAGCCCGAGGGACTGCGCGCTCAGGACCGTCGCCAGGTCGGCGGTGGGCGACGGCGCGCCCGGCGTGCGGTCGAGGTCGCTCCAGCCGCCCACGCCCTGCTCGCGCCACTCCCAGCCCGCCTCGACCAGGTCCAGGTCGCCCGCCGCCGCGCCGGCCAGGGTCACCTGGCGGGCGCCGGCGACCACGGCGAGGTCGGCCGAGGCGCTGGTCGCCGTGGTGGCGGCGACCGCCGGCGCGGCGCCGGCGAGCAGCGCCGCGAGGGCCGGGAGGATGCGCAGGATGCGCCGGGGGGACCACGAGCGCGGGGTCACGTCCTCGGGATCGGCGGCCCGATGCGTCATCTTGACGAGACCCGCGCGCGGGACCCCTCACGGGCCGGCCATGGCCTCCAGGGCGACGACCTCGCCCGGCGCGGCGCGGACCCGCTCCAGCGCGCTCCCGCCGTTCACCGCCAGCGCGACCAGGCCGTGCGAGTCGACGTGGACCAGCAGCCCGCCCCGGGGGACGTCGGCGAACGTCACCCCCACCGCGGCGCGCTGACGGCCCGCGCCGGCGAGGACCCAGACCCGGTCCCCGGGCCGCATCCCGGCGGCCTCGAGCACCTCGGGGCCGGCCCAGAGGCTCAGGTTGCCGAAGCGGTCGCGGCCCACGGTCATCGCCTCCACCCGGCCCGCGGCCCCGTAGGGCGCCGGGAGGCGCGGCCGCACCACCGAGGCGGGGTCCACCCCGGGCCCGAGGTCCGCCACCTCGCCCCCGGCGGCCAGGTGGGCGCCGGCCGGGGCGAAGACGTCACGTCCGTGGAAGGTCGCCGACACCGGGTGCCGGCGGTGGGCCTCGGCGGTGAGCTCATGGGCGGCTCCGGCCCCGAGCAGCCCCAGGAGCCCGTTGTCCGGGCCGACCACCCGCACCCCGCCCGGCGTCGTGACGACCAGGCCCCGCCGGCCGGTGCCCACCCCGGGGTCGACCACCGCGACCACCACCGCGCCGGCCGGGAGCAGCCCGCTCAGGCGGGCGAGGAGGATGGCCCCCCAGCGCACGTCGCCGGGCTCGACGTCGTGGGCGAGGTCCAGCCGCTCGGCCCCCGGCGCCGCCGCGGCGGCCACCGCATGGAGGGCCCCGACGTGCTCGGTGCCCGGCCCGTAGTCGGTCAGGAAGGCGAGGATCACCCGGCCGCATCGGCGACGAGCGCCGCGATGAGGCCCGGCACGGTGTGCTCGGCGGCCTCGGCGTGCACCGTCAGCCCGGCCTCCCGTGCGGTGGCGCTGGTGATCGGCCCGATGGAGACGATGCGGGGGCCGGCGGCCAGGCGGGCGCGCCCGTCGTGGTCCAGGAGCGCCAGCAGGTTCCGGACCGTGGAGGACGAGGTGAAGGTGACGGCGTCGGCCCCGAGGGCGTCCTCGACCAGGCCCGGGTCGGCGTCCTCGGTGAGCGTCTCGTACAGCGCCACCTCCGCCACCTCCGCGCCCCGGCCGCGCAGGCCGTCGACCAGGTCGGGGCGGGCCTCCCGGGCCCGGGCCACCAGCACCCGGGCGCCGGCGAGCTCCCGGCCGGTCAGCGCGTCGAGGATGCCCTCGGCGACGAACCGCTCGGGCACGAGGTCGGCGCGCACGCCGTGGGCGGCCAGCCGCTCGGCCGTGGCCGGCCCGATGGCCACCACGACCTGCTCCGGGCGCAGGGCGCGGGCGTCCCTGCCGCGCTCGGCCAGGCGGGCGAAGAGCTGGTCGGCGCCGTTCGCGCTGGTGAGCACCACCAGGTCGAAGTCACCGATGGCGGCGCACATCCGCTCGATCTCCGGCCCGGCCGGGATGGGCCGGATGCGGATGACCGGAAGCTCGACCACCCGGGCGCCGAGGGCCTCGAGGTCGGCGCGCAGGCCGCTGGCCTGGGCGCGGGCCCGGGTCACCACGACGGTCCGGCCGGCGAGCGGGCGCGCGGCGTCGCGCCAGGCGATGCGCGCGGCGAGGGCGGCGACCTCGCCGATGACCACCACCGCCGGCGACCCGAGCCCCACCGCGTCGCACTCCCCCTTGAGCGTGGCCAGCGTGGCGACCACGCTCCGCTGGCGGGGGGTGGTGCCCCACTGGACCGCGGCGGCGGGCTGCCCCGGCGGGCGGCCGGCCGCGATGAGGGCCCGGGCGATGCCGTCCAGGCGGCCCATCCCCATGAGCACCACGAGCGTCCCGGGGACGCGGGCCAGCGCGGCCCAGTCGGTCTGCTCCGAGCCCTTGGCCGGGTCCTCGTGCCCGGTGACCACGGTGAACGAGGTGGCGACGGCCCGGTGGGTGACCGGGATGCCGGCGTAGGCCGGCGCGGAGATGGCGCTGGTGACCCCGGGGACGACCTCATACCGCACCCCGGCCGCCGCGAGCGCCTCGGCCTCCTCGCTGCCGCGGCCGAACACGAACGGGTCGCCGCCCTTCAGGCGCACCACCCGCCGGCCGGCGAGGCCGCGCTCGACGAGCGCGGCGTTGATCTGGTCCTGGGTCATCTTGGCCCGGCCCGGCTGCTTGCCCACGTCCACCCGCTCGGCGTCGGGGCGGCACAGCCCCATGAGCGCCTCGGTGCCGAGGCGGTCATACAGCACCGCGTCGGCGCGGGTGAGCACCTCGCGGCCCTTGACCGTGAGCAGGCCGGGATCGCCGGGGCCGGCCCCGACCAGGTGCACGATGCCGCTCACCCGTGCGCCTCGGCGGCCGCCGCGCGGCCGATCGCCTCGGGGTCCTGGCCGGCCACCACGCCGGTCAGGGGCGCCGGGTCGGCGACCCAGAACCGGAGCGACAGGCCCCCGGGCTCCGGCCGGCAGAGCGCCCCCACCGGCGTGCTGCACCCCCCGCCCATGCCGGCCAGGAAGGCCCGCTCGGCCCGCAGGCAGGCGTGGGCCACCGGGTCGTCGAGACCGGCGACGACCGCGCGCAGGTCCTCGCGGTCACCGCGGCCCTCGATCCCGAGGAGCCCCTGTCCCGGCGCGGGCACGTGGGCGTCGGCCGGAAGCGGGGTGGCGCCCGCGGGCGCCAGGCCCAGGCGCGCGAGGCCGGCGGCCGCGAGCACGAGCGCGTCGACCGCGCCCTCGGTCAGCCGGCGCAGGCGCGTGTCGACGTTCCCCCGGATCTCGACCACATCCAGGTCCGGGCGCACGGCGGCGATCTGGGCCCGGCGGCGGGGGCTGGAGGTGCCCACCCGCGCCCCCGGCGGCAGCGCCGCGACGCCCCCGGGGGGGCCGACCAGCACGTCGTGCGGGTCCTCCCGTGGCGGCACGGCGAGGACCGCGAGCGGCGCCGGGAGCTCGGTGGGCAGGTCCTTGGCCGAGTGGACCGCCAGATCGGCCCGCCCGTCCAGGAGCGCCTCCTCGAGCTCCTTCACGAACATCCCCTTGGCCCCGTCCCCGGCCACCGGGAGCGGCGCGCCCGAGGCGCTCCAGCGGTCGCCGCCGGTGGTGAGCTCGAGCAGCGTCACCCGGTGCCCGAGGCCGTCCAGGGCGCGGGCCACGGCGCGGGACTGGGCCAGCGCGAGCGCCGACCGCCGGGTCGCGATGACCAGGCGCACCGGTGGCTCAGGAGGCGCGCGGCAGCGGGTTCGGCGGCACGGCCCCGGCCGGCGGCGCCGGCGAGGGCGCGCCCGCCTCGCGGGCCGCGTCGGCCAGGCGGTCGGGCACCTCGAGGCCGAACAGGTGCTGCAGGCTCTCCATGTGCCGCAGCCCGTCCCCGCTCTCGGCGGCCTGCCGCACCCGGACGGTCGGCTCGTGCAGCAGCTTGTTGACGATGGCGCGGGTGAGCGCCTCGACCCGCTCCCGCTCCTCGGGGGCGAGGTTGTCGAGCTGGGCGCCGTGGCGGGTGAGCTCGCCCTGGCGGATGGCCTCGGCCATCGAGCGCAGCGACGCGATGATGGGCGCCGCGGCCAGGCCGTGGCGCCATTCCACGAACCGGCGCACCTCCTCGGCGACCAGGGCCTCGGCCCGGCGGGCCTCCATGCGGCGGCCGTCGCGGTTGGCCTCGACCACCGCCTCGAGGTCGTCGATGTCGTAGAGCACCGCGCCGTCGAGTCCGGCGATGCCCGGGTCGAGGTCGCGCGGCACGGCGATGTCGACGAGCACCATGGGACGGTCGCGCCGCTCGGCGAGCGCCCACTCGATGTGGGCGCGGGTGAGGATGGGGTGCGGGGCGTCGGTCGAGGAGACCACGATGTCGGCCTGCACGAGCTCGCCGGCGAGCCGGTCGAAGCCGGCCCCCCGGGCGTTCAGGCGCACCGCGAGGTCCCGCGCGGTCCCCACCGTGCGGTTGACCACCATCAGCTCGCCCACCCCGTGCTCGACCAGCGCCCGCCCGGTGGACTCGGCCATGCGCCCCGCGCCCACCAGCAGCGCCCGCCGCCCGCCCAGGTCGCCGAGCACATCCGAGACCAGGTCGACGGCGACGGTGGACACCGACACCGGGCCGGTGGACACCCGCGTCTCCCGGCGCACGCGCTTGCCCGTCTCGAGCGCCTGGCGGAAGAGGCGGTCGAGCAGCGGGCCGGCGGTGCCCTCCTCCATCGCCAGGTCCCAGGTCGCGCGCACCTGGCTCTGGATCTCGCTCTCGCCGACGACCATCGAGTCCAGGCTGGAGGCCACGCGGAACAGATGCGCCGCGGCCCGCTCGTCGCCGTGCACGTAGCGCACGCAGTCGAGCTCGTCCCGCGCGATCTTCGTGTGCTCGACCAGCCCGCGGCAGGCCTCCTCCTCGGCCACCGCGCGGTCCTGCGCGCGGATGTAGACCTCGGTGCGGTTGCAGGTGGACAGGGCCGCGACCTCGGTGATGAGCGGGTGGCGCACCAGCTCGCGCAGCAGGGAGCGGGTCTTGGCCGGGGTGAGGGCGGCCTTCTCGCGCTGCTCGACCGGCGCGGTCTTGTGGGAGAGCCCGACGACCTGCAGGTGGGGCATCAGGCCTCCACCATCGGCGCGGGGGCCGGCGCGACCGGGCCGGGGTCCTCGTCGAGCAGGATGCGGCGGGCGAGCCGCTCCGCGGCCGCGCGGTCCCCGGCGGCCAGCAGGTCGCTCACGGCCGAGGCGAGCAGGCGGTCGACCGCCGCCCGGCGCTCGCCGGCGGCGGGCCGGTGGGCGACCAGGCGCGGGCGGAGCTCGCCGAGCAGGGCGGTGAGCGGGCCCCACTCCGGGCCGTAGGACCGCTCGAGGTCCTGACGGACGCGGCGGGCGAGGGTGGGGCTCGCGCCGCCGGTGGTGACCGCGATGGCGAGCTCGCCGCGGCGGACCACGGAGGGGACCACCACGTCGCCCTCCTCCGGGGCGTCGGCGACGTTCACGAGGGCGCCGGCCCGGGCGGCGTCCGCCGCCACCACGCGGTTGACCTCGCGCCGGTCGGTCGCCGCGACGACCAGCGCGCACCCCTCGGCGTCGCCGGTGCGGTAGGCGCGCTGCCGCCACTCCCCGACCACGCCGGCGGCGACCAGCTCCCGCAGGCGCGAGGTGGCGTCGGGGCCGACCACGCACACCCGGGCCCCGTGGGCGGCCAGGAGCTCGGCGCGGCGGGTCCCCACCTCCCCGGCGCCGACCACCAGGCAGCGACGGCCGGACAGGTCGACGAACAGCGGCATGAGCTCGCGGCTCACTCGCCGGCCCCCTCGCGTCCCGGGGCGGCGACCGGGTCGGCCTCGGCCGGCACCCGGTCCTCGGGCGACTCGCGCTCGGCCACGCGGGCGAGCAGCTCCACCTCGCGGGTGATCCGCGCCGTGCGGCTGGCCAGCACCACCACGTAGACGAGGAGGATGAACCAGATCACGGCGTAGGCCGCGACCACGTACTGGGCGCCGGTGGACAGCGCGCTACCCGGCGTCCAGGCGGAGCTTCAGGGTCTGCAGGGCACGGTCGGCGCGCCGCTGCAGCAGCTCCAGCTTCAGCAGGGTGACGAACACCGCCAGCATGGCGGCCAGGCTCACGACGAACCAGATCAGCATCGAGCCCGGCATGTTCGCACCGCTCTGGGTGAACACCACCGGGTGGACGAACGACTCGGCCACCCGAACCGAGTAGAAGCTCAAGGGGACCGAGGCGAACGCGGCGACCGCGTAGATGGCCGAGAAGCGCATGCGCCGGTCGGCCTCGGCCGAGGAGCGGAGCACGAAGTAGGCCAGGTAGATCAGCATCACGATGAGGAACGTGACCAGCCGGGGGTCGTTCCAGACCCACCAGGTCCCCCAGGACGCCTTGGCCCAGATGGACCCGGTGATGATGACCAGCACCGAGAAGACCACCCCGATGCCGATGGCCGCCGCGGAGACCTCGTCCTGGCGGGGGTCGCGCCGCCACAGGTAGCGCAGCCCGGCCACGCACCCCACCGCGAAGGCGACCATGGCGGTGATGGCGATGGCCACGTGGAAGTAGAAGATGCGCTGGATGACGCCCTGGTCGGCGTCCTCGGGCGCCACCAGGAAGACGCCGAGCGCGGCGACGGTGGTGAGGACGGCCGCGGCCACCCCCCACAGGACCACGCCGCGACCGGGGCCGGCACCCCCGCGGGAGGCCTCAGTCGTCGAAGACGGCATCGTAGGTCGCGTAGGCCACCAGCGCGAAAACTAGCGCATAGGCAGCCAGGAACAGGACGTAGCCCCGGTACTCCGGCAGGTCGTTCGGCCCCCCTGTGACGGCATGAGTGGCCCCCGCGGCGGCGATCACCACCGGCACGAGGGAGGGCAGGAAGAGGACCGGCAGGAGGAGCTCGCGCGCGCGGGTGAAGAGCGCGAGGGAGGCGAACAGGGTGCCGACGATCGCGATGCAGACGTTCGCCACCAGGCAGACCAGCGCGATGAGGGGGATGTCGGCGATGAACGGGCCGTCGACGAAGAACAGGCCGAGCAGGGGCACCGCGACGATCTCGACCGCGCTCATGTAGCCGACGATCGCCAGGGCCTTGGCCACCATGAGCACCAGCCGCGACACCGGCGCGATCAGCAGCCCGTCGAGCACCCGCTGCTCGCGCTCGGCCACGTAGGAGCGCCCCACGCCGAGCACCGCGGTGAACGCGAGCGTCACCCAGAGCAGCCCGCCGGCGAAGCGGGTGAGGTCCTCCTCGCGCGTCCCGAAGCCGAACTGGAAGATGATCATCGCGAGCACCGCGAACAGCAGCATCGCGACGACGGTCTCCTTGGTGCGCAGCTCCAGGCGGAGGTCCTTGAGGAGCAGCGCCCGCATCTGCCGCGGCCACGCCGGCCCCCTCATCGCGACACCAGGGCCTCGTAGCGGGCCCGGAAGGCGTCGGGGTCGGCGCCCGCGGTCGGCTCGGCCAGCACCGCCCGCCCGGCCCGGAGCACCAGCACCCGGTCGGTCACCCGCACGCCGTGGGCGACGTCGTGGGTCACCAGCACCGCCGCCCGGCCGGCCGCGGTGTCGGCCAGCACCGCGTCCAGCAGCCCGCTCCCGGCCGCGTCGAGGCTCGCGTAGGGCTCGTCGAGCAGCAGGAGCGGCGGGTCGTGCACCAGCATCCGCGCGATGGCCAGGCGCTGGGCCATGCCGCGGCTGAAGGTGCGCACCGGCTCGTTCAGGCGCGGGAGCAGGCCCACCCGGTCGACCCCGTCCAGGATGCGCCGGCGGGCGTCGGGGACGCCGTAGAGGCGCGCGAACAGGTCGAGGTTCTGCCACGCGGTCAGGTCCAGGTACAGCAGCGGGTCGTGGCCGAGGTAGCCGATGGAGCCGCGGGCGCGGGCGGCACGGTCCGGCAGGCGGTGACCGGCCACCTCGAGGGTGCCCGCGTCCGGCCGGAGCAGCGTGGCGAGCATCCGGAGCAGGGTGCTCTTGCCGGCGCCGTTCGGTCCCACGACCGCCAGGCGCTCGCCGGCCGCCAGGTCGAGGTCGACCCGGTCCACCGCCCGCCGCCCGCCGTAGGCGCGGACGAGCCCGCGCGCGGTGATCAGGACGCGGCCACCGCGAGGATCACGAACGTGATGTACGTGAGCGAGATGACCATGTTCGCGGTCCCGAACGCGGCCTGGATGCGCCGCTGGTCGGCCGGGTCGACGTGGAGGTTCTCGTACACCAGCACCGCCGCGCAGAGCGCCACGCCGAGCTGGTAGACCCAGCCCGCCCCGGCGGCGGCGCCCCCGGCGGCCAGGAGCGCGACCGCGGCCAGGTGCAGGGCGCGGGTGATCCACAGGGCGCGGGCGGGCCCGAAGCGCGCCGGGATCGAGCGGATGCCGTTGGCGCGGTCGAAGTCCAGGTCGAGCAGGGCGTAGATGACGTCGAAGCCGGCGATCCAGCAGGCGACCCCGAGGCCGAGCAGCAGCGGGGCCGCCGCGAGCTCGCCGGTGACGGCGATCCAGCCCCCGACCGGGGCGATCCCGATGGTCACCCCGAGGACCAGGTGGCACGCCCAGGTGAACCGCTTGGCGTAGGGGTAGAGCACGAACAGGGCGACCGGGATCGGCCACAGGTACCAGGTGAGCTCCGGCAGGCGGCTGACCGCGAGGAGCAGCACGGCGAGGCTCGCCGCCGAGAACGCCCAGACCTGCCCCCGGGTGAGCCGGCCGGCCGGGATCTCCCGCCCCGCGGTGCGGGGGTTCATGGCGTCGATGCGCGCGTCGACGAGGCGGTTGAGCGCCATCGCGAGCGACCGGGCGCCGACCATCGCGAGCACGATCCAGCCCAGCGTCGCCGCGGGCGGCCAGGCCATGCCCGCGAGCAGGGCGCCCGCCAGCGCGAAGGGCAGCGCGAAGACCGTGTGTGCGAAGCGCACCAGCCCGAGCAGGGCCGGCACCAGCGCGAGCCCCGCGGCCGGGCTCGCGGCGCGCGATGACGTGGCCACGAGGCGGATGCTAGACGCGGCCGGGGCGCCCGGCCGGGTGGTCGTGGTGCGCCGCCGGGTGCGGGGTACACTCGGCCGGATGGCCCGTATCTGGAACGTCGCCCACCGGGGCGCGTCGGCCGACGCGCCGGAGAACACCGTGGCCGCCGCGCGCCTGGCGATCGAGCAGGGCGCCGACGTGGTCGAGGCCGACGTGCGCCTGACCGCCGACGGGGTCGCCGTGCTCATGCACGACGCCGACGTCGACCGCACCACCGACGGGACCGGCCCCCTGCGGGCGCTCAGCCTGGAGCAGGTCAAGGCCCTCGACGCCGGGCGCGGCGAGCGGGTGCCGACCGTCGACGAGCTGCTGGCGGCCACCGGGGGGGCGGTGCGCGTGAACCTCGACATCAAGGAGGCCGGCGCCGCCGAGGCCGCCCTCGCCGCGGTGCGCCAGGCCGGGCAGCTCGGCTGCGTCACGTTCATCTCGTTCCTGCCCGAGGTCTGGGACTGGGTGGCCGAGCACTCGCCCGAGAGCCCGGTGGTCCACCTGGTCGACTCGGCCAAGGCGCTCGCCGGCCTCGCCATGGTCGACGGCGGGAGCCGCGCGGTCGCCGCGGGCGTCGGCGTGCCCTCCGACCTGGTCACCGCCGGGGTCGTCGAGCGGATGCACCGCCTCGGGGCGGGGGTGTTCGCCTGGACCGTGGACGACCAGTCCGAGATGCGCCGCCTCATCGAGCTCGGGGTGAACGGGGTGGTCACCAACCGTCCCGCCGCGCTCAGCGAGGTGCTGCACCAGCTGCACCTCACCAACCGGTAGTCAGGCGGGCCCGCCGGGCCGGCCGTCGGGCGGCGCCACGCCGGCGTAGACCGCCGGCCGGCCGGTGACCCGTCCCCAGAACTGGTTGCCGAAGTCGAAGTGCCACCACTCCTCGGCGTACTGGGTGAAGCCCTCCCCGGCGAGGGCCCAGAAGAGCACCCGGCGCAGGTCGCGCGCGGGCATGTCGATGTCCTCCAGCGCCCGCGCCCCGGCCTCGGGCACGAAGGCGTCGTGGTCGGTGCCCAGGTCGAGCGGCCGGCCGTCGGCGTCGGCCAGGGTCAGGTCGACCGCGCCGCCGGTCAGGTGCGGCGGCGGCGCCGAGTCGTCCGCGCGCGGCGGGGTCACATAGGGCCGGGCCACATGCTCGAGGTCGTGCCGGGAGAGGTCGGGGTACTCGAGGGCCAGCTCGTCCAGGAAGCCCTCATAGAGGGCCTCCTGGGTCTCGAGGGCGCGCCAGCCGTCCCACACCACGAGCGTCATGCCGTCCGGCAGGCCGGCCGCCGCCCGCGCCAGGCGCTCGGCCACCCCCTGGCGCACCCAGTTGCCGGGCAGGGCGCCCGGGAGCCCGAGCTGGTGGTAGCGGGGGTCGTCGAGCACCCGACCGCCGATCGCGGCCACGGCGACCAGCGGCTCGTCGACCGGCTCGATCGCCACCTCCCACCAGCCGAGCGACGGCACGAGCGGCGGGATCGGCCTCACCCGCGCCCCCACTCCGCCGCCTCCACGCGCGGCCCCGGATCGGCCCCCTCGGCGATCGCGAGGAAGGGCTCGACGAGCGCGGAGGGATGGGGCACGGTGGCCGGGTCCTCGCCCGGGTGGGCCGCGGCGCGCATGTCGGTGCGCGCCGGCCCCGGGTTGACCGCGACCGCCCGGATGCCCCGGTCGGCGAGCTCCTCGCGGAGCATCGCGGTCATGCCCTCCAGGCCGAGCTTGCTCACCGCATAGCCCGCCCAGCGGGCCCGCCCGGCGGCGCCCGAGGTGACCGAGATGACCGCACCGCCGTCGGCCAGATGCGGCAGCAGCCGCTGCGTGAGGCGGAGCGTCCCGGCCAGGTTCACCGCGACCACGTGGCCGACCTCGTCGGGGTCCGCCTCGGCCAGCGGGCGCCGGGAGCCGAGCACCCCGGCGTTGTTGACCACCACGTCCACCCGCCCGAGCGCGGCCACGGCCGCGTCCGCCGCGTGGTCGACCGACGCCGGATCGGCCAGATCGAGCACCACCGGGGCGCAGGAGGCCCCGGCCTCACGGCAGGCCCGAATGACCCCCTCGAGCCCACGGGCGCTGCGCCCGGTGACCACCAGGGCCGCCCCCTCACGGGCGTAGGCCAGGGCGATGGCCCGGCCCACGCCACGGGAGGCGCCCGTCACGACGGCCCGCATGCCGTCGAGCCGGGGCACGCCTCAGTTGCCCTCTTGCTGCTGGGCCTCCTGCTCCCACACCAGCGGGCCGGGCGCCTCGCCGGCGACCTCGGGCTGCAGCTTGCGCACGGCGCTGTCCTCCGAGGTCCCGGCGAACCGGGCGACGTAGGCCGCGACGTCGCGGGCGTCGTCGCCGGTGACCAGGTCACGCGGCATCACCACCGGGGCGCCCCCGGGCTGGGGGTCCTGCGGGGCGATGCGGATCCACTCGTGGACGACGCCGTAGAACGAGCTCTCCTTGAAGCCCTGCTGGCGCGACCCGCGGAACGCGTCGTCCATGTTGGGGCCCGAGATGCCGTTGCTGCCCGCGTCCTCCATCGTGTGGCAGCCGCCGCACTTCTGGGAGAACTGCGTCTTCCCGTTGGCCAGGTCGGCCTGTTCGATCTCGGTCCCCGCGCCGCAGCCGGCGAGGAGGGCCGCGGCGGCCGCGACGGCGACGACGCCCGGGATGAGGCTCTTTCGCATGCGCACCGTCAGATGAGGTAGACGAGGATGAACAGGAGGACCCACACCACGTCGACGAAGTGCCAGTACACCGACCCGGCGGCCAGCGGGGTGTGGTTCGTGGGGGTGAAGTCCGCGGCGTAGACGCGGCGCAGGCACAGCGACAGCACGATGAGGCCGACGAGCACGTGCAGCCCGTGGAGGCCGGTGAGGCTGTAGAAGGCCCCGCTGAACGCGGTGTCCTGCGGGGTGAACCCGAGGTGGGCGTACTCGTTGAGCTGGATGATCAGGAACGTGCCGCCCATCAGGATCGTGAGCCAGAGCCCGCGGATGAGCCCCTGCCGGTCACCCTCGGCGAAGCGCTTCTCGCCCCACCACAGCACGAAGGACGAGGCCACCAGGATCGCGGTGTTCACCGCGGTGATGGCCACCGGCAGCTCGAACGGCTCGCCGTTCTGGTTGAGCGGCGGCCACACCGGGTGGTCGACCGCGTAGCGGATGAAGAAGTACGCGGTGAAGAAGGAGGCGAAGAGCATCACCTCCGAGCCGACGAAGAACAGCATCGCCATGAGGCCCTGGGTGATGCCGTGCTTCTTCTCGGGGGCCCCGGTGTACGGGGGGCTGACGCTGGTCGTGGCCATCGGCTAGCTCCCGGCGGGGGCCGTGGGGGCCTCCGCGTCGAGGACGACGTGGTCGACGGCGACGCCGCCCGCCGCGCCGCGCACGGCGCCGGGGAGGTCGCCGGGCTCGGTGCCGGTGGACAGCACCAGGATCTGGTCGGGCCGCTCGGCGGCGATCACCGCCGGCAGGCCGGTGGCCGCGTCGTCGTCGATCGCCTGGCCGACCGCGGCGACGCCGGCCGACTGGAGCCGGCCGACCGCGCCGGACAGGCGCTCGATGCCGGCGCGCCGAAGCTCGCCGGCCTCCTCGCTCCACCGCGGCTGCGGCAGGTCGAGCGGCATGACCAGGGTGAACCGGGCCGGCGCCTCGTCGGCCCGGGCGCGGACCGCCGCCTGCAGGCCGTCGGCGCCGATCGCGTCGGCGGCCACCACCATGAGGTGCGGCAGCGCGGAGCCGGCGATGGCCTCGCGGACGTCGGCCGGCCGCGCCAGCAGGTGGGTCACGGCGACGCCGGTGCGCTTGCGGACCCGGTCGACCACGTCCCGGCGCAGCCAGCGCGACTCGGCGAGCGGGTAGGTGGTGAGGATGATCTCGTGCGGGTGCACGGCGGTCGCCGCCTCGGCGGCCGCGTCGACCGCGTCGGCCTCGACCACCCGGCCGTTCACCTCGGCGCCGGCCTCCTGGTAGAGGGCCAGGGCCGTCGCCAGCCGGCGCTGGGCCGCGTGCGCGTCGCCGCCGTCGGTCGGGACGACGACCTCGAACCGCCACATGCCCTCCGCGGCCCGGGCGCGGACCTCCTCGACCAGGCCGGGCGCGGCGAGGGTCTCGTTGGCGACCACCATGACCGGGAAGCGCGTGTCCTCCCGCAGCTCGCCGCCGAGCTCCTCGGGGGCGAAGACCACGGCGTGCCGCGCCTCGGGGACGCCGTACTGGTACGGGCCGCCGACCACCTGCGGGGTCGCGTCGAAGTTGAACAGCGGGGGCGGCGAGGAGACCTGCCACTCCAGCGTGCGGCCCCGCCAGGGGTTCCACGGCGCCTTGGGCCCGTGCCGCCAGGACGTCCACACGTTGTAGATGAAGATCAGCGTGGCGAAGCCGACCAGGTAGGACCCGATGCTCGCCACCAGGTTGGTGTCGGCGAAGCGCGGGTCGTAGTCGGCCACCCGGCGGGGCATGCCCTGCAGGCCCTGCCAGTGCATGGGGAAGAACGTGAGCTGGGTCGCGACGAACGTGATCCAGAAGTGGACCTGGCCCAGTCGCTCGTTGTACATCCGGCCGGTGATCTTCGGGAACCAGTAGTAGAGGCCGGCGAAGACCGTGAACACGGTGCCGCCGAAGAGCACGTAGTGGATGTGGGCGACGATGAAGTAGGTGTCGGAGGTCTGGATGTCGGTCGGCACGACGCCCAGGAACACGCCCGACAGGCCACCGAGCAGGAACGTGAACAGGAACCCGAGGGCCCAGAGCATCGGCGTCTTCAGGTGGATCTTCCCCTGCCACAGGGTGGCCAGCCACGACCAGATCTTCACTCCGGTGGGCACCGCGATGATGATCGTGGTGATCATCATGGGCACCCGCAGCCAGGACGCCATGCCGCTCACGAACATGTGGTGGGCCCACACGCCGAAGCCGAGGACCGCGATGGCGACGGTCGAGAACGCGATGGCCCGGTAGCCGAAGATCGGCTTGCGGGAGAAGGTCGCGATGACCTCGCTGATGATCCCGAAGCCGGGGAGCAGCATGATGTAGACGGCGGGGTGTGAGTAGAACCAGAAGATGTGCTGGTACATGATCACGTCGCCGCCCTGCTCGGGCACGAAGAAGTTGGTGCCCATGACCCGGTCGAACTGGGTCAGGAACTGCGAGCCGGCCACGAACGGGGTGGCGAAGACCACCAGCACCGAGGTGACCGCGTTGGCCCACACCAGCAGCGGCATGCGCCAGGGGGTCATGCCCGGGGCGCGCATGGTGATGATGGTGACCAGGAAGTTGATCGCGGTGGCGATCGACGAGGCGCCGGCGAACTGCACGCCGAGCTCGAAGAGGGTCTGGCCGGTGCCGCCCTGGCTGGCCAGCGGCGGGTAGGCGGTCCAGCCGGAGCTGAACAGGCCGAAGAAGATGCTGGCCAGGAACAGGCCGCCGGCCGCCGGGAGGAACCAGAACGACAGCGCGTTCAGGCGCGGGAAGGCCATGTCCTTGGCCCCGATCATCAGCGGCAGCACGTAGTTGGCGATGCCGCCGAACACCGGGACGGCGAAGACGAAGATCATCAGGGTGGCGTGCAGGCTGAACAGCCCGTTGTAGGTCTCGCCGTTGACGATCTGCTGGCCGGGCTGGGCGAGCTCGGTGCGGACCAGCATGGCCGCGACGCCGCCCAGGATGAACATGAAGAAGGTGAAGACCAGGTACTGGATGCCGATCACCTTGTGATCGGTGTTCACCTTGAAGTAGTCCCGCCAGCTCGTGGCGCCGTGCTGGGAGTGGTCCTCCTCCATGCGCCGGCCGCGCGACCACCTCACCCAGTAGTCGAAGCAGCCGATGCCGGCGAGGAACCCGACGCCGCCGAAGATGCCGGCCATCGAGACGTAGACCTCGGGCTGCCAGAGCGGGTCCAGGCCGAAGATCGCCCGGATGACCAGGACCAGGGCGAAGGCCAGGCCGACCCCGGTGAGGGTCCCGAAGAACACCCGGGTCCACCAGTAGGAGAGCGGGCGGTCGTCGTGCTCGTGGTGGTGACCGGAGCCGTGGCCGCCGGCGTGGGCAGGTGCGGGAGCGTGGGTGGCCATCGTGTCCTTGGTGCTCGGTGTGAGGTCTCGGGAGGGCTTCGGACGGGCTACTGGATGGAGGTCACGTACGCGACGACGTCGGTGAGCTGCTCGCCGCTGACCAGGCCGCCGGGCATCGCGCCGCGGCCGTTGGTGACCGTGGTCTGAATGACCTCGGGCGTGAGCCCGGCGCCCGCGAGCTGCGGGCCGACACCGGCCTGCTGGCCGTTGTTCGGGTGGCAGCCGGCGCAGACCTGGGCGAACACCTGCTCGCCCGCCGCGGCGTCACCGGTCGGTGCGGGCGCGGGCGGCGGGGGGGCCGGCGCGGGCGGCGGGGGGGCCGGCGCGGGAGTGGGCGCCGGAGCGGGGGTGGGCGCCGGAGCGGGGGTGGGCGCCGGAGCGGGGGTGGGCGCCGGAGCGGGGGCGCCGGAGCGGGGGTGGGCGCCGGGGCGGGGGCCGGGGCGGCGCCGGTGCGCCGGACCTGCCGCCGGGCCTGGCGGAGCCATGCGTCGTAGCCGGCCTGGGTCTTCACCAGCACGCGGCTGCGCATCACGGCGTGGCCCGCGCCGCACAGCTCGGCGCAGATGACCTGGTAGGTCCCGACCTTGGTCGGGTTGATGTAGATGCGGTTCACGATGCCCGGGACCGCGTCGCCCTTGATGCCGAACTCGGGCACCCAGAAGTCGTGGATGACGTCCCGGGCCCGCAGGTTGAGCTGGATCTGCCGGTTGACCGGGACGACCAGGTCGCCGGTCTCGACCCCGTCGTCCGGGTAGCCGTAGGCCCAGGCGAACTGCTGGGCGTAGACGTCGACCTCGATGCGGTCGCTCGCGAGCGCCTCGTTGCGCTCCAGCACGATGTAGGCGTAGATCGCCACGAACACCAGGAGCAGGGACGGGATGGCCGTCCACACGATCTCCAGCATGGTGTTGCCGTGGATGGGCGGCCCGTCGGACTCGTCGTCCTCCTTCGCCCGGAAGCGCCAGATCGAGTACACCAGCACCGTGGTGACGATCACGAAGAAGACGGCGCTCGCCCAGAACAGGAACCACAGGAGGTCGAACGTTCGACCGGCCTGGGTCGAATCGGCCGGCGGGAGCCAGTCGATGATGAACGCCTGGGCCACGGTGATGGCCGCGACGATGACGCCGATGATGGCGAGCGGGACGATGTGACGATTCCTGGGCATGGCGGGCACACTAGTCGCACCCTGCGAGCCCACGGAAGGGCGGACGCCCGAATCCGCCCCGTGTCTATCGGGCCGCTTGTCCCTCCCGTGCGGGCGTTTCCCCGACCACTTGCGGCTTTCCCGTTTCCAGCCGGGCGGTGCGCGTGGCCGCCAGGCCGGCGCAGGCGAGGAACAGCACGCCGCCGACCACCAGCGGAGCCCCGACGCCGACCTCCTGGAACAGCGCGGTCGCCGCGACCGGCGCGAGCAGCCGGGCCAGCCCCCCGGTCGAGGCGAGCACCCCGAGGGTCCCGCCCTGGTGGTGCTCGTCGGTGCGCCGGGACACGATCGTGGTGACCGTGGGGAACACCAGGCCCGACGCGCCGGCCAGGAGCAGGAGCACCGGGAAGAGCGCCCACACCTGCTCGGTCGCCGCGAGCAGCAGGAAGGACACCGCGGTGCCGAGCAGCCCCCACTGCAGCACCCGCCACTGCCCGTGGCGCCCGACGAGGCGGTGGACCAGGAACCCCTGCGAGAGCGCCGCGACCACCCCGATGAACGTGAACACCAGCCCGGTCTCGGCCAGGCCGAAGTCGAAGCGCCGGGCGCCGAAGAGCGCGAACGTCGCCTCCATCGCGACGAAGGCGAACGTGGCCACGAACGAGAGCCAGATCATGGGGGCGAGCTCGCGCGAGCCGAGGGCGCCGCGCACCTGCTGCCACTGGCCGGGCTGCGGCGCCCGGGGCCCGGGCTTGCGGGACTCCGGCAGCCGGCGCCAGGCGACCGCCAGGTTCAGGAGGGCGAGCCCCGACGCGACCAGGAACGGGAGCCGGTGGTCGATCGCCGCGAACCCCGCGCCCATCGCCGGCCCGATGATGAACCCCAGGCCGAAGGCGGCTCCGATGAGGCCCATGCCGCGGACCCGCTCCTCGTCGGAGGTGATGTCGGCCACGTACGCCTGGGCCGCGGCGTACGAGGCGCCCGAGATCCCGTCGAGGATGCGGGCGAGGAACAGCACCCACAGCGCTCCGGCCAGGCCGAAGATGAGCCAGGCGATCGCGCTCCCGAGCAGCGTGACCAGGATGACCGGCCGCCGGCCCACCCGGTCGGAGACCCGCCCCCAGATCGGGGCGAAGATGAGCTGCATGAGGGCGTAGGAGCCGGTGAGCAGCCCGATGACGATGGGCGAGGCACCGAACTCCTCGGCGTAGAGCGGCACCAGCGGCAGCACGATGCCGAAGCCGATGAGGTCGATCAGCACCGTCGTGAAGACGATGCCGAGCGGGGTCAGGAAGAAGGCGCCGGGGCGGCCACGCCCCCCCGCGCCGGGCTCGCGGCGTCGCATCCGGTTCAGGAGACCCGGTCGACCACCATCGCGACGAACAGCAGCGCCAGGTACAGCAGCGACCAGCTGAAGGTGCGGCGGGCCCAGGGGCCCCCCTCCTCCCGCTGGCGCACCAGGGCGACGCCGTGCGCGATGAAGACGGCCCCGAGCACGAGCGCCGACCAGGTGTAGATGGCCCCGAAGTCCCCCGAGGCCGAGGGCAGGAGCGTCACCCCGACCAGCACCAGGCTCCAGGTGAGCACCTGCCGGCGGGTCGCCGCCTCGCCGTAGACGACCGGCAGCATCGGCACGCCGGCCTCGGAGTAGTCGCGGCGCAGGATGAGCGCGAGCGCCCAGAAGTGGGGCGGGGTCCAGTAGAAGACGATGGCGAACAGGAGCCAGGCGGCGAGCGGCAGGTCGTTGGCGACGGCCGCCCACCCCACCAGCGGCGGGATCGCCCCCGAGGCGCCGCCGATCACGATGTTGTGGATCGTGGTCCGCTTGAGCCAGAGCGTGTAGAGGAAGACGTAGAGCAACAGGCCGGCCAGGGCCAGCGCGGCGGCCAGCCAGTTGATCAGGAGGCCCATGCCGACGAACGAGGTCACGCCGCAGGCGATCCCGAAGCCGAGCGCGTGCCGCGGGGTCATGCGCCCGGCCACGATCGGCCGGCCGGTGGTCCGGCGCATGAGCGCGTCGATGTCCCGGTCGACGTACTGGTTGATGGCGTTCGCGCCGCCGGCCGACAGGTACCCGCCGGCCATCGTCCAGAGGATCAGCCAGCCGCCGGGCATCCCCTGCTCGGCCACGAACATCGCACAGAGGGTCGTGACCAGGAGCAGCGAGATGACGCGGGGCTTGGTGAGCGCCACGTAGTCGAGCAGCAGGCTCCGCGCGGCCGCGCCGCGGCCCGCGGCGGCCATGGCCCCGGCCGGGGCCTCGGCGACGGCCTCAGGCGGCACGGGCGGCCAGCACGATCAGCACGACGGCGAAGACCAGCGGGATCGCCGCCCAGATCATCTCGGTCGCGTGGGTCGCCCCCTTCGCGACGGGGGCGCGCATGCCCCGCAGGTCGAGCACGATCGGGACCGCGCCGGCGACGATCAGCACGGTGGCGAGCGCGAGCAGCAGCACACCGGCGAGCATATCCGCAAGGAGCGGCCCGATCCCGGACCGGCCGCGTCCGCGGACGAACGTCACGGGGCGCCGGGCCGCACCCGCCCCGCGCGGGAGGGCCGGGCCGCGTAGGGTGCTGGACTGCCGTATGCCGACCGCGCTCTCGTGACCGCCGGCACGTCCGGCGACTGGGCCTGGGCCACGCGGGCCCGCTCCCTCGCGGACGTCGCGCCGCTCCGCGCGGACCTCACGGCCCCGCCGCCGGACGGCGAGGCGGCCGTGCGGCTGGCCGGCGCGCTGGTCGAGCGCGACCCCGTGCGCGCACGGGAGCTCGCCGCGGCGTCGGGCGGACCGGGCGACGTGCCCCGCCGCGCGCGGCTGGTCGAGGCGCGCGCGCTGGCCGCCCTGGGCCGGGCCGCCGACGCGCTCGCGGCGGTCCGGGACCTGCAGGCGGCCCAGGCCGCGGACGGCGGCGGTCCCGCGCCGCTGCTCGACTGGGCCGCCGGCGAGGCGCTCGCCTACCTGGGCGCCCTCGACGAGGCGGCCGCGCGGTTCACCGAGGCGCTCGGCCGCTTCGGCGAGGCCGGCGATGCGGTGGGGACGGCCCGGGCCCGGCTCGGGCTGGCCAAGGTGCACTGGGCCCGCGAGGATCACGTGGGCGCGCTCGCCGAGGCGCGCCTGGCCCTCGACACGCTGGAGGCGGCGGGGGACCCCGACGCGCCCGGGCGCGCCCACGCCCTGAACCTGCAGGGGCTCGCCCTCTGGCAGCACGGCCGGCCCGACGAGGCCCTCGAGGTCCTGATGACCGCCGAGCGCCTCGCCCGGGAGCACGGGTGCCTGGTCCCGGCCGGCCTCGCCGTGGTCAACCGGGCGCTGCTCCTGATCGACCTCGGGCGCGACGAGGACGCCGGGCGCCTGCTCGCGGCGAGCCTCGACGGGCCCCTGGCGGCGAACCCCCGGGCGCTCAGCGGGATCGAGCACGCCCAGGGCCGCCTCTGCCTGCGGCGGGAGGACCTGCCGGCGGCCGAGCGCCACCTGCGCGCCGCCATCGCCACCGCCGACGACGCCGACCTGCCGGCCTTCGCGCTCACCGCCCGCCAGGACCTCGCCGCCTGCGTCGAGGCCCAGGGCCGGCTCGGGGAGGCCCTGGGCCTGCTCCGTGAGGCCCATGCCGCCGAGCGGGCGATCATGGGCGAGCACGGCGAGCAGCGTCTCTGGGCCATCCGGATGCAGCGTGACCTGCTGGCCGCCCGCGCGGCCGAGGAGCGCCTGGCCCGGGAGCGCGAGGCGCTGGAGGCCCGCGTGGCCGAGCGGACCCGGGAGCTCTCGGGTGCGCTGGAGGCCCTGCGCGACGAGATGGCCATCCGCGAGACCGTCCAGGAGCGTCTCCGCCACCTCGCCCGCCACGACGGCCTGACCGGCCTGCCGAACCGCGACGCCATGCGCCGCGAGGTCGCGCTCGCGCTCGCGCGGGCCGGCCCCGCGGGCGGGCGGGTGGCGGCGCTCCTGGTCGACCTCGACGGCTTCAAGCACGTGAACGACACCATGGGCCACGGCGTCGGCGACCGGGTCCTGCGGGCCGCGGCCGGGCGGCTGGACGAGGCGGTGCCCGACGGGGCGGTGGTGGGGCGCGTGGGCGGGGACGAGTTCCTCGTGGTGGTGCCCGCGTGTCCGGGACGCGCGGCGGCGGCGGAGCTCGCCGGGCGCCTGCGCGCCGCGCTCGACCCGCCGCTCGAGGCCGGCGACCTGCGCTTCCACATCCGGGCGACCGTCGGCGTGGCGATCAGCCCCGAGGACGGCGGCGACGAGGAGGCGCTGCTGCGGGCCGCCGACCTCGCCATGTACGCCGGCAAGGCCGGCGGGCGGGGCCGGTGGGCCTTCCACGCCGCCGGGATGGGCGACGCCTCGCGCCGGCGCATGGCCCTGCAGGGGGCCCTGCCCGGGGCGGCCGGCCGGGATGAGCTCGAGGCGGTGTTCCAGCCGCGGGTGCGCCTCGCCGACGGGCGGGTGGCGGCGGTCGAGGCCCTGGCCCGGTGGCACCACCCCGCGCTCGGGGCGGTCGCGCCGGGTGAGTTCATCGCGGTGTGCGAGGACACCGGGGAGATCCGCGAGGTCGGCGCCTGGATGCTCGGGCGCGCGCTCGAGACCGCCGCCGCCCTGGCCGCGGCCGGCCACGACGACGTCGGGGTGTCGGTGAACGTGTCGCCCCTGCAGCTGGCGACCGCCGACTTCCCCGCCGCCGTGCGTGACGCCCTCGCGCGCGCCGGCGTCGCCCCCCGGCGGCTGGAGCTCGAGGTCACCGAGAGCGCGGCCCTGGACCCGGGCGGGCTCGCGGCGGCGACCCTGACCGAGACCCGGGCGACCGGGGTGCGGGTGGCCCTGGACGACTTCGGCTCGGGCTACTCCAACCTCGCCCACCTCGCGCGGCTGCCGGTGGACCGGGTCAAGCTCGACGCCGGCCTGGTCCGGGACCTGGAGCGGCGTCGCGACGCCCGTGCCATCGCCGCGGCGGTCGTGGCGCTGGCCGGCGAGATCGGCCTCGGGGTGACCGCCGAGGGGGTCGAGCGATCCGGGCAGCTCGACCTGCTGCGGGCGATGGGCTGCGACGAGGGGCAGGGGTTCCTGTTCTCGGCGGCGGTGCCGGCCGGCGCGGTGCTCGCCGCCGTCGCCCACGGAGCCGCTTGACCTCGGGGCGCCGCCGCGCCACCGTGCCGGGGGTGCGCGAGCGGGGCGGACGGGTGGTGGTGCTGGGCGGCGGGCCGGCGGGGCTCGGCGCGGCGCTGGCGCTGGCCCGGGCCGGTGAGCCGGTCACCCTGCTGGACGGCGCGGACGGGGTGGGCGGGCTCTGCCGCACCCGGCGCCGGGAGGGCTTCGCCTACGACCTCGGCGGGCACATCCCGTTCGTGCGCGGCGAGGACCGCCGGGCGTGGATGGCCGAGCTGCTGGACGGCGCCGTGCGGTGGGTGGGCCGGCCGGTCGCCTCGGTGGCCGACGGGCGCCTGCGCCGTGGGCGCTACATCGACCAGCGCCCGGACGCCCCGTTCACCCCGGTCCCCGAGGACGGCACCGCGGCCGGCTACCTGGGCGGCCTGTGCGGCGCCGGGTTCCGGGACCGGGTCATGCGCCGGTACCTGGAGAAGGTGGACGGGGTGCCCCTGGAGCGGATCACCGCATCCCGTGCCCACAAGCTCGACGTGGAGCAGCGCGCGCCCGACGGCTTCTGGTACCCCGAGGACGGGATCGGCGCGCTCATGGACGCCATGGCCGCGGCGGCGGTGGCGGCGGGGGCCGAGGTTCGGCTGGGGGCCCGGGTCGAGCGGATCGACTGCGCGGGGGGGCGGGTGCGCGCGGTGGAGGCCGGCGGCGAGCGCATCGGCGCGCACGCGGTGGTCCTCGGGATCCCGCCGGCCGTCGCCCTGCGCCTGGCCGACCCGGCCCCGCCCGCGGCGGTCGTGCCGCGCCTGGGCATCCGCTCGGTCGCGCTGGTGTTCCTGGCCGTGGATCGCGAGCGGCTCTCCGAGGAGGCCTGGATCCAGAGCGACGACCCCGCCGTGCCGTTCGCCCGCGTGGCGGAGTTCCCCAACTGGAGCCCCCGGATGGCCCCGCCCGGGCGCACCGTGCTCGGGCTCGAGTGCTACGGCAGTGCCGACCCGCCGGACGCCGTCTGGTCGCTCACCGACCGCGACCTCGGCGCGGCCTGCGCGCGGGCCCTGGTGGACCCGCTCGGGCTGCTCGACGACCCCGGCGCGGCGCGGCTGCTGGAGGTCGTGCGCCTGCCCCGGGCCTACCCGCTGGTCGACGCCCGCCGCCAGGAGGAGGCCGCGCGGCCCGCGCGGTGGCTCGCCGGCGTCGAGGGGCTCCACGGCGCCCAGGGCGGGACGATCATGACCGCGGTGGAGGCCGGCGAGCGGGCCGCGGCCGCGGCCCTGGAGCGGGCGCCGGTGGCCGGGTGAGCACCACCCTGCCCGCTCCGGCCGCGCTCGCGGCGGGCTTCCGCGCCATCCTCGGCCCCGACCGCGTGCTGGACGGCGCCGTGGAGCGCGACCTGTACTCGCGCGACGGCCTGGTGACCGACGGCGACTGCGCCCTGGTGCTGCTGCCCGAGACCGCCGCCGAGGTGTCGGGGTGCCTGCGCGAGGCCGCCCGGCTCGGCCTGGCCGTGGTCCCGCGCGGGTCGGGCACCGGGCTCACCGGGGCCGCGGTGCCCCTGGAGGGGGGCGTGGTGGTCTCGCTCGCGCGGATGCGGCGGATCGGCGAGGTCGACGTGGCCAACGGCTGCGTGTGGGTGGAGCCGGGGGTCCTGAACCTGGACGTGAGCGCCGCCGTGGCGCACCTGGGCCTGCACTACGCGCCCGACCCCTCCAGCCAGGCCGCGTGCTCGATCGGCGGCAACGTCGGCACCAACGCCGGCGGCCCCCACTGCCTGGCCGCCGGGGTCACCGTGCAGCACGTGCTCGGGATGGAGATCGTGCTCCCCGACGGCGAGGTGCTGGTGCTCGGCGGCCCGGCCCCCGACCCGCCCGGGTACGACCTGCGCGGCGTGGTGGTGGGCGCCGAGGGCACGGTGGGCGTGGTGACCCGCGTGTGCCTGCGCCTGTCCCCGCTCCCGCCCGCCGTCCGCACCGTGCTCCTGGACTTCGCGACCACCGCGGAGGCCGGCTCCACCGTGGGCGGCATCATCGCCGCCGGGGTCGTGCCTGCGGCCATCGAGATGATGGACACCGGGATGATCGTCGCGGTCGAGGCCTTCACCCACGCGGGCCTGCCGACCGACGCCGCCGCGGTCGTGCTGGTGGAGGTCGACGGGTCGCCGGCCCAGGTCGAGGCCCAGATGGCGGTGGTGGAGCGCGTGGCCCGTGAGCAGGGCGTGCGCCAGGTGCGCGTGGCCCGCGACGAGGCCGAGCGGGCGCTGCTGTGGAAGGCGCGCAAGAGCGCGTTCGGCGCGGTCGCCCGCATCCGGCCGAACTCCTACCTGCACGACTGCGTGGTCCCGCGCACCCGGCTCGTCGAGGTCCTCCACGAGATCCAGCGCATCGGGCGCGAGCACGATCTGCTGATCGTGAACGTCTTCCACGCCGGCGACGGCAACCTGCATCCGCTCATCGCCTACGACCGCCGTGATCCCGAGGAGGTGGCCCGCGTCCTGGCCGCCGGCGACGCCATCGTGGAGCTCTGTCTCTCGGTGGGCGGGGTGCTCTCGGGCGAGCACGGCATCGGGATCGAGAAGCGCGACGCGATGGCCCTGGCGTTCTCCCCCACCGACCTCGCGGCCCAGGCGTGCGTGCGCGCGGCCTTCGACCCGGCGGGCCGCATGAACCCGGGCAAGGTCCTCCCGGCCGGGAGCCGCTGCGGCGAGGCCGCCCTCGCCGGCCGCGAGGTCCACGTGCCGGACGGCGCGTGGATCTGACCCCCCGGAGCCCCGACGCGGTCGCCGCCGCGCTCGCCCGCGCGAGCCGCGACGGGCTCACCGTGGACCCGCGCGGCGGGGGCACCAAGTCGCGGCGCGGCCTTCCCGGGTCCGCCGGCACGGTGCTCTCCACCGCCGGCCTCACGCGGGTGGTGGACCACGCCCCCGGGGACATGACCCTCACCGTCGAGGCGGGCCTCCCGGTCGCCGAGGTCGCCGCGCTCACCGCGCGCGACGGCCAGTGGTGGCCGCAGGCGGAGGAGCGCCCGGGCGCGACGGTGGGCGGGGTGCTCGCGGCGGCGGCGAGCGCCCGCGGGCGCCTGCGGCACGGGCCGGTGCGCGACAGCCTGCTCGAGGTGGTCCTCGCCACCGGCGACGGCCGCCTGGTGAAGGGGGGCGGGCGCACGGTCAAGGGGGTCGCGGGGTATGACCTGCCACGGCTGGTGTGCGGGTCGCTGGGCACCCTGGGGGTCATCGTGCAGGTGACCCTGAAGCTCTGGCCGCGGCCGGCCGAGAGCGGGTGGTACTGCGCGGAGGCGACCGCCGCCGAGGCCGCCGCCCTGGCCGCGCGGGTCATGGCCGAGACCTACCGGCCGGCCTCGGTGGTGCTGACCCCGCAGGCGCTGTGGGTGGCCCTCGAGGGGGCCGCCGCCGACGTGGCGCCGCCCGCCGGGATGGCCGCATCGGAGGCGCCGCCCGGCCTCGCGGGGGCCGGCATCGTCGAGTGCGGGGTGCCGCCCGCGCGCCTGGCCGACCTGGTCGCCGGCCTGGCGGCGGACGGCCGGGACTACGAGGCCTGGGCCGGCGTCGGGACGTGCCTGGTGGCGGTGGCCACGGCCGGGGACGTGGCCGCGGTGCGCGAGCGGGCCCTCGCCCTGGACGGGCACGCCCAGGTGGTGGACGGCCCCCCCGGCCTGCGCGCCGACCCGTTCGGCCCGCCCCCGCCGGGCCTCGCCATCATGCGCCGGCTGAAACGCGCGTTCGACCCGGCCGGGGTGATGAGCCCGGGACGCTTCGTCGGCGACGTCCAGGAGGTGGCCGCGTGACCCTCACCCCGTCCCCGCCCATGGGCGACCGCGCGCGCTGGTTCGCCGGGGTCACCGCGCCGGCCGACGACGACCTGGCCACCTGCGTGGCCTGCGGGCTGTGCCTGCCCCACTGCCCGACCTTCCGGGTGATGGGCCGCGAGGACCACTCGCCCCGCGGGCGCATCGCCGCCATGCGCACCATCGCCGAGGGCCGCGCCGAGGTCGATGAGACCTTCGGGCGGATGATGGACGAGTGCCTGGCCTGCCGCGCCTGCGAGGCCGCCTGCCCGAGCGGCGTCCCCTACGGACGCATGATCGAGGCCGCCCGCGCCCAGGTGGAGGTCATCCGCCCCGCGCCCGCAAAGGGCGTCAGGCGGGCCGGGCTCGCCTGGGCGCTGCCGCGCCGGCGGGTGACGCGCGCGATGGCCTTCGGCCTCGGGGTGGCCCAGGCGCTGCGGCTGGACCGGCTGGCCCCCGAGCGCATGCGCGCGAGCACCCCCCGGGTGTCGCTGCGCGAGCTGGTGACCCCGCTCGGCGCCGACCGCGGGAGCGGCCCGGTCGCCGCGCTCCTGGTGGGATGCGTGATGGAGGGCGCGTTCCGCCCGGTGCACCGGGCGACGCTGGAGGCCGTGGCCGGGGCCGGGTACCGCGCGGTGGTGCCGCGCGACAACGGCTGCTGCGGGGCGCTCGCCGCCCACTACGGCCAGCCCGACGCCGCGAGGAGCATGGCGCGGGCGCGCATCCGCGACCTGGAGCGGGCCGACCTGGTGGTGGTGAACTCGGCCGGCTGCAGCGCCCACATGAAGGCCTACGGGGAGCTGCTGCACGACGACCCGGCCTGGGCGGCCCGGGCCGAGGCGTTCTCGGCGAAGGTGCGCGACGTGGTCGAGATGGACCTGCGGCCCGCCCCACCCCCCTCCGGCCCGCTCGGCCCGGTGGCCGTGCACGACGCCTGCCACCACCTGCACGCCCAGGGCATCGGGCCGGAGCTGCGGCGGATGCTCACCGCCGCGGGGGGTGAGTGCCGCGAGTTGCGCGACGCCGGGCGCTGCTGCGGCGCCGCCGGCCTCTACGCGATGCTGGAGCCCGAGATGGGGTCGGAGCTCCGCCTGCAGAAGGCCCGGGCCATCGCCGAGACCGGCGCCCCGGTGGTCGCGGTGGCGAACCCGGGCTGCGCCATGCAGATCCGCACCGGCCTGCATGAGATCGGCGCCGACGTGCGGGTGGCCCATCCCGTGGAGTTGCTGCACCCCTCAGGTGGTGCTACAGGTAGCACATGATCTCGATCGGGGTTCGTGAGCTCCGCCAGAACGCCTCCCGCTACCTGCGGCTGGTGGAGGGCGGCGAGACGGTGCGGGTGACCGACCGCGGCCGTCCCGTCGCCCTGATGGTGCCCGTCCCCGAGGAGACCGGGGATCGTCTGGAGCGCCTCTACCGCGAGGGGAAGGCAAAGCGGCCCACGGTGGACTGGAAGACCCTCCCGCCGCCGATGCCGCTTCCTCCCGGGGCGACTCCACCCAGCGTCATCCTCGCCCGCATGCGCGAACATGAGCGCTGAGGAGATCGCCTACCTCGACTCCTCGGCGCTGGTGAAGCTCGTGTTGAGGGAGGATGAGAGCGGCGCCCTCCGGGCCCACCTCGACGGGTCGCGGGTCGCGGCCTCGTCGGAGCTCGCCCGCACTGAGGTGGTACGAGCCGTACGCGGGACGGTGGCTCCGTCCGTGCCGGCGGCACGCGCCCTCGTGGAGGGTCTCGTGCTGGTCGAGCTCGGAGCGGCACTGCTCACCCGGGCCGCCGACCTCGACCCCATCACCCTGAGAAGCCTCGACGCGATCCATCTGGCCAGCGCCGAGCAGATCGGCGCGGCGGAGGTCATCACCTACGACCGCCGGATGGCGGACGCCGCCCGGGCGCTCGGACTGACCGTCCGCGCGCCCGGGGCCGTCCTGGGGTGAGCGTCAGCCCGCCGGGGCGGGCTGGACCGGCGGGTCGTCCCGGTCCTGGTCCTTCGTCGCCCGCAGCGAGGCGATGATCGAGACGGCCAGCGTGAGGACGATGATCGAGAGTGTGAGCCAGACCGGCAGCTTGCCGACCGGGGTCTCGGAGAGGATCAGCTTGGCGCCGGCCACGGCCAGGAGGAACGCCAGGCCGTAGTGCAGGTGCACGAAGCGCTTGAGCAGCCCGGCCAGGCAGAAGTACAGGGCGCGCAGGCCGAGCACCGCAAGCGCGATGGACGCCCAGACGATGAAGGTGTTGGTGGTGATGGCGAGCACCGCGGCCACCGAGTCGACGGCGAAGATCAGGTCGCTCGCCTCGATCGCCACCAGGGCGACCAGGAGCAGCGTGCCGGCGCGCCTGCCGTTCTCCTGCGTGAAGAAGCGCTTGCCCTCATACCGGGGCACGATGGGCCAGATCCTCCGCACCAGCCGCACGAACGGGTTCTTGTCGGGCGGCGGCATCTCGTCGTGCCGGAAGGCCATCTTGTAGCCGGTGTAGATCAGGAACGCGCCGAAGATGTAGGCGGTCCAGAAGAACGTCTCGAGCAGGCTCGCGCCGACGAAGATGAACGCCAGGCGCAGGACCAGGGCGCCGATGACGCCCCAGAAGAGCACCCGGTGCTGGAAGCGGGCGGGGACCGCGAAGTAGGTGAAGATCAGCGCGAAGACGAAGACGTTGTCCACCGACAGCGCCTTCTCGATGAGGTAGGCGCTGTAGTAGGTGGCGGCCACCTCGCCGCCCTGCCACCACCACATGACCAGGCCGAAGCCCAGGCCGCAGGCGACCCAGATGAGGCTCCAGATCGAGGCCTCGCGGAACGAGATCTCGTGGTTGTCGCGGTGCAGGAACAGGTCCAGCGCGAGCATCGCGACGATCGCCCCACCCAGGGCGAACCAGGCCCAGAGGGGGACGGCGAAGTCGAGGGGATCCAACGGGGGACAGACCTCCGGAGCGGGGGATGTGCGTCCGAAGGTCTCTCCCGCCCCGGGTGGGGGCAGCGCCGCCGGGCCATGGGCCGGAATGACGACGGCGCTCTCAGGCGGGGATACTCCCCCTCGTCCGGCGGGAGTATACCGAGCGGTCTACCTGCGCAGGGCGAACCTCAGGCGGTCACGTCCACCGGCGATCCCGGGGGCACCAGGCGCCCGATGGTGCGGGCGGCGGCGTTCGGCAGGCGCACGCAGCCGTGGCTCACCGCCTGGCCGAGCAGGTCGGGCCGCGAGGTGCCGTGCAGGGCCACCCGTCCCCCGCCGCCGTCGAAGTCCGAGAGGGTGGTCGAGTGGGCGGTGAGGGTGAGGATGAACGGCCCGTAGAAGCCGCGGGGGTCCGGCTGGGGGATGACCTCCGAGAGCGCGAAGCGCCCCTTGGGGGTCGGGTTGGCCGCCGTGCCCACGGCGACCGTCCAGGTGCGGACCACGCGGCCGGCCCGCCGCAGCGTGGCCTGGCGCCGGGCGATCGACACCGTGACCCGCCAGGGCGTCGGGGTGACCTTCACCGCGCTCGCCGGGACCCAGGCGCTCGCCCCGTTCGGCCGGGAGGGAAGCAGCAGGCGGTACCACACCCCGTCACGGCGGGTGGCCCGCGCGCCGACCACGAGCAGGTGCTGGGGACCGGCGTCGTGGGGGGCGTAGGGCGAGAGCACGCCACGGCGCGCGGCGCCGCGCAGGGGCGCCCGGCGCATGGGGACCTGCATGAGCACGCGGGCGGTCCAGGCCAGCGTCGGCGTCGGCGCGGCGGCGATCGCCCGCGGCGCCACCGCGGGGGCGGGCTTCGGCTTCGGCTTGGGCTTCGGCTTGGGCGTCACCGCGGGCCGGGGCGCGACCGGCGCCGCGCCGTACTGCGGGTCGGCCACGGCGGCCCCGGCCGCCCCCGGGGCGAGGGCGGCCGCCAGGGCCGCCCCCGCGATGATGGTCGCGGCGCGCACGCCTACCCGGTCACGCCGCCCACGCGACCCGGGCGCTGCGGGGCGCGCACGCGCAGGGTGGTGTCGTCGCGCTTCGGGCGCACGCCGGTCGCGGTGACGGTCGCCTCGTTGGTGTAGCGCCCGGCCGGCGCGGTGGGGTCCAGGCGCAGGCGGAGGGTCAGCACCCGCCGGGCCCCGGGTGCCATCGTCCCCAGCCGCCAGCGCACCACGCCGTTCACGAGCGTCGCCCCCTGGGGCAGCGCGACCAGGGTCATGCGCCGCGGGATGGGGTCGGTGACCACCACGTTGCGGGCCGGGCCACGGCCCGTGGAGCGCACGGTGATGCGGTAGGTGATGAGGTCGCCGCCGCGCGCGGTGGCCGGGCCCCGCTTGTCGATCGCGGTGTCCGGCGGCCCGGTCGCCGCCGGGGTCCGCGGGGTCGCGGTCGGGGTCGACGGCGCCCCCTGGGGGGTCACCGGCGCCGGCGGGACCAGGCCGAAGTCGTTGTCGGGGTTGGGCGTGTTGGAGACGATCACCCGGCCGCTGATGATCGTGGGGGTGGTCGGCTCGAGGCCGCCCGGCACGGTCTCGGTGACCGTGTAGGTGCCCGGCATGAGCCCCGGGAAGATGTAGGTGCCGTCGGCGGCGGTGACGGTGGAGCCGCCCACCGCCTGGCCCCGCCCGTCGACGCCCGAGAGGGTGACCGTGACCCCCGAGCGGCCGCTCTCGCCGGCGTCGATGCGCCCGTTGCGGTTCGTGTCGATCCAGACCGTCCCCGAGAGGGGCGCGGGCCTGACGTTGCCGGCCGCGAACTCGGCGGTCGCGCCGTCGGTGACCGTGACCTGCCCGCCGGTCGGCGTGGTGGGCACCCAGCCGGCCTGGGTCTCCTCGACGACGCCCCAGTTCCCGACCGGGATGCCGGGCACGGTGACGCTGCCGTCCGGGCCGGTGATGTGCTGCGTGACGCCGCCGCCGAACTCGGCCGGCGCGGTGAGGCTGAAGCGCCAGTTCGCGACGCCGGGCTCACCCTGGTCGCGACGGCCGTTCCCGTTCAGGTCCTCGAACTTGACCATGCGGGCGTTGCCGAGCAGCGCGGCCACGTTGAAGCCGCGGATGGCGGTCGCCTCGGGATCGACGTCACCGAAGGCCTGGGTGTAGAGGTCCACCCTCACCCGGTACCGGCCGGGCACCGCGCCCTGCTGCGGCACGTACTGGCCGCTGTGGAACTGCGCCTCCTGCAACGGGTTGCTGAGGTTCTGGCTGACCACCGGGGCGACGTCGGTGCCATCGGGCCCGAGGACGCGAACGGTGTAGCGGATGCCCGGTCCCGTCCAGGTCATGTTGGAGCTGAACTGCATCGCCGCCCCCGGCTTGACCGCCTGTGGCGGGCTCGGGGTGTTGCTGAGCGAGATGCTCGCCCCGAGGGCTCCGCCGGGCAGCGCGAGGACCAGCCCGACCACACACGCCATCAGCGCCCTTCGCATCCCGCGACGGGCTGCATCCATCCCGCGACCTCCTGGCTCCATCAGTCCGGGGACGGGTTCGTCGTCCGGTGCCGCCGATCCTGCCCGAGCGGCCGCCGCGCGCGGCGGCCGCATGGCAGGTACCGGTGGTTTCTGATCAGCGGGAGCCGAATGCCGCGCGGGCCGCGGGGGACCGCGAGTCGCGGGCGACGCCCACCAGGACGCCGGCGGCCGCGAGCAGGACCAGGGCGAGCAGCGCGACCCAGGCCGTGAGCTCGGTCAGCTCCCGCACCGGGACGATCGCCCCGCCGAGGTCCTCGAAGACCCTCACGAGGTCCTCGGTCGAGGTGCTCTGGGTGAACACCCCGCCGGTCTGGGTGGCGAGCGACGCGAGCGTCTCGCGCGGGCTCGCCTGGTCCGCGCGGCCCGGGTCGTCGCCGAGCAGCACGGTGTAGACCGGCACCTTGACCGCCTTCGCCCGCTCCGCGGCGATGGCGGGATCGAGCCCGACCGAGTTGGCGCCGTCGGTGAGCAGCAGGATGCGGCCGCGCGCGTCGCGGGCGTCGGCCGGCAGGGGCGGCTCGAGGGCGCCGGCGGCGCGCAGCCCGCCGATGCCCGCCACCACCGCGTCGCCGATCGCCGTGCCCTCGCGGATCGTGAGGGTGTCGAGCGCGCGCCGGACCTGGTCCCGGTCGGTCACCGCCGGGACCACCACCCGGGCCCCGTCGGAGAAGTCGATCAGGCCGATGGCCGTCTCGCGCGGCGCCTCGTCCAGGAAGCGGTTGGCCGCCTCCTTGGCCGCCTCGAGCCGGCTCGGCTGGAGGTCGGTCTTGAGCATCGACTTCGAGGAGTCGATGGCCAGCATCACCGAGCCGCGCTGCTTCTCGGTCGTGTGGTCGAGCGCCGGACGCGCCATCGCCACGGGCCCGCAGGCGACCGCCACGAGCGCGAGCACCGCGGCGGTGGCCCGGAGCGCCCGGGCCCGGCGGCCCGCGCCCACCGGCATGACGGCCGGGTCGGCGAAGGCGCTCGCCGCGCGGCGCCGGTCGCGGCCCCAGCGCCAGAGCGCCACGGCCACCACGGGCACCACGAGCAGGGCCCACAGCCAGTTGGGGTCGAGGAAGGTCAGGCTCATGGCAGCCTCGGTCCGACGCGCCAGGCGGCGAGGCCGGCGAAGGCGAGCAGGAGGGCGGCGATCCCGGCCGGCCAGGCGGTCACCTCGTCCTGGATCTCCCGGGTCCCGATGAACGTGCCGAGGTCCTCATAGACCTGCTTGACCGAGCCGGCGTCCTGGCTCTCGAAGGTGCGCCCGCCCGTGGTCTCGGCCAGGGCGGCCAGGGCCTCGGGGTCGGGCGGCACGCGCCGTCCGTCGGCCAGCACGCCGTCCTGGGTGCCGAGCGCCACGGTGAACACCGGCACGCCGAGCTCCTTGGCCCGGCGGGCGGCGTCCTCGGGCAGGGTGCCGACGGTGTTGGCGCCGTCCGACAGCAGCAGGATGCGGGCGCTGCGGAGCGTCTCGGCGCCGGGCTGGGTGCGCTGGATGGCGTCCAGGGAGGCCATCACGGCGTCGCCGAACGCGGTGGCGCCGTCGGCCACGAGCCCCTGGAGGGCGCGGTTGAACGCCAGCCGGTCGGTCGTGGGCGGCACCAGCACCGCCGCCTCGCCGCTGAAGGCGACCAGGCCGACCTGGAACTGGCGCGGCACGGTGTCGGCGAAGATGCGGGCGGCCTCCTGGGCCGCGGCCAGCCGGTAGGGCTCGACGTCCGACGCGGCCATGGAGCCGGACACGTCGATCGCGAGCATGACCGTGGCCTCCTCGCGCGGCACCTGCCGGGTGACCTCCGGACGGGCCAGCGCGAAGGCGAAGCCGACCAGGGCCAGCGCGGCGAGCACGAGGGGGATGAAGCGCCGCTTGCGCGGTGGCGGGGCGGCCATCGCCACCAGGTCCACGTCGGGGAACGGGACGGCGGCCGCGGGGCGCCGGCGGCGCCACCAGACGTAGGCCGCGAGCAGGATGAGCACCGCGGGGATCGCGAGCAGGGCGAGGGGGGTGGCGAAGGTCACCGGCCCACCCCCGCGGCCACGCGCACCCGCCGCACGCCGCCGAGGGCGTGCGCGAGCGGCAGCAGCCAGTCCTGGTCGGGGCGCACCGTGACCAGCCGGGCCCCGGTGCGGGCCATCATCCCGGCGCGGGCCTCGTCGGCCGCGCCGACCGCGGAGCGGAAGCGCTCCTGGAAGCGCGGGTCGGAGGTGTCGACCACGACGGTCCGGCCGGTCTCGACGTCGCGCAGGGGCACCGGCCCGAGGCGCGGGATCTCGCTCTCGCGGCGATCGCGCACCTCCACCGCCACCACCTCGTGGCGACGGCCGAGGCCGCCCAGCGCCCGCTCGAGCCCGGCGCTCGGGGGGAAGTCGGAGATGACCACGACCATGCCGCGGTGGCGGGCGACGCGGCCGAGCGTCCCGATGGCCTTGGCCAGGTCGGTGCGGCCCGGGGTCTCGGGGACCTGCACGGCGTCCAGGGCGGCGATCGCGGCGACCAGGCCGCGCCGGTCGCCCCGCGGGGACCGCACCAGGTCGAGGGCGCCGGTGGTCGTCGCGGCCACGCCCAGCCGGTCGCCGCGGCGCCGGAGCACCAGCCCGAGCGCGGCGACCACCTCGCGGGCGAGGTCGAGCTTGGTCCGCACCGCGGTCCCGTAGGCCATCGAGGGCGACATGTCGACCAGGACCCAGGCGGTCAGCACCGGCTCGAGCTCGGGCACGCGGACCATGGGCTCGCCGGTGCGGGCCGACAGCGGCCAGTCGATCCAGCGCACGTCGTCGCCGGGCTCATACGCCCGGGTGAGCGACTGCTCGCCGCCCGGGCCCGGGCGCCGGCCCCGCCGCTCGCCCTGGAGCAGGCCGTCGAGCCGCCGCCCGATCCTGAGGTCGACCCGGCGCAGCAGCGCCTCGGCCCGGCGGCCGGTCTCCCGGCCCGGGACGGTGGTGGCGGGGCTAGGCGACAGCGCGACCGCCACCGAGCTCCACCTGGGGCTGGGGGATGGCGTCCAGGATCGCGTCGAGGACCTGGTCGGGGCGCACCTCGGCGGCGAGCGCCTCGTAGCTCAGCACGATCCGGTGGCGGAGCGCGTCGTGGAAGAGCGAGTGGACGTCCTCGGGCAGCACGTAGGAGCGGCCGCGCAGCACCGCGAGCGCCCGCGAGCCGCGGATCAGGGTCAGCGACGCGCGCGGCGAGCCGCCGAGCTCCAGGTACGGGGCCAGGTGGCCCAGGTTCTCGCTCCCCGGCTCGCGGGTCGCCGTGACCAGGCGGACCGCGTAGGAGCGCACCCGGTGGTCGACGAACACCTGGTCGGCCGCGTCCTGCAGCTCCATGATCTGCTGCGGGTCGAGCAGCTGCCGGGGCTGGGGCGGGTCGGACGCCATGCGGCGCACGATCTCCTCCTCGTCCTGCTTGGTGGGGTAGCCCACCACCAGCTTGAACGCGAAGCGGTCGAGCTGGGCCTCGGGCAGGGCGTAGACGCCCTCGCTCTCGATCGGGTTCTGGGTGGCCAGGACGAAGAACGGCCGGGGCACCGGGTGGCTCTCGCCGGCGATGGACGCGTGGCCCTCGGCCATCACCTCCAGCAGCGCCGACTGCACCTTGGCCGGCGCGCGGTTGATCTCGTCGGCGAGGACGAAGTTGGCGAACACCGGCCCGAGCCGGGTGGCGAAGCCGCCCTGGCGGTCGAGCACCTGGCCGCCGACCACGTCGCTCGGCACGAGGTCCGGGGTGAACTGCACCCGGCTGAACCTCCCGCCGGCCACCCGGGCCACGGTCTCCAGGGTCAGGGTCTTCGCCAGGCCCGGCACGCCCTCGAGCAGCACGTGCCCGCGGGCGAGCAGCGCCACCAGGACGCGGTCGAGCAGGCGGTCCTGCCCCACGATGACGCGCCGGAGCTCATAGAGCACCGCCTCCAGGCGGTCGCGCGGCGTCGCGCTCGGAGAGGGGACTGGGGTGGGTGTCTCGTCGGCCATGCGCGCTCCGGGGGTCTCGGGGGTCGTCGCGGCGTCGGCCATGGAACCGCGGCCACATTGGGGTCAGATGAAGGTCGGGCCAACGGACCCGATCCTCACAGATCGCTTACGGGACGGCGTCGAGCATCGTCCGCACCCGCTCCACCGGGACCGCGAAGCCGATGCCCACGTTCCCCCGGATGGGGCTGTCGATGGAGGTCGGCACACCCACCAGCCGCCCCCGGAGATCGAACAGTCCGCCGCCGGAGTTGCCCGGGTTGATCGGCGCGTCGGTCTGGATGACCGGCTGGCCCCGGGACCCCCGGCGGTTGACCGAGCTGACCACGCCCACCGTGACCGTGTTCAGCAGCCCGAACGGGCTCCCGATCGCGAACACCGTGTCGCCGGAGCGCAGGTTCGCGTCGGGCTCGGGGGCGAGCACGGCCCCCGGGCCGGCGGCGGCGTCGGGCCGCAGGATGGCGAGGTCGCTGCGCGCATCGGCACGGACCACCTCCGCGCCGATGCGCCGGCGGTCGGCGGTCACCACCACCACCCGGCGCTCGCCGCTGACCACGTGCTCGTTGGTCACGATGAGCCCGCGCGGCGCGGTGACCACGCCGCTCCCCTGCCCGCCCGCCACCCGGACCTGCACCACCGAGGGCTCGACGCTCGAGATGGCGTCCTGCAGCGGGAGGCCGGGCTGCGCGGGGCGGTCCGGGGTGGCCGGCACCCGGGGGGCCGTGGGGTCGTCGTCGAGCACCGTGGCGACCACCGCGCCCGCGGCCCCGCCGGCCACCAGGGCCATGGCCACCAGGCCGGCCACCGCGCCCCCGCCGATGCCCCGCCGCCGCCCGCGGCGCGGGATCGCGGGGGCCGGGGGGCCGGCGGCGGGCCGGGGCGGCAGTCCGCGCGGACCGGGCGGCCGGGGGTCGAGCGGCGGGAGCGCGCCGCCCTCGGTGCGGGGGCGCTCACCCAGGGGCGGAAGGCCTTCCGGGCGCGGGGGGCGCGGCGAGAGCGGCGGGAGCGTGGGCGCCACGTGCCCTTTGTAGCGCGGCGTGGGTCCGGCTTCCAGCGACATGGAGCGGTGTGCCGGTCAGCCGGTCAGGAGCGACACCCCTGCCACTCGGCCCGCACCGGCGGCGGCGTCCCCCACGGCCAGCTCTCCATCATGAAGCCGTACTGATCAAGGCCGAGACCGCCCCTGGTGGGGTCGCCGCCCGCGTCGAGCGGGGCGAACGGCGGCTGGCCCTGCGCGCCGGGGGACGCCTGGCCGTTGGTCAGCAGCGAGCTCGGGGGGAACGCGTCGAAGGGCGCCCCGCCACCGCCGCCGGGGAAGTTCGACTGCGCGAACACCAGGAAGCTGGTGTTGGCCGGCTGCACGAGCCCGAACTGCAGGTCCACCGGCGGCGCCAGCGGGAACTGCTGGGTGAAGCCGCACCCCACGCCCCCGATGTCGGTCTGCGGACCCTCGAACGTGCCGTTGTACGAGCCGGGGTTGGAGTTCACGTAGAGCACGTAGGGATAGGCGGCGGGCATCAGGCCGGCCCAGGCCTTGCGCTTGATGCTGATGTTCAGGAGGTCCTGGGTGGCCTGCTGCTGGGGCTGGGTGTACTGCCAGGCCGGGGCGCAGCCGGGGGTGCCGGGCGCGCACCCACCCAGGGTCCCGACGGTCTTCAGCTTCTGGTAGTCGGCGACGACGATGTCGGCCACCCGGCGGTTGCCCGCGGCGATCTGCTGAAGCTGCAGGGCGGTCGCGGTGGCGATCTGGGCGCCGGTCGCCTGGACCTTCTGCCGCCAGACGAACGGGGCGCCGTCCTGGGTCGAGGTGCTCAAGGATCCCGCGACGTTGAACAGCGCCGAGAACAGGGCCGCGCCGGGGATCTCCACCTCGCCCCCGAAGAAGTCGATGGCGTCGAAGATGTCCGCGGCGATGCCCCAGCCGCTGATCCCCGCGTTCGCCGCCGGCGGCACCGCGATGGCCTGGGTCACGTCGGTGACGATCTGCTGCACGTCGGTGAGGCCGACCTGGGAGCCCTGGGCGAACGGCTCGGTGAGCGAGGCGAAGTAGCTGCGGGTGTTGATGAGCCAGCCGATCTCCTGGGCGAGCGCCGCCTGCACCGCGGCGAAGTCCCTGGCCGAGACGCCGGGGCACTGCATGGGCACCATGGCGCGGATCTGCTGCTGGATCTGTCCCCACCGGCCCTGGCTGTAGGGCTCCAGCCAGTAGCTGATCCGCGGGTCGGGGCCCAGGGACTGCGCGTCGCCGATGCACACCAGGGCCTGCTGCTGCCCGGGGGTGCTCGGCACCGGCCACTGGCTCGGGGCAGCGAACAGCACCTGCGAGAGCGGATCGCTGAGCGCGGCCCCCGGGCCCGCGGCGCGCACCTCGTAGTTCGAGCCGCGGTCGCGCAGGAGGGTGCCCGAGAAGCGGGTCGAGGGCGGCGGCGGCTGCATGGCCGACCCCAGGTCCCGCGCCGGCGCCTGGCCCTCGTTCAGCCCGTTGCGGCCGACGAGGGAGTAGGACGCGACGGGACCCGGCGCGGTGGCCATGCGCCAGATCCAGTTCGACTTGCCGCCCGCCTGCCCGATGTTGAAGGCCAGCGAGTCGAGGGCCTGCGGCTGGCCGGCCGCCTGGGCCAGCGGCGAGCCGATCGAGCGGATGACGATCGTGACCGGCGCGGCGATGTTGCGCACCGCCGCGAGCTGGTTCGCCATCGCGGTCATCCCGCCGGCGTTCGGGCTGCCGTCGGCGTTGCTGGTCACGTACACGAACGGCTGGGCGCCGCCGCCCGGGACGGGGTAGGGCTGCAGCGTCGCGGCCGCCAGGTACAGGACCGCGAAGCCACCCTGGCCGGCCGGGAGCGACGCGGTCCAGGTCGACCCGCCCACGCTCATCGTCACGCTCTGCCCGTCGGGTCCGAGGTCGAACGTCTGCGGCGAGGCGTCCAGGTAGGCGTAGTTGTCGTTCACGTCGGGTGAGAGCACGCCGTCGAGCCCGGCCGGCTCGCCGCCGTCGATGGACGGGCTGGTCACGCGCTGCCAGCCCTGGCCGGGCGCGAAGCCGGGCACGCCGATCCACGAGGTGGTCCCGGTGAGCACGGGCGCATCGGCGAGCTGGGCCAGGCCCCCGATCTGCTGGGCGCCGATCCCGGTGAGGACATCGGAGAGCTGGGTCCCCGGGAGGGGCCCGAACTGGGACCAGTCGGGGTCGGCGTAGGTGCCGACCAGGATCAGCGCGTTCGAGGCGAACTGCCCGATGAACGAGGTGAGGGCGACGCCCACGCCCGGGCCCGGGGCGGCGGTGAGGAGGCCGCCGGGAAGCGGGGCGAGCGTCTGGCGGTCGAGCGCCACGGCGATGAGCGACTGGCCCGCCGGCAGGGGGAAGAACTGCTCGCCCTGGAGCGGGTTCGGCGCGCGGTAGCCCACCTCGCTCGGCCGGTAGCCGACGGCGATGCCGCGCACGGTCTGGCCCGCGGAGTTGGTGCCCGACACGGCCGTCTCGATCGGCACCTGGGGGGTCGGGGCCACGGCCTGCACCTGCACGCTGGCGGGCAGGGAGGCCGCGGCGGCGTCACGCACCTGCAGGCGCAGCAGATAGCGGCCCACCCGGTCCGGGCGAAGGAGCGGCCGCAGGCTGCGGGCCGCCGCGGGACTCAGCACGGTCCGGCTGCCCCGCGGGCGGCTCACGAGGCGCCACCGCGCGGTGAGCGCCCGGGTGCCGGTGCGTGCGGCGGCCGGCGTCGGACGGGATGCGCTCGCGTCGAGGCGGATCGCCAGCCCGACCGCGGTCCGGCGGTCCAGGCCCGCGCCGACCAGGGGACGGACGCCGGCGACGCGGAAGACCACCGTCTGCCGGCGCACCGACCCGATGCCCGGTCGCAGGACGACCCGCAGCACGTTGCGCCCGTACCGCAGCCCGTGGCCCGCGTCGAGGGCCGCGCTGCGCCGCCCGGCCGACACCGTGCGGAAGGCGGGGGTGACCGGCCGGCCGTTCAGGGTCACCGAGATCCGCGCGAGCGTGTAGCGGCCCCCGACGTTCAGGATCACCTGCACCGGCGCGCTGCGCACGGCGCCGGTGGCGGGCGCGACGACCAGCCCCGCCGGCCGCGCCGCGGCGGCCGCGGGGGTGGACGCGGCCGCGACGCCGATCCCGAGGGCGGCCAGGGCCACGACCGCGACGACGAGGCCGCGGATGGTGCGGGTGGGGTGGATCACGGGGCGGCCTCGACTCGGGGGGCGGGTCGGGGCGATCGTAGATCCCGGCGGATCGGATCACCATGACCACCGTTCCTCCGCCTCCGCGGGGATCAGCCGCCGTCCCGCCGCCTCCGGATGTCCTCGATCCGGTCGGCCAGCTCGTCGGCCAGCCGCGCCCGCTCGGCCGCACGCCCGGCGCGCAGGCGAAGGCGCGCGAGCTCCATCTGGCGGGCCTCGTCCAGGTCGCCCATCGCGTCGGCCGCCTCCAGGGCGGCGATGCGCTCACCCAGCCGCCGCACCCGGTCCCAGCGGGCGTCGGCGACGCCCTCGGGGCCGCCCTCAGTCGCCGTCGTGGTCCGGCCCCGGCTCGGGGCCGGCCGCGGGCGGGGCGGGGTCGGCGCCTCCCGCGATGGCGGCGGCCGGCTCGGGCGCGGCGTCGGCGTCCTCGGCCGGCGCGGCGGCCGGCGGGGCGCCCTGGGCCTGGACGTCACCCACGTGCAGCCGGCGGCGCCGGCGCCGGCGCCGGCGGGTCCCGGCGGCCGTGTCCCCGGCCTCCGCCGGCGCCTGGGCGGCCGGGCGGGCCGGCTCGCCGACGCCGGCGGCCTGCGCGCTCGGCAGGCGGGGGGACCGCGCCCGGAGCGCGTTCCAGGCGCGGCGGCTCCCGAGCGCCTTGGGGTACATGGCGCCGACGGCGGCCCGCAGGGACCGGCGGCCCTCGGGGGTCGTGAGGTCGGTGGCGTCGAGGAAGCCCCGCAGGCGGGCCCAGCCGCCGCAGGCCCCGGCCGCGCGGCTGGCCAGGCGCAGGTGCTCGCTGCGCAGCGGCACGTCGCCGGGCCCGAGCACCAGCGCCAGGCGAGCGGCCTGGCCGAGCCGCAGCGGCGGTGGGTCGTCCGGCGCCACCGGGTCGGGGGCGGGGGCGCCGGTGGCCCGCAGCCAGAGCCCGATGAGCGTCGGCTCGCCGCCGTTGGTGATGAGGTGGCGCGCCTCCCAGGCCGCGATGCGGTGGAGCTCCTGGTTGCGGCCCGGCCGGCTCGCGTCCGCGAGGCCGCGGGAGACATCCCAGGACCAGGCCGCGGCCCAGGACGACGCCTCGTCCAGCGCCGCCCACCGCCGGCGGCGGTCGGTGGAGCGCCCGAGCTGGTCCAGCGAGGCGACCTTCTCCCAGTGACCGGACTGGTCGGCGTGCCACCAGAGCGCCCGCAGGCGCTCGCGCCCGGTCATCCGCAGCCGGTCGAGCACCGCGCGGGGGGCGTCCACCGGCATGTCGGCCCGCAGGTCGGGCTGGACCAGGAGCGCCATGGCCCAGGAGCGCCAGAGCGGCTGGTCGCCGCCGTCGCGCGCCCGGCGGGAGACGACGCCGGTGAGCGCCCACCAGGCCATGGCCCCCGCGGGGTTGATGCCGGCCGAGACGATCTCGGCGACCTCGGCGGCGTCGGTGTCGGCCGCCGCCGCCTCGACCCACTCCTCCATGAGCATCCGCGGGATGAGGCCCGGGTCGGCCTCGCGCCAGCCGCCGTCCTTCAGGCCCTCGACCAGGCGGTCGGCGGGCGCCTTGGGGTTGACCAGCTGGGCGACGCCGTCCTCGCGCTCGGCCAGCACCCGCGCCGCCTCGGCGAGCTTGCCGCGCTCCCCGCCCTCGGGCGGCCCGGCCACCCGGGCGAGCGGCTTGTACCAGCCCAGGCCGAAGACCTGGTGGCTGGTCTGCACGCCCATCGGGTCGCCGGCCGGCAGGAACTCGACCGAGACGGCCTCCTTGCCCTCCGCCGGGCGCATGACCCGGCCGAGGCGCTGCACGAAGACGCGCTCCGAGGTGGTGGGGGCCAGGTGCATGACCACCGCGGCCCGGGTCTCGTCCCAGCCCTCGGTGAGCAGGTCCGCGTTGCAGAGCACGTCGATCTCGGACCGCCCGAAGGCGTCGAGGATGGACCTGAGCTCGCGCGCCGGGGTCTGGCCGCTCACCGCCGCCGCCCGCACCCCGCGGGTGGACATCTCCTCGGCCAGGGAGTGCGCCTGGGCGACGGTGGCCGTGTAGGCCACGCCGGCCAGGCCGAGCGGCTGGAAGTGCTCGTCCCAGACCTCGGCGCAGGCCCGGTGCCAGAGCGCCCGGTCCAGGGCGCGGCCCAGGCTGGCCTGGTCGAAGTCGCCGCGGACCTTGGCGACGTCGGACAGGTCGACGGCCCGCTCGACCCGCAGCGAGCGCAACGGGCACAGGATGCCCCGCTCGATGGCCGACTGGCGGTCGAGGGTCGCGGCCACCGGGCCGAAGATCTGCTCGACGTGGCCGGTGGTGGTGGCCGGCGTGGCGGTGAACCCGACCACGATCGCGTTCTTGGCCCGGTCGAGCAGCCGGCGGGTCTGCGCCCCGAGCGTCGTGTGGGCCTCGTCGCAGATCAGCAGGGTGAGCGACTCCCAGTCCACGTCGTCCGCGTGGCGCAGCGCCGCCTGGTAGGTGCAGATGGCGACGCCCGGGCGGCCCACCGCCCTGATGTCGTCGAGCGTGTGGGGCACCGAGGTGAAGAACCGGCTGAGCGCGCCGGCGGTCTGCTCGGCCAGGTTGCGCCGGGGGACCAGGATGGCCGCCGAGCCGTCGAGGGCCGCGGCCAGCGCGCAGAAGGTGATGGTCTTGCCGGATCCGGTGGGCGCGTCCACCCACGTGCGCGACGCACCGTGGCTGATCCGCGCCGAGAGCTCGTCGAGGGCCTCGATCTGGTGCTCGCGCAGCACCACGTCGGGCCACCAGGCGGACGGGTCCTCGAGGGCCGCCTGCAGGCGCTCCGCCGGAGCGAGCGGGGTCGTGATCTCGGTCGGTGGGGTCATGCCATCACTCGCACCTCTCGCCCTTCGGAGGGCGGGCAATGCGGGGCCTCGTTGGTCGGGACGACGTTCGTCCCTCGGGCCCGGGGCGCGCCGGGGGTCGGGCCGGAGACCGTTGGCGAAGGGGCCGCGGCGCGTGCGACCGGGCGGGAATGTAGCAGCCCGCCAGGACGCGCCGTCAAGCGGCGGCGGCGGCCCGGGACCCGCGATCCGGGCGGAACCGGTGGCCGGCCCGGCCGGACATGCCGTCCGCGGGGTGGACTAATCTCGCCCGTCAGCCCGTCCTTCGCCATGTCCGACCCGCCCGCCGACGCCGCCCGCCCCGCCCCGCCCGCCTCCGGCGGCGGCTGGCTGCGACCCGTGATCCTGGCCCTGTCGTGCCTGGTGATCGGCTTCGTGGGCGGCTGGATCCTGCGGGGGGGCGGCGGCGGGGCCACCGTGCTGCCGCCCGCCGACAACGGGACCACCACCGAGGGCACCCAGACGGCCCCGGTCACCACCCAGGCCCGTCCGCAGCCGCCGCCGGCGCCCGCCCGCGCCGGGGTGACCCTGGTCATCCTGAACGGCACCAGCGTGACCGGGCTGGCCGCGCGCACCAAGACCCAGGCCGAGGGTCTCGGCTACACCAACGTGGGCATCGGCAACGCGGCCGACGACGGCAGCCCGACCACCGCCTACTTCCGTGCCGGCGCGCGGGCCGCGGCCCGCCAGGCCGCCACCGACCTCGGCGCCCGGCGGGTGCAGCCCCTGCCGGCCGGCAGCCAGATCGAGGCGGCCGCGCTGGAGGCCCTCCCCGACGCCGAGGTGGTCGTCGTCCTCGGGAGCGGCTGAGGCCGGATCCCGGCCGCCCGGCCCCCGGATCGGGCTGCGGGTCGCCCAGTACGGGGCCACGTGGCCCGAGCTCCGTGACCGCGCGCTCCGGGCCGAGCGGCTCGGGTTCGCCCACCTGTGGGTCAACGACCACCTGATGACCCCGGGGCGCCTGCGCGCCACGCCGGCATTCGACGCGCTGTCGGTGCTCGCCGCCCTCGCCCCGCTGACCTGGAGGGCGCGCCTGGGCACCGCGGTGCTCTCGGCCGCCTACCGCCCGCCCGCCCTGGCCGCCAAGCAGGCCGCGGTCATCGACGTCATCTCGGGCGGGCGGCTGATCCTGGGGGTGGGCGCCGGCTCGGACCGCGCCGAGCACGCCGCCTACGGCATCCCCTTCGGCACCCGGCGCGAGCGCACGGCCGGCCTGGAGCGGCTGGTGGCCACGGTGAGGGCGCTGGGTGAGCACCCCCGCGGGGCGACGGTGCCCGGGCTGCTCGAACACGCGCCCTCGATGCCCCCGCCCCCGCAGCGCCCCCATCCGCCGCTGTGGGTGGCCGCCCACGGGCCGCGGCTGCTGGACCTGGCCGGACGGGAGGCCGACGGC
>JALOLS010000084.1 GCA_025455865.1 Thermoleophilia bacterium
CGGCGAACTTGAGGTAGTCGCGGTCGGGGTGCTCCGCGGCACGCCCCCGCAGGATCTCCGCGAGCACCCACTTGGTCGGGTCCTCGCGTGTGTACCAGTCTGACCAGTCGCCCATCGTCCTGACCGTCTCCCCGTCTCGTTTCAGCCGTTACGAACTTCGAATCCGGGTAGGGGCCGACGTCCGAGCAGCCCGCGCTCGGTGACCGTCGCCGGGATCAGGGTCCCGGCCGCCCCTCGCCCTCACCCCGCCGGCTCGATGACCCCCTGCTCGGCCAGCAGGGCCGAGCCGATCACGCGCGCCCGGGAGCCCGCGTCGGGGTCTCCCTCCAGCGCCATGACGATGGCGCCCTTCATGATCAACTGCATCTGGGCGGCCAGGTCGTCCGGCCGCTCCGCCCCGGCGTCGTCGGCCAGGCGCGTGAAGAAGCGCCGCACCGCCGCGACGTGGTCCGCCGCGGCGCGGTTGGCCGGGTGGTCCGGATCGGGGATCTCGACCCTCGTGTTGATGAAGGCCGACCCCCGGAACTCATCGGAGTGGAACCACGCCTCCAGGGCGTCGAACACCGCGAGCAGGTGGCCCTGCGGGGTCTCCGCCCGCTGGAGGACCTCCTCCTCGAGCCACTCGCGCCAGCGCTCGTCGCGCCGCCTGAGCACCTCGATGACCAGGTCGTCCTTGGACGGGAAGTGCCGGTAGAGGGTCATCTTCGCCACGCCGGACTGCGCGACGATGGTGTCGACCCCCACGGCTCGGATACCCTGTCGGTAGAAGAGTTCGGACGCCGTCTCGATGATGCGCTCGCGCGCCGTCTGGGTGTCCGGTCTGACCGCCTGCATGGCGGCATCGTACAGACAGGTCTGTCTACAGCGCAAGACCGATCGGTCTCTTCTTCTCCCGGAGCCGGGGCGGGCCCGGGGCGAAGGTCCGCGCGCCCGCTGCCGATACCCCCCACGGGCGCGCGACCCGACGCCCCGCCGCGCCGGCGCGGCCCGCCGGCCCCCCGCGGAGGTCCCCGCCGAATGAGCCACTCCCGGCCCACCCCCGTGCTGCGGGAGCGCCCGTTCGCCCCCGGTGAGCTCTTCTTCTCGACCACCGACCGGCGCGGGGTGATCCAGTCGGGGAACTCGGTCTTCTCCCGCGTGGCCGCCCATCCGGTCGACGAGCTGGTCGGCCGGCCCCACAACCTCATCCGCCACCCGGACATGCCCCGGGTGGTCTTCCGCACGCTCTGGGCGTTCCTCGAGGCCGGCCGGCCGATCGCGGCCTACGTGAAGAACATGGCGAGGACGGGCGAGTACTACTGGGTGGTCGCGACGGTGGTGCCGATCGAGGAGGGCTACCTCTCGGTCCGCTTCAAGCCGACCACCGAGCTGCTCGGCACGGTCGAGGCGGCCTACCGGGAGCTCCGGGGGATCGAGGCGCGGGTCGAGGAGGAGGGCCGGTCGCGCCGGGCCGGCATGGAGGCGTCCGCCGCACGCCTCGCCGAGCTGCTCGCCGCGCTCGGGCACGACGATTATGAGTCGTTCATGAGCGCGTTCCTGCCCGCCGAGATCGCCTCCCACGAGGCGGCGATCGCCGCCGGCGAGCCCGCGGCGCGGCCCGACGGGGGCCATGACGAGCGCAGCCGGGCGCTGGTGGACGTCCGGGCCTCGGCGGAGGTCGTGCGTGTCTACCTCGACGGGCTTCTCGGGAACCTCGACGCCTATCTGGACCTGAACCGCCGCCTGGCCGGCAAGTCGCGCTTCGTGCTCGACCTGGCCGACGGGGTGCGCGGCTTCGCCCTGAACGCGCTCATCGCCGCCTCGCGCCTGAACGGGTCGGGCGCGACCCTGGAGTCGGTGGCCGGCCTCATGCGCGCCCGGTCCGACGACACCGCCCGCCTCATCCGGGTGCTGTCGACCGACATCGACGAGGCCGTCGGGCTCCTGCGGGACCTGGCCTTCCGCATCTGCGCCGCCAAGCTCCAGGCCGAGATGGCGGTGCACTTCGTCGACGAGCTGCTGGTCGGCGCCGAGGGCATGGTCGGCTCGGGGTCCCGCGGCGTGCGGGAGGACCTGCACACCCTGTGCCACTGCCTGGACGAGGGCCTCGGGCGGGTCACCGACTCGCTCTCGGGCATCGACGCCCGCCTCACCCGCATCGCCGCCCAGGTCCAGCACCTGAGCCGCGGGCTCGAGGTGCTCGGGATCCTCCAGGTCAACGGCCGCATCGAGGCCGCGCGCCTGGGCGACGCCGGGGCCTTCGAGGTGCTCTTCGGGCAGGTGCGCGACCAGCTCGAGCGGGCCCGCACCGAGATGGCCGACTTCGCGGCGGTCGCCGCCGCCGCGGGCCGCCGGGGGTCGGCGGCCGAGGAGGCCGGCCTGCGCCGCAACCTGGCCGACATGCGCGAGCGGGCCGAGGTGGCGACCGCCGCCTGACTACGCGGTCACGAGCTCCCGGGTGACCCGGGCCAGGCCGGCCAGCTCCACCGGGTCGTCGGGGAGGGCCGGAACCGTGGCGAGCGGCGGGTCGTCGAGGGTGCGGCGGATCTCGGCCACGTCGTCGTGGTCGCGCCGGCCCACCGTCCGGGCGTCCTGGAGGCTCTCGAGCGCCGCCCCGGCCAGGTGGGCGCCGTCGCCGGCGCCGGCGGCCGTGAGCGCGGCGGCCAGGGCCGCCGGGTCGGGATCGCCCTCCGGAGGCAGCGGGTGCACGCGGTTGACCACCACGGCGGCCACCGGGTAGCGGTCGTGGGCCAGGTGGTCCCAGAGCATGACCGCCTCGGCCACCGGCTCGGGCTCCGGCCCGGTGACCACCAGGAAGCGCGCCTCCTCCGAGAGCAGCAGCGTCCGGACGGCGGCGGCCCGGTCGCGGAACCCGGCGTACATCCCGTCGAAGGACTGCAGGAACTCCGACACGTCACGCAGGAGCTGGCCGCCGGTGAGCCGCTCCAGGAGCGAGAGCACCATGGATGAGCCGGCGTGGAGGGCCTTCCAGCCCAGCCGCCCCGCCTTGGTCTGGGGGGCGAGCAGCAGCCGCAGGCCCTTCCCCTCGATGAAGCGCCCCATCCGCTCCGGGGCGTCCAGGAAGTCCAGGGCGTTCTGCGCCGGGGGGGTGTCGAGCACCACGCACTCGAAGCGCTCCTCGTCCACCAGCTCGTGCAGCCGCTCGACCGCCATGTACTCCTGGGCCCCGGCCACGGTGCCGGAGAAGTGGCGGTAGATGCGGTTGGCCAGGATGCGGTCGCGGGCCTCGGGGCTCGGGGCGTACCGGGTGACCAGGCGGTCGAAGGTCGCCTTGGGGTCGAGCTGCAGCGCCCAGAGCTCACCCCGCATGTCCAGGCCGGCGTCGCGCGCGGCGGCGGGGTCGACCCGGCGCGGCTCGTCGGACAGGCCGGCCATGCCGAGCGCGGTGGCCAGGCGCCGGGCGGGGTCGATGGTGACCACGGCGACCCGCCGGCCCTCGGCGGCGAGGCCGAGCGCGAGGGCGGCCGACACGGTCGTCTTGCCGACGCCGCCGGCGCCGCAGACGACCACCACCCGGCGGCCGGCGAGGACGGGCCCGAGGTTCACCCGGCCACCCGCGTCCCGGCCGGCGCGACCGCCGGCGACGCGCCGAGCGCCCCGGCCAGGATGCCGACCCCGTCGAGGTCCATGCGTGCGGTGATGAGCTCCGGGAGCTCGACCACCGGCAGGTCGACCCCCTCGGCGAGCTGCGCCGACTGCCCCTGCTCGCGCCGCTCGCGGTGGGCGTGGGCGAGCGCCGCGCGGACGGCGGTGGCCGCCGCCCCGTCGGGTGTGGCGGCCAGGGCGGCCTCGAGCACGGGGACGTCCTCGGGGGTGAAGCGCCGGGCGCAGACCCCGTTCATCACCGCCACGGCGGCCGGGAGCCCCTTCTCGCGCAGGGCGGCCACCGCCTCGGTCGCCTCGGTGACCGCGAGCTCCTCCGGGCGGGCGACCACCGCGATGCCGGTCGCCGCCGGGTGGCCCACCACCTCGGCGATCTTGGCCGACTGCTCGCGGATCGGCCCGCTCGCGGCGAGCTCGTGCACCCGGCCGGCCACCTCGAGCAGGGCGATGCCGTGGCCGGTGGCGGGCAGGTCGACCACCAGGACGTCCCAGACCGGCCGGCCGTCCTCGACGTGGGTGGCGAGCTCCCAGATCTTCCCGAGGGTCACGAGCTCCGGCAGGCCGGGGGCGGCGGCGGCGAAGGAGTGGAAGGCGCGGCTCTTGACCAGCAGGTCGACCAGCGGCCGCACCTTGAGCTGCATGTCCAGGTACTCCTCCATGGCCCGCTCCGCCTCGATCGAGAGGCCGAACAGGCCGGGGGCGAGCTCGGTCGGGCGGTCCGCGCCGATGGCGGCGCCCGCGAACAGCCGCGAGAGCCGCCGCCGGGCGGCGACCTCGACCAGCAGGGTGCGCCGGCCCGCACGGGCGCCGAGCAGGCCCAGGGCGGCCGCCACCGTGCTCTTGCCCACGCCGCCCTTGCCGAGCACGAAGCAGAGCCGGCGGTCGAGCAGGGGGGGGCCGGTCACGATGGGGCAGGTTACCCCGGGGCCGGGCGTCCGGCGCCGGGTCAGGGTGCGTCGGGGACGAACCGCCCGCGCAGGACCGGGAGGACCATGCCGCCCACGCGCACCCGCTCCGGCACCCCGCCGGGGGCCTGCACCCGCACCGCGACCTCGCCCGGGCGCCCCATCTCCTGTCCCTGGCGCACGATCATCTCGAGCGATCCGTCCGCGCCCATCCCGGCGTGGGCCAGGCAGGCCCCGAGCGCCCCGGCCGCGCTGCCGGTGACCGGGTCCTCGAGCACCCCGGCCGGGGGCGCGAAGTGGCGGACCCGGGCGGCCACCCGTCCGTCCGCCTCGGCCCGGACCGCGAAGACCGACACCCCGAGCCAGCCGTCGCGCCGGCCCAGGGCGGCCAGGGCGCGGCCGTCGGGGCGCGCGGCGGCCACCGCGTCCTCGTCGGCCACCGGGAGCATGAGCTGCGGGACCCCGGTGCTCCACACGCGGGCGGCCGGCGCCGTGGCCGCGGTGACGCCGCACGCGGCGGCCACCTCGGCCGCGTCGACCTCGGCGCCCATCTCCGGTCGGGCCTGCACCATCGTGGCCACCTGGGCGTCCACCCGGACCTCCAGCGGGCCGACGCCGGTCTCCACCAGGCCGCGCCCGGTCATGCGGCCCTCCTGGTGGAGCACCCAGGCCGCGCCCACCACCGGGTGGCCGGCCATCGGGAGCTCCACCGCCGGGGTGAAGATCCGCAGCCGCGCCGCCGCCGCCGGCTCGCGGGGGGCCACCACGAACACCGTCTCCGACAGCCCGAGCTCGGCGGCGACCGCCTGCATGTGCGCCTCGTCCCACGCGTCGGCGTCGAGGACCACGCAGAGCGGGTTGCCGCTCAGGGGCCCGGTCGCGAACACGTCGACCCAGCTCATGCGCAGGCCGGCGCGGGGTGGGAGCGGGGGCATCGCCCGAGTCTACGCACGGTATGGTCCCGCGCCGTGAGGGCGACCCCCGAGGCCCGCAGCCCGATCGACCGCGTGGCGGCGGTCTGCGCGCGGGCGGCCGAGGCACGGTGGTTCCAGACCACCGTGGTCACCGCGATCCTGGCCAACGCGGTCGTGCTCGGCCTGGAGACCTACGACGGGCTCATGGCCGAGTACGGGACGCTGCTCGAGTCGCTCGACAAGGCGTTCCTGGTCCTGTTCGTGATCGAGCTCGTCATCCGCATCGCGGCCTACGGCCGCCGGCCGCAGGACTTCTTCCGCAGCGGCTGGAACGTCTTCGACTTCTGCGTGATCGGTGCGGTGTTCGTGCCCGGGCTGTCGGCCAATGCGACCGCCCTGCGGCTCATCCGGCTGCTGCGGGTGGTGCGGCTGGTCTCGGTCGTCCCCGACATGCGGGTGCTGCTCTCCGGCCTGGCCCGCAGCGCGGCCCCGATCGGGACGATGATGCTGCTGGTCGTCTTCCTGATGTACGTGTACGCGATCGTCGGGTGGGTGCTCTTCGCCGACGTCGATCCCGAGCAGTGGGGCGACGTCGGCCGCGCGATGCTCACGCTCTTCTCGATCCTCACGCTCGAGGGCTGGATCGAGGTGGCCGACACGGCGGCCCGCGAGGGCCCCTGGGTCTGGATCTACTTCATCAGCTTCATCCTGATCGGCACGTTCGTGGTGCTGAACCTGGTCATCGGGGTGCTGATCAACTCGCTGGAGGAGGCGCGCGAGGAGGCCCGGGCCGAGCGGGAGGAGGAGCGCCGCCGGGAGGCCGCCGCGCAGGGCACCCTCGGCCTGGAGGACCGCGTCCGGGCGCTGCGCGACGCGCTGGACGACCTCGAGCGCGAGCTCATCGATCGCCGGCCACCGGGGGGCCCGCCCCGGCCCGGCTGACATACTCCCTCGGACGGTGGACTGGCTGGGCGACAACTTCCTGTGGATGGCCGCGGCGCTCGCCGGCCTCCTGGTCATCACGGCGCTCGTGTACCTCGGCGTCCGCGGGTTCCTGCTCTACCGCGCCGTGCGCCGCAGCCGGGGGCTGGTCATGCCGCACGTGGAGTACCTGACCGCCGCGGCGGAGCGGGCCGAGGCCGCCGTCGCCCGCATCGAGCAGGGCGCGACCGACCGCGCCGTCGCCCAGGAGGAGCTGGTCCGCTCGGTGGCGGAGCTCAGGGTGGTCTCGAAGCACGCCGGCGAGGTCGCCAACCAGCTCTGGCGGCCCATCCGGATGCTGCGGGCCGCCGGCACCGTGCGGCGGTGAGCCGCCCGGGGTCGGTGGCGGTGGTCGACATCGGGTCGAACTCGGTGCGGCTGCTCCTGGCCGAGCGGATCGGCCCGGACGGGGCCGAGGGCCGGCGCGAGATGACGGTGACCGGGCTGCGCCGCGGCTCCGCCCCCGACGGGACGGTGACCGCGGCCGCTCTCGAGCGGCTGGACGCCTGCCTGGCGCGCTACGCCGCCGAGCTCGCCGCCTTCGGGCCCGAGCGGGTGGTGACGGCCGGGACCGCCGCGGTGCGCGACGCCCCGAACCGCGCCGAGGTCGCCGAGGTGGTCCGCCGCCGCCTGGGCGCCGAGCTCCGGATGGTCTCGGGGACGGAGGAGGCCGCCCTGAGCTTCGCCGGCGCCCGGCTCGCCCTGCCGGCGGGCGCCGGGACGGCCACGGTGGTGGACATCGGCGGCGGGAGCACCGAGCTCGTGCGCGGGGGCCCGGGCGGCCCCGAGCGGTCGGTGAGCCTGCAGCTCGGCTCCTCGCGCTCGACCGAGCGGCACCTGCGCTCCGACCCGCCGGGGGCGGGCGAGCTCGCGGCCCTCCGGGCGGACGCCCTGACCCTCCTCGGCCCCGCCGTCGCCCAGGTGGGGAGCGAGGGCCCGGTGGTCGGCGTGGCCGGGACGGTCACCCAGGTCGCCGCCATCGCGCTGGGCGGGTACGACCCGGCACGCATCCACCGGATGCGCCTGGACCGCGGGACGGTGGAGGACGTGCTCGCGCGGCTGGCCGCGCTCCCGGAGGCCGAGCGGCGCGGGGTGCCCGGCCTCCACCCGGACCGGGTGGGGGTCATCGTGGCCGGGACGGCCATCCTCGCGGCGGTGCTCGACGCGCTCGGGACCGCCGAGATGATGGTCAGCGAGCGGGACCTGCTGGACGGGGTGGCCATGGCGCCGGCGCCGCCCGGGCAGCCCGTCACGTAACATCGCCGACATGTCGGAGCGGCAGCAGCGCCCGGGCGACGACGAGGCCCTGAGCGTCGTCGACGGCCTCGTGGACGCGCTCCGCGGGGTCACCACCCAGCAGCAGGAGCGGCGGCTCATCTTCGCCAAGGGCGAGAACTACCGCCACATCCGCCACGCGCAGATCCTCGCCCGCTGGCCGGTGCTGCCGGAGCCCTGGGCCCGGCGCATCGAGCGCACGCGGATCGACTCGGTCGACCGCACGCCTGGCGCCGCGACGTTCGGGCGGTAGCCGCGCCCCGGCGGCGCCCGCGGTGGTCTTCGCCCCGGTGATGTAGGACAGTTCCCCGGTGCGGCCGCCCGGTGGCGGACCCGCCGCGCCGGAGTGGCGGAACTGGCAGACGCAGTGGACTTAAACTCCACCGCCCGCGAGGGCGTCCGGGTTCGAGCCCCGGCTCCGGCATCGCCCACCGCGGCCCCGTGGGACCGGCCGGCTCGGCCGCACCGCTGCGGGCGCCGGTCCGCGCCGTTACCCTCAGCGCGTGGTTCCGGAACCCCCCGACGACCCGTCCCGCTCCACGGCGCGCTTCAGGATGCTCCCCGGGGTGAAGCGCGGCACGCGGCGGGCGGGGATCTCGATGCGGCGCCCGGGGTCGCGCGGGTCCGCCCCGGTCCGGGCCGCGCGCTCGGCGACCGAGAACCGGCCGAAGCCCGGCAGGGCCACCTCCTCGCCGGCCCGCAGGGCGTCCTCGATCTCCCGGAGCACGGCGTTCAGCGCGCGCTGGGCCTCCTCGGCCGACAGGTCCGCGGTCCGGGCGACGCGCTTGACGAACTCGGCCTTGTTCACGCCTGCTCTCCTCCTGGACACGGGCCCCCGCTCGGTGGGCGACGCTACCAAGGCCCGCGGCTGATGTTCGGGCGCCTGCGCGGCCGGGCGCTGGTGCGCACCGACGTCGCCCTGCTCGCCCCGGGCCGCGCCGCCGTGCGGATGCGCCCCTGCCCCGGGCGGTGGCCGGACCACGCCCGGCCGGACCGGCTGGTCCTGGCCGCGGGCGCCGCGGCGTGGGCCATCCACCGCCTGCCGGAGGATCGCGGCGACCTGTTCATGGACGGCCTGCGCCCGGTGTCGGCGGCCATCGCCGGCGCGGGGGCCGGCGCGCTCCCGTCGGACCTGGTCCCGGTGACCGGGGTGGGGACGGGCTCCACCCTCGCCCTGGTGCCATGGGACGACGTGCGGCCGGGCTCCCGGGCGCACGTGGCCTTCCACCTCGACGACGCCCCGGTCGGGCCGGTGGTGGTGCTCCGCGACGCCCCCAGGCACCCGGCCGCCCTGGCCCCGGCGGCCCTCGCGGTGCTGCTCGCCACCGCCGAGGCGGCCGACGCCGAGGGGCGGCTGGCCATCGGGCTCGGCATCGAGGGGGTGCTCGCCTGGTACCGCGAGAGCCACCGCATGGCGAGCCCGCGCGACGCGGTCACGTTCGCGCTGGCCCACGCCCGCGACCGCCTGGCCGCGGCCGGCCGGCCCGCGCCGGCCGACCTCGCCGGATAGGGCCCTGAGGGGGGCTACCCCTCCGCGGAGCGCTGGGCCTGGGCCATCTCGGCGATCTCGGCCACCACCTCGGCGTTGGCCAGGGTGGTCACGTCGCCCAGGTGGCGCTCCTCGCTGATGTCCCTGAGCAGCCGGCGCATGATCTTCCCCGAGCGGGTCTTGGGCAGGTCGTCGGTGAGCACGATCGAGGCCGGCTTGGCGATGGGGCCGATCTTCTTCGCCACGTGGTCCCGCAGCTCGCCGATCAGGGCCTCGTCCCCGGCCACCCCGGCCCGGAGGGTCACGAAGGCCGCGATGGCCTGCCCGGTGGTGGGGTCGGCCCGCCCGACGACCGCCGCCTCGGCCACCGTGGGGTGGTCGACCAGGGCCGACTCGATCTCGATGGTCGACAGGCGGTGCCCCGAGACGTTCATCACGTCGTCGATGCGCCCGAGCAGCCACAGGTCGCCGTCCCGGTCCCGGCGGGCGCCGTCGCCGGCCAGGTAGCGGCCCGGAAAGCGGCTCCAGTAGGTGGCCACGTAGCGCTCGTCGTCGCCGAGCAGGGTCCGGAGCATGCTCGGCCACGGCTCGGTGATGACCAGGTAGCCGCCCTGGTCGTCACCGACCGGGTGTCCCGCCTCGTCCACGATCTCGACGCTCACCCCCGGCATCGCCCGGGAGGCCGATCCGGGCTTGGTGGTGGACAGCGCCGGCAGCGGGCTGACCATGATGGCCCCGGTCTCGGTCTGCCACCAGGTGTCGACCACCGGCGTGCGCCCGCCGCCGATGTGCTCGCGGTACCACATCCACGCCTCGGGGTTGATCGGCTCGCCGACCGAGCCGAGCAGGCGGATGCGCGACAGGTCGTGGGCGGCCGGGTGCTCGGGCCCCCACTTCATGAACATGCGGATGGCCGTCGGGGCGGTGTAGAGGATGCTCACCCCGTAGCGCGCGGCGATGGCCCACAGCCGGTCCTTGCCCGGGGTGGAGGGGGCGCCCTCGTACATGACCGAGGTGCACCCGTTGGCCAGCGGCCCGTAGACGATGTAGGAGTGGCCGGTGACCCAGCCGATGTCGGCCGCGCACCAGTAGACGTCGTCCTCGCGCAGGTCGAACACCATGCGGTGGGTGGCCGCCACCGCGGTCAGGTAGCCGCCGGTGGTGTGCACGATGCCCTTGGGCTTCCCCGTGGTGCCGGAGGTGTAGAGCACATAGAGCATGTCCTCGGCGTCCATCGGCTCCGGCGGACAGGCGGGGTCCTGGGCGGCCACCAGGTCGGCGTAGTCGTGGTCGCGGCCGGGCGTCCAGCCGACCTCGCCGTGGGTGCGGCGCACGACCACGCACGCCGCCACCCCCGGGGCGCCCTCCAGGGCGGCGTCGGCGTTCTGCTTGAGCGGGACCGTCCGGCCGTTGCGCCAGCCCTCGTCCTGGGTGATCAGCACCGTGGCGGCGAAGTCGTTCACCCGGTCCCGGAGCGACTCGGCCGAGAACCCCCCGAACACCACGGTGTGGGCCGCCCCGATGCGGGCGCAGGCGAGCATCGCCACGGCGAGCTCGGGCACCATGCCCATGTAGATGGCCACGCGTCCGCCGCGGCCCACCCCGAGGGACTTCAGGCCGTTGGCCAGCCGGCACACCCGCTCGTGCAGGTCGCGGTAGGTGATGGCCACGCGCTCGCCGGGCTCGCCCTCCCAGTGGTAGGCCACCCGCTCGCCCCGCGTGGCCAGGTGGCGGTCCAGGCAGTTGGCCGAGGCGTTCAGGGCGCCGCCCACGAACCACTTGAAGAAGGGCGGGTCGCTGCGGTCGCACACGGTGTGCCAGGGCGTCGACCACTCCAGCGCCCGCGCCTGCTCGGCCCACCACGCCTCGGGGTCGGCGGCGGCGCGCTCGTACACGCCGGGGTCGGCGGCCACCGCGCCCTCCGCGAACCCGGCCGGCGGCGGGAAGGTCCGCTGCTCGACCTGCAGGGCGCTGATCGCGGGGCGCTGGTCGCTCATGCGTGGGCTCCGGGGCCGGTGTGCGGGGGGCTCGTGGCTATCCTACGGACGCTCGTCACCCGTGCAACACGACTCGCGGCAGGCCGCGGAGGTGGCCCGGAATGGATCTCCTTCAGGGGGAGCAGGTCATCTGGAGCGGCCACCCGACGTGGCGCTCGACGCTCTTCTTCTGGTTCAAGGGGCTGCTGATCGCCCTCATCCCGATCGCGCTGGTCGTGATCAGCGTGGGGACCGACACGAGCCTCGGGCTCTCCAACTGGCAGTGGGTCCTGATCGCGATCCTCATCCTGGTCGTCACGCTGGTGCTCGACATCGTGCGGCGGGCGGCCACCGAGTACACGGTCACCACCCAGCGCCTGCACATCCGCAGGGGCATCCTGTCGCGTCGTGAGCAGAGCACCCACGTCGACCGGGTCCAGAACGTCAACACGAGCCAGAGCTTCCTGGAGCGCATGCTGAACGTGGGCTCGATCGACTTCGACACCGCCGGATCCGGCGCCAGCGAGGCCGACTTCCAGTTCAACGGGGTGGCCGACCCGCACGGGATCGTCGCGCGCATCCAGCCGCACTTCGCCCGGCTGCACTCCTCGACCAGCGTGTAGGGTGCCGCGGTCGCGGGTGCCCCGGCCCGCCGCCGACCGGAAGGGATCCCCCGTGCGTGTCCGCCCCCGCCCCGCCGTCGGCATCGCCGTGGCGGTCGCCTACGCGGTCGTCTTCATCGTGGTCCAGCTCGCCCTGGGCGCCGACTACGACCGCATCGCCGACACCACCGAGAACGTCGTGCGGGGCATCATCGCCCCCGTCGCGGCCGGCGCCGTGCTGCTGATCATCGTCACCACCTGGCTCGGCTGGTGGCGTCCCGCCCTGTCCGAGCGCCCCAGCGGCCCGCGCTGGCTGTGGATCGTGCCGGCCCTGGTGCTCATCTCGGCCGTCGTCACCCTGGCGACCGGCGACCCCGGGTCGCTCAGCACCGAGCTTCTGGTCGCCCTCGCCATCAGCACCCTCCTGGTGGGCTTCGGCGAGGAGCTCGCCACGCGGGGCGTGGCCCTGGTGGGGCTGCGCGGGCGGTACGGCGAGGTCGGGGTCTGGTTCGGGACCTCGCTGATCTTCGGGCTCCTGCACGGCCTGAACCTGGTGACCGGGCAGGCGATCGGCCCCACCCTGCGCCAGGTCGGCTTCGCCTTCCTGTTCGGGACCGTGTTCTACGTGATGCGGCGCCTGTCCGGGACGCTGATCCTGTGCATGGCGCTGCACGCGCTGTGGGACTTCTCCACGTTCGCCCACGGGGGCGGGGAGGCCGGCGCGGCGACCACCGACAGCCCGGAAGCGGCCGGCGGACTGATCGGCCTGCTGGCGGTGGTGATCGCCTTCATCGGCCTGCGCGCCATGCTGCGCTCGCCGGCGACGCCGTCGGGGCAGGAGCCGGCGCCGGCCAGGGCCTGAGCGCGCGGGCTCGCCCCGGCGCCTCTGATGGGCGGACACGGGCTCCCAACGCACTCACACCCGTGCTCCTGACCAACGGACACGGGCTCCCAACGGACTCACCCGTGTCCTTGACCAACGGACACGGGCTCCCAACGGACTCACCCGTGTCCTTGACCAACGGACACGGGCTCCCAACGGACTCACCCGTGTCCTTGACGAACGGACACGGGCTCCCAACGGACTCACCCGTGTCCTTGACGAACGGACACGGGCTCCCAACGGACTCACCCGT
>JALOLS010000085.1 GCA_025455865.1 Thermoleophilia bacterium
CGAGATGCGGGTGGACGACTTCCGGGCGGCCGCCCCGGGGGTGCGGCTGGTGATCGCCGAGGTCCGGCCCGGCGACCGGGAGACCCTCGGCCGCTTCGGATAGGCGGCACGCCGGCCCGGCACCCGCGGCGGGCCGGGCGGCGACGGTTTCTGCGGAACCGCGGGTGAGAGGGCGCGCACCCCGAACCGCTAGTTTCCGCGACCATGACACCTCGCTCGCGCCGCCTCCTCCCCGTCGCCACCATCGCGCTGCTCGCCGTGCTCCCGGCCGGCGCCGGCGCCGCCCAGCTCACCGTCGACTCGACCGCCGACGGACCCGACGCGACGCCGGGGAACGGCGTCTGCGCCACCGGGCTCGGGCAGTGCACCCTTCGCGCCGCGATCGGGGAGGCGAACGCCCTCTTCGGCGCCGACGCGATCGTGGTCCCGGCCGGGACCTACGCCACGGGCTCGCCGCTGACCGTCTCCTCGACGATGTCGATCACCGGGCCTGCGGGGGCCCGGGCCACCGTCGTCGACGGCGCGGCGGGCGCCGCGGTGCTCGAGATCAGCGCGTCGGCGGCCGGGGCGAGCGTCCGGGGCCTCACCTTCACCGGCGCCGGCCGGGGCATCCGCGTCGACGCGCCCGACGTGGTCATCGACCAGGTCAGCGTGCGCGGGAACGCCATCAGCGGGGCCGCGACCCAGTATGCGAGCGGGATCTTCCTCGGCGCGCCCACTGCCAGGGTCCTCGTCACCCGGAGCCTGATCACGGGCAACACGGTCACGTCCACCCTCGACCAGGCCCAGGGCGCCGGCATCACCGTCTGGGACAGTGGCGCGTCGCTCACGGTCGTCGCCAGCACCATCGCCGACAACCAGGCCAACGGGAGCGGATCGGGTGCCTTCGGCGGCGGCGTGCACGTGCGGTTCGGGAGCCGGGCGGTGCTCCGCCACGCCACCCTCGCCGGCAACCGCACCACCGCGGGGAGCGTCGCGACCTCCGGGGGCAACCTCTACGCGACGCCGGCGGGTCCGTTCGCGGCCGCGCAGGCCGTCGTCGCGGATTCGGTGCTCACCGGCGGGCAGGCCGTGTCCGGTCCCAACTGCTTCGGCCCGGTGATCGCCGAGGGGCGCAACATCGACTCCGGTACCTCCTGCGGCTTCGGCGCCGGCCACCTCACCGGCACCGACCCGCTCCTCGGGGCGCTCGCCGACAACGGCGGGCCGACCGACAGCATGGCCCCCGGCCTCGCGAGCCCGGCGCGCGACCAGGCGGCCCTGTGCCCGGACGGCGGCCTGGACCAGCGCGGGGCGCCGGCGCCGACGGGCCCGGCGTGTGACATCGGCGCGGCCGAGCTCGGCGCCGACCTCGGCGTGAGCCCCGCCCCGACGCGCTCCCGGGCGGGGACGTGACCTATCTCCTGCGGGTCGTCAACAACGGGGTCGATGCCGCCCCGGCGGCGGCCCTGGACCTGTCGGCCGGGGGGGCGACGCCCGTCCTTGCGAGCGCGTCGACCGGGGGCTGCACGCTCGCGGTCCGCTGCGAGCTCGGCACCCTCGCCCGCGGCCAGGAGGTCGCGGTCACCGTGGTCGCCCGCGCCGGGACCGCACCCATCGCCCTGACCGCGCGGGCCTCGTCGGCGCTGCCCGACCCGGCGCCCGGCAACGACACCGCGGCCGTCACCACCCCGGTCGCCGGCTCCGCGGCCCCCGCCGCCCCCGGTCCGACCCCGCCCCCCCCGCCCCCCGCGGCGGACCTCACGCCGCCGGTGCTCGGCGCCCTGCGCCTGGCCGCCCCCGCCCGCACGGCGCGGGCGGTCCGGATCCGGACGAGCCTGTCGGAGGCGGCCACCGTGACCCTGGGGGTCCAGCGGCTGGTGCCGGGACGCCGCGTGCGCACCGCCTGCCGCGCCACCGCCCGGACCGGGCGGGCGTGCGTGGCCGTGCGCCCCGTCGGATCGCTGCGGCGCACCCTGCGCACCGGCGCCGCCACGCTCATCATCCCCGCCCGCCTGGGCGGCCGGGTGCTGGCCCCCGGCCGCTACCGGCTGCGGGCGGTGGCCACCGACGCCGCGGGCAACCGATCCCGCCCGCGCACGCTCACGGTGAGGGTCACCCGGTAGCGGCCAGGCGAAGCAGCGCGGTCCGCCCGCCGGCCCGGATCCGCAGGGTGGCCCTCGCGCCCGCCCCCAGGCGCAGCGGGGGCAGGATCACCGCGTCGCCGGAGCGTGCCGGGCGCCCGAGGGTGCGCCACCCACGGCTCGTCTGCACGGCGGCGCGGACGGGCCGCCGCCCCGGCACCCGCAGGCGCAGGGTGGTGTCGGCCGGGATCCGGGTGAGCGCCGGGCGCCGTGGGTCCACGGTGAGCGTCCGCGCCGGGCACGCGCCCACGGGCAGGACGGCCACGCCGGGGGCGACGATCGTGCCGCTCCAGGCCGGGGCCGGGGTGGCCACGAGGGTCCCGTAGCGCTCCGTGCGGCCGTCGCGCACCCGGACGGTGACCGGCCCGGGCCGGGCGACCGAGAGCCGGGGAAGCACCGCCCGACCCCCACGCACGCGGACCCGGCCGAGGTAGCCCCACTCCGCGCCGTCGCGGGCGTCCACGCTGGCCTCCCCGCCGCGCGGCAGGCCGTGGACGACCAGGCGGGTGATGCCGCCGGCCGGGACCCCGACGCGGGGACCGGCGCCGGGGCGCCGGCCGAGGGGCGGGCCGACGATGCGGGTGGTGGCGCACCCCGCCCCGGGATGGGCGAGCACATCGCCCCCGACGCCGGCGCCGGGGGGCCGGGGGGCCGGCAGCGGGGCCGGGACCGGCGACGGGGTGGCGGAGAGGGGCTCCGAGGCGGGGGCGGGCGCGGGGGCGGGCGCGGGGGGCGGGGAGGGCAGCGGGTAGGCGTAGGCGCCGGGGAGCACGTCGGTGTCGACCGGCGGCACGGCGGACCCGTCGGCGTTGGTCACCTGCACGTCCACCAGCCCGCCGCCCGGCGGCGCGGGCGGCGTGACGGCGGTGATGGTGCTCACGCCGCCCACCGGGTCCTCGCTCACCGTCACCCCCGCCGCGGGGATCCCGCCGAAGGTGACCCCCGCCCCCGGGTGGATGTTCTGGCCGGTGATGGTGACCACCTGGCCCCCCGCGGCCGGCCCGCCCGTGGGGCTGATCGCGTCCAGGCGGGCGCAGCCGTGGCGGGCGAGCAGCGCCACCTGCCAGGTGCCGTAGGAGCCGCCCTGCGGCGCCGGGGTCACCCCGATCTCCGGGCTCGTGCTCCCGGCCGGGGCGAAGCGGTCCCCGAGGGCCATGCCGTAGGTCGTCCCGGTGGCGGTGGTCGCCGACTGGTAGACGTTCCAGCGCGCGAAGGGGGCGCCGCCGGCCCACGCCGCCGCGTAGGGCGCACGCCCGGCCGGCGTGCCCCAGGGCGGGGTCGCGTTGGTGTTCCAGGCTGCAGAGTCCAGGCCGGCGCCCGAGCCCCAGTAGCCCATCGCGAACGAGACGACCAGGTCGCCGTAGATCCAGCCGTAGACGTCGTTGCCGACGGCGTTCATCACCGTGCCGGTGGTGGTGGCCGGCGTGCCGGTCCCGTTCAGGATGTAGGGGCCGTTCTGGCTGTAGACGCCGTAGCCCAGGGCACCCGGCCACACCGCGGGGTCGTGGCCGACCATCTCGCCGCCCGGCACGAAGATGGTCTGCGGGCTCGGATAGGCCGTGCTCCCGGTGCCGTCGGCGGCGTCGGCCAGGCCGAGCGTCCCGGGGGTGGCGGCGAGCAGGATGGACCCGTCGGCCGCGACCGTGCCCGAGTAGTCGTAGTAGGCCGCCGGCAGCCCCGGGCCGCCCGCGAACCGGCCGCGCACGCGCAGGGTCTGGCCGGCGAGCGACCCCAGGGAGCCGGCGAACGAGGGGTACGCGGCCGAGATGGCCGTCTGTGATCCCGGGGCCATGATCTGCAGGAACCCGCCGCCCGGGCGGGTGCGCCAGACGCCGGCCGCCTCGGCGGTCCAGCCCGGCGCCACGCCGTCCAGCGCCGCCCGGGTCGCGTCGACGCAGCCCACGTACTCCGTCGCGGGCACGTCGGTGCCGTCGCGCACGGCCAGGTCGCCGCCCGGGGTGAGCACCGAGAGGCGGGCCGGGATGCCGATCTGGGTGACGGCGGAGATGTCGCCGTTGAAGCTCCCGTTCGCGTCGAGCGTGAGCTCGGAGAAGTCGTAGCGGTTGGCGTTCGTCCCCACCGGGGGCTGCTGCGCATAGCCCGTGAAATCGCCGCCGCCGTTGCCCAGGCTGTAGAGGATCGTCCCCGAGGTCCAGGGGCCGGTGACGTCCACCGAGTAGCTCCCGCCGCCCTCGTCGGTCCACGGGGTGACGGCGTTCAGCGGGTCGAGCGCGGAGGGGGTGCCCATGGTGAGGCCCGGCGGCAGCCCGCTCGGGCTCTGCCCGCTGGCGCCGTTGCCGGGCACCAGGGTCACGAAGACCTGGTCCGGATCGACCCCGGTGCGGTTGACGATGCGGATGGTCTGGGTGGCCGGCGCGGCGGCGGCCGGCGCGGCCGCGACCAGGCACGCGGCGAGGGCGGCCAGGCGCCATCCGGCACGTCGCGCGGTCCCTCGGTGCCGATGCACGCCGCAGACCTCCGGTCAGGGCGCGGACCGGCCCGCGCCAGCGCCCTGCCATCGGAGCCCGCGGACGGGACTTGAGGCTAGGAGGTCCCGGCCGAGCGGGCCTGGGCCAGCGAGACGGCGACGGGCACCCCGACCGCGGCCAGGCCGGCCACCACGAACGGGGTCGCCTCGGGCACCACGCCGAGCGCCGCGAGCGGGGCGAGGGCGGCGACGGCCAGGGCCGCCGTCGCCACCACGAGCAGGACGCGGGACGGGAGCGGCAGCCCGCGCCGGCGGGCCCACACGCCGCCCCAGGCGAGGAGGGCCGCCACCGCGAGCAGGCCCACCGCGGCCCACACGGCGCCGCCGCCGCCCGCCCGCGCTGCGGACATGACGCTCACGGTGATCGGGCCCTCCTGCTGCATCGCCGCTCCGGCGGTCATCCGGCGTCCCGCTGGTCGGGACCGCGGCTGACGTTAGGCCGACCCGCGTGTAGCGGCAACGGGTGTGACCCAAAGAGGGCGAAGGGTCCCGGACATGCGTCCGTGACCTACCGCCGGGGCAGGTGGTCCGGCAGCCCGAAGAGCGGGAAGATGCGCGTGGTGTCCAGGAAGAAGGCGAACTCGGCGATGCCGCCGGGCCCGGGACGGACGACCTGCAGGGCCCACGGATCGTGGCCGTCGCCGTCGGGCCGGGGGCGGTACTGGCCGAAGGCGGGGAGCCCGTTGGCGTCCGGCGCCGGGACCACCCGCGAGCCGCGGCATCCGGCGCCCGGACCGGTCCAGAAGGCGAGGATCTCCTCCCGGCCCGCCACCCAGAGCGCATACGGCGGCATCGACTGCACCGCGTCGTCCCGGATGAGCGCGGTGAGCGCATCCATGTCGTACCGCTGGAAGGCGTCCACGTAGCGGTCGAGCAGGGCGCGGGCCTCGGTGTCGACCTCCGGCGCGGGCTCCGCCGCGTCGATCCCGCGGGCCGACAGCGTCGCCCGTGCCCGCTGGAGGGCGCTGTTCACCGACGCGACGGTGGTGTCGAGCAGGGCGGCCACCTCCGCCGCCCGCCAGTGCAGCACCTCGCACAGGATGAGCACGGCGCGCTGGCGGGGCGGCAGGTGCTGGAGCGCGGCCACCAGGGCCAGGCGCAGCGTCTCGCGGCCCTCGGCCACCTCGGCCGGGTCGGGCGGCCCGGCGAGCATCCGGTCGGGCACCGGCTCGACCCAGGTCGCCTCCGGGAGCGTCGGCCCCACCGGGCCGGTCGCCGACCCGGCGGGACCCAGGTCCATGGGCCGGGCCCGGCGGCCGCGGCTGGCCAGCATGTCGGTGCAGACATTGGTGGCGATGCGGTAGAGCCAGGACCGCACGGTGGCCCGGCCCTCGAAGCGCTCGCGGGCCCGCCACGCGCGCAGCATGGTGTCCTGCACGGCGTCCTCGGCGTCGAAGGGCGACCCCAGCATGCGGTAGCAGTAGCCCAGGAGCTCGCGGCGGTGCTGCTCGAGCTCGCCCGGTCCCGGGGCGGGGCTGAGGGAGGCGCGCGGCACAGGCCAACCGTACCGCGCGCCGACGCCGCAGGCGTCGCCGGGGCCGGGCCGGGCGGCGCCGGGTAGCCTCGCCCGCGATGACGGACCCGCCCGTGCCCCCGGTCACCTCCCTCGGGCCCTGCACGGTCGCGTCGCCGGTCCGCACCACGCGCTTCGTGCCCGACGGCGCGGCGCTCCGGCTGCCGGTCGAGGTCGGCCTGGGCGAGGACACCGACGGGGTCCGGGCGATCGAGGCCCTGCTCGAGCGCGCCGGGGCGCGTGAGCGCATCCACTTCGACCCCGCCCGCAGCCACGCCGCCATCGTCACCTGCGGCGGCCTGTGCCCGGGCATCAACAACGTGATCCGCTCGCTGGTGCTGCAGCTCCATCACGGCTACGGCGTTCCGCGGATCACCGGCGTGCGCCACGGCTACGCGGGCTTCCGGCCCGATGCGCCCGCGCCGCCGGTGCCGCTGACCCCGCGCGGGGTGGACGGCATCCAGCTCATCGGCGGCACCGTGCTCGGCAGCTCGCGCGGTCCGGTCCCGCCCGGGCTCGTCGTCGACTGGATGGTCCGCGAGGGGGTGAACATGCTCTTCGCCATCGGCGGCGACGGCACCCAGCACGGCGCCCACGCGATCGCCCGGGAGGCGGCCGCCCGCGGGGCCGACCTCGCGGTGGTCGGCATCCCCAAGACCGTCGACAACGACATCCCGTTCGTGTGGCGCTCGTTCGGCTTCACCACCGCGCTCGACCGGGCCCGCGACGTCATCGCCTGTGCCCACACCGAGGCGCTCGGCGCGTGGAACGGGATCAGCGTGGTGAAGCTGATGGGCCGTGACGCGGGCTTCATCGCCGCCGGGGCCACCCTGGCCAGCCAGGAGGTCAACGCGACCCTCATCCCGGAGATCCCCTTCGCGCTGGAGGGCGAGGGCGGGTTCCTGGCCTGGCTGGAGCGGCGGATCGCCGACCGCCACCACGCCGTGGTGGTCGTGGCCGAGGGCGCCGGGCAGGAGCACTTCGCCGGCACCCGGCAGGAGTTCGACGCCTCGGGCAACCGCCGCCACCACGACATCGGCGTGCTGCTGCGCGAGCGCATCCGGGACCACTTCGCCGCCCGGGGCATCCCGGCGTCGGTGCGGTACCTCGATCCGAGCTACTACATCCGCAGCGTCCCCGCCGAGAGCGACGACGCCCTGCTGTGCGACCAGTTCGCCCGCGCCGCCGCCCACGCCGCCATGGCCGGCCGCACCGACGTGCTGATCGGCCAGTGGTACAGCGTCTTCGTGCACGTCCCGCTCGCCGCGGTCGCCGCCCGGGACCGGCGCATCACCCCGGCGAGCGACATCTGGACCTCGGTGCTGGCCGCCACCGGGCAGCCGGCGCGCTTCGGGGGCTGAGTCAGCGCGGCACGAGGGCGAGAGCGCACCGCAGACCCGGGGCGCGGGCGAGGCGGGCATCGGCGGTGACCAGTGGGCACCCGAGGGCTCCCGCCAGCGCCACGTAGGTCGCGTCGTAGGCCGAGAGCACCGCCCGCAGTGCCCACATCCGCGGCAACCGCCCCGCGGCCGGGTGGCGGGCCATCGCCAGACGGGCGAGCGCCGCGACGACCGCCGCCCCCTCGACCGGGGTGACCTGCCCGGCCGCGACCCGCCGGCGCAGCGCGTTGGTCACCTCCGAGTCGATCAGGTGGGGCGCGTTGAGACGTTCGTCTCGCAGGGCGCGGCGCGCCGGCCCGTCCCCGGTCAGGGCCGCGAGCAGGGCCGAGGCGTCGACGACGATCAGCCCCGGTCTCTCCCGGCGTCCACGTCGTCCAAGATGGCCTCCGCGGTGATCCCCAGGTCCGGCAGTGCATCGAACAGGCCCGGGTTGTCGGCGCGCCGGGACGCCTGCTCCACGGGCGCGCCGAGCGGCAGGTCCAGGGCCCCGGTCGCGCCCAGACCGGCCAGCAGGCGCACGGCCTCCTCACGCAACGGGCCGGGCGGCTCCCCGCGGGCGTCGGCCACCAGCGCCTGGGCCAGGAGGGTCAGCGCGAGCTCATACGGGGCGCCGGCCGCCTCGCCGGCGGCGGTGGCGAGCGTGGCCCGGGCGGCGTCCAGGTCGCCCCGCGCCAGGTGGCCGAGGCCGAGGGTGCGGTGGAGCGCGGCCAGGGAGACGGGGTCGGCGCCCACCCGGCCCGATCCGCCGAGCTGCTCGCTCGCCGCGGCCATCGCCTCATCCACGCGCCCGGTCCACAGCAGGCACTCGGCCCGCCGCGCGGCGGTGGCGATGACGAACTCGCCGGCGCCGATGGCCCGGAAGCCCTCGAGCGCGGCGTCGTAGCGCTCCAGCGCGGCGTCGTGACGACCGGCCCGGGCGTCGGCCCTCGCCAGGTTGCTGTCGGCCAGGGCGACCCCGATGGGGTAGCGGGCCACGCTCCAGATCGTCCGCGCCTCGCGCAGCAGCCGCGCGGCCCCCTCCAGGTCCCCCCGATCCGAGAGGATCTCCGCCACGTTGTTCATGGCGGTGGCCGCGCTGACCACGTCGCCGGCCCGCTCGCTGGCCTCCCGGAAGCCGGCGTAGCGCTCCAGCGCCTCGTCCCAGCGGCCCTCGTAGTAGGCGGCCGCCCCCAGGTTGTTCAGGACGCGGGCCTGGCCGAGCAGGTCACCCACCTCGACCAGCATGGGCAGCGCCCGCCCCCGGTAGCGCTCCCGCTCGGGCCGGCGCAGGTAGGTGTAGCCCAGGTCGAGCAGGTAGAAGGCGTGGGCCAGGAGCGGCCGGGCGTCCAGGGCCGCCGCGCCGGCGCGCGCCTGCTCGGCCAGGCGGACCCCCTCGGCGTAGCGGCCCTGGCGGTAGCGGACGCCCGCCGCGGCCAGCGCGAGCTCGGTGCCGATGCGCTGGGCCACCTCGTCGGCGAGCGGGGTGATCGAGCGCCGCGCGCGACCGTACCAGCGGAGCGCCTGCACGTAGCGCCCGGCCCGCTCGCGCACGACGCCCTCCTTGCGCATCAGGCGGGCGGCGGTGACCGGGTCGGCGGCCAGCCGCCGGGCCTGGGTGTACGCCGCGGTCGCCTGGTCGTAGCGGGCGACGACCTCGTACACGTCTCCGAGCGCCTCGGAGGTCTCCACGACCTCATCGGGCCCGGCCACCCCGGGCGCGTTCTGCAGGGCCCGCTCGTAGAAGTCCGCGGCGGCCTGGCCGGCGAAGCGGCGCCGGGCGCGGTCGCCGGCCACCCGCGACCAGCGCCAGGCCGCCGCGTGCTCGGCCGCGCGGTGGAAGTGCAGCGAGAGGATCTCGGCCTGCTCCTCGGCCTCGGCGCCCGCCCGCCGCGCGATCTCCTCGCCCGCCCGGCGGTGCACCTCGCGCCGGCGCCGGTAGGAGAGGCCCTCATAGGCCACCTCGCGGAACAGGCCATGACGGAACTCGACCGCGGCGCCGTCGGCGGTGAGGCCCACGAACTCCCCGGCGGCCGCCCAGCGCCCCGGGTCGCGCACCCCCGGGTCGTCGACCACCGCGGCCAGGGCGTCGACCTCCACGCGGCTTCCCAGCACCGCCGCCTCGCGCAGCAGCAGGCGGTCGCGGGGGTGCAGGGTGTCCATACGCGCGGTGACCAGGGCCTCGATGGAGTCCGGCAGGGCCGTCCCGGCCTCGAGCTCCGCCGCCGCCTGGCCGAGCTCCAGCAGGAAGAGCGGGTTGCCGCCGGCCCGCGCGGCCAGCGCCTCCCCGGTGGCCGGGTCCGCCTCGTCGCCCAGGGCCGCCCGTGCCAGCGCCACCGCCGCCTCGGGCGGGAGGGGCTCAAGGTCCAGGGCGAGGGCCCGCAGCTCGGCGGGCAGCACCGGCCCCCCCGAGGTGCGGAGCGCCACGGTGAGCCAGCGCCGGTGGCGCGACATGCGGGCCAGGGTGCCGATGAGGTCGCGGGACGCCTCGTCCAGCCAGTGGGCGTCCTCGACCACGATCACCCCGCGCTCGGGCAGGGTCGCCCGCAGGAGCAGCAGGGTGATGCGGTGCGCCCGCCCGCGCCGGAACCCCGGGGCGGTCTCCTCGCTCTCCCGGGTCGCGGGCACCTCGGCGTCGAAGGGGATCCCGACCAGGGGGGCGTAGGGCACCAGGGCGGGGTCGACCGCGGCGATCCAGGCGGTGAGCGCCGCGCCGGCCTCCCCCGGCGTCGCGTCGGGGTCGATCCCGGCGATCGCCCGGAGCGCCGGGCGCACGGCCTGGTAGGGGTTCTCCCGGCGGTACTGGCCGCCGCTCATCCGCACCACGGGCAGCTCGGGGTGGCGCTCGAGCGCCTCCTGCACCAGCCGGCTCTTGCCCACGCCGGTCGCCCCGGCCACCTCCACGGGCCGCCCGTCGCCGCGGCCGGTGGCGGCGATCGCGTCCAGGAGCGTCGCCAGGGCCGCGTCGCGGCCGGTGAAGGGCAGCCGTCGCCCCGGGTCCTCGGCGCCGTGGGCGAGCGGCGCACGCACCGCCGCGGCGTGCACCGGGTGGCTCTTCCCCTTGAGGGTGAGCGGGGGAAGGGGGTCCACCGCGAAGGCGGTGCGGGCGCGGTCGAGCACCTCGCGGGCGGCCACCACGGTCCCGCCGCCCGCCGTGCCCATGAGCCGGGCGGCCACGTTCACGGCATCGCCCATCACCGTGTAGGCCCGCCGGCGGCCGGAGCCCAGGTCCCCGGCGTACACGTGGCCCCGGTTGACGCCCACCCGGAGCGCCAGGGGGCTGCGGGTGAGCGCGGCGTGCATGCAGCGCAGCATCCGGTCCTCGTCGTCGCGGCCCCCCGAGGGCGCGCCGGCGGCCAGGATGACCTTGACCCCGTCCTCCATGATGTCGGTGCTGATCCAGTGGACGCCGTGCTCCCGGCAGGCCGCGGCGATGGCGCCGGCGGTGGCCTGCAGCGCCGACGCCAGGGCGCCGGGCCCCTCGGCGGCCAGCGCGTCGGTGCCCGGGATGGCGATGAACGCGGCGGTCACCTGCCGGTGCTCGGCCGCCCCGCCGGTGGTGATGCGCTCGGCCATCGCGGCGGGCAGGAACCGGTGCAGGGCGTCGGGGATGGCGTGAGGCGGGGCCGGCTGGTCCGGGGCGTCGGGCAGGCGCCGGCGCAGCACCCGGCCGCCCTCGACCCGCGCGCCCACCCAGGCGGGTGGAAGCAGCGCCGCCGCCTCGTCGCTCACCACCACCTGCCCCGGCCCGGCCACCGCCTCGGCGCGCACGGCCCGGCTCACCCCGGGCCCGGCGACGATCAGCTCGCGGTGCCCGCAGTCGGCGAGCACCAGGGTGAACTCGCCCGCGTGGAGGCCCTGGGACATGCGCAGGCGGACCCTCCCGGCCAGACGGCCCTCCAGGGGCTGGTCGATGGTCTCGCGCATGGCGATGGCCGCGCGGCACCCCCGCTCGGGGTGTCCATCGCCGGTGAAGAGCACCAGCAGGGCGTCGCCGCCGAACTTGAGCACGTCCCCGCCGAAGCGCGCGGCGGCCTCGATCATGCCGCCGAAGGCCAGGTTCAGGAGCTCGGTGAGCTCCTCGGCGCCCTGGCGGCCCAGGCCGGCCAGCTTCTCCGAGAGCTTCGTGAAGCCCGAGACGTCGGCCGCGAGCAGCGTGCCGGCGACGGTCCGGGCGGTGATCCCGGGTGCGACCTGATCCCAGGTGGCGGCGACCCGCGGGACGTAGGCGGCCAGTCCCGCCCGTGCCCCCTCGCCCCCGCGCATCGCCCTACCGTAGCGAGAAGGGCGCCTCGTACACCGGGGCCGTGGTTCCGTTGACGACGAAGCGCAGCACGTAGCTCCCGCGCACGAAGCCCGGGCCGTCGGTCTTCAGGTTGTAGATGTAGGACGAGTCCGCGGCGTTCAGGCGGAACAGGTAGCTCGGGTCGGAGTTCGACGACCCGGCGTCGTTCGGCGGGAGCGCCGGTGACGTCCCCGACCCCACCCGGGCCACCTCGGTCGCGCGCAGGGTGATCGCGGACGAGGACAGGTTCCGCCCCGCGGCGTCGCAGAGACGGAGCTTGATCGGGAACGTCGCCCCGATGTTCCCGGCCTTGCTCGGGTTGTAGTCCAGGCACACCCTGTAGGCGACGCTGTAGCTGCGCGATGCGGTCGCGGTGTTGCCCGCCCGGTCGGTGGCTGTGACGGTGAACGTGAACGTGCCGGGCGTGGAGGTGTTCACGCTCGCACCGTTCGCGACCGGCCCGGTGCAGCTGCTGCCGGAGAGCGCCGCCCCCGCATCGGCGCAGGTGAACGCCGCGGCGACGGCCTGGCCCAGGCTGAAGGCGGCGCCCTCGGCCGGGCTCGTGATCGTGATGGTCGGCGCGGTGCGGTCCAGGCGCACGGTGGAGCCCGCCGTCGGGGCGGCCGGCGCCCAGTCGGACGCGTTCCCGGCGGTGTCGATCGTGCGGAACTGCACGGTGGTCTCGCCCTCGGCGGCGATCGTGACCGACGCCCCGCCGACCGGGGTCGGGGCCACCGAGGTGCGGTACTCCACCCGGGCGACACCCGAGCGGTCGTCCGCCGCGCCCGTCGCGGTGACGGTGACCGAGGGGACGCGCTGCCAGGCGAGGCTCCCGCCGCTCGCGACCGGTGCGGTCGGCGCCGTCCGGTCGAGGCGGGCGGTGGCCTCGGGAGCGCCGGCGGCCGGCGCCCAGTCGGATGCCCGGCCCGCGCCGTCGACGGCCTGGAACTGGACCAGGGTCTCGCCCTCGGCCGTGACCTCGCGGGTGGCCCCCGCCTGCTCGGCGCCCCAGGTCGTGCCCCCGTCGGTCGAGATGCGTGAGCGATAGCCCGCGACGCCCGATCCGGCGTCCTCGGCGGTGGCGGAGAACGTGATGCCGGCCAACGACCGCCAGTCCAGGCTGCCGCCGCTCACGGTGGGTGCGCTGGGGGCGGTGCGGTCGATGCGGACGACGGTCTGGACCGGCGCGGAGGCGTTGCCCGCCGCGTCACGGGCCACCGCGGTGACGGTCGTGGTGCCCTCGGCGGTGACGGTGACGGCGCCGGTGGCGCCGGCCACGGTCCGCTCGGTGAACGCGCCGTCGCCGGTGGCCGAGAGGGTGATGGTCCGCGGTCCGGAGGCCGCGTCGGTCGCCGTGAGGACCACGCGGACGTCGTCGGGCGCCCAGCCGGACGGGCCGGCGTCGGGCTCGCGCGCCGCGGTGAGGCCGGGGGCCGTGCCGTCGATCCGGACCTCGGTGGCCACCAGACCGCCCTGGGAGTCGAGCCCCTGGACGGTGTGCAGGCCGTCGCCGCTGATGGTGACCGGGCCGGTGTAGGGGCGGAAGGGCTCGCCGTCGATGCTGATGAACAGCGGAAGGCCGGCCGGGCTGGTGAGGGCCGCGGTGACCGGGCCGGCCACCCATTCGCCCGGTGAGGCGATCAGGGGCCGGCAGTCGCCCGGTGCGCCCGTGGGCTGGCAGAGGACCAGGTCGACCTCGGACGGCGTCCGCTCGCCGGTCTGATAGCCGACGCCCTTGTTGGAGGCCACGCCGACGTTGCCCGCCGCGTCGGCGGCCTGGACGATGTACTGCACCGGGTCGGCATCGAGCGCCGCGCTCCGGAAGACCCCCGGGCTCGTCTCGGTGAGGTCCCGGCGGGTCCAGGTGACCCGGCCGAGGCCCCCGAGCGGCCGCACCAGGGCCACCACGCGGGTTGCCCCGCCCTCGGTCGCCACCTCGATCTCGCGCGCCGCGGTCACCCGGACCGTCTCGATCCCCGGGGGGGCGAAGTCCGTCGCGTCATCGGAGCCGAGCACCTCGCCGGCGATCTTCGTGAACAGCCGCTGGGTGCCGATGCCGGTCCCCGGCACGGGCTCGCGGAACTGCCCGGGCACCAGCATGAGGCGCGCGGGGCCGCTGCCCGGGACGGCGGGTCCGGTGACGGTGGCGATGGCCGCGGGGAAGACGCCGTCACCGATGGTGCGCTCAGGCTCCTGGGCGGACTCGCCGACGATGGGCCGGAAGGAGACCGGGTCGAAGGCCCCGAGGTCCTGGCTCTCCAGGGCGGTGACGATGGCCCCGCGCACGATGCGGCCCGGCATGGTGACGTCGCGGCCGGCCTTGGGCTGCA
>JALOLS010000162.1 GCA_025455865.1 Thermoleophilia bacterium
CGCCTCGCTCGCGAACGCGATCTTGGTCCCGTCCTGGTTGATCGACGGGGCGAACGAGTCGGCGTCCCCGATGGCGGAGGCCTGGGTCACGAACAGGGTGTCGTTGGTGCTGAGGGCGCGAACGAACACGTCGTTGGACGCGTTGTCGTCGACGACCCCGGTGAGATTGGTGGCCGCGCTGGTGAAGGCGACCCGGTTCCCGTTGGCGGAGATCGCGGGCTCGGTCGAGGATCCCGTGCCGTGCGCGGAGGCGCTGTTGTCGGCCGCGCTCACCAGCGTGGTCGTGTCGTTGGTGACGCGGCGCACGTAGACCTGCAGGAAGCCACCCGTGGTCGCGCCGAGGTTGGTCGCCGAGCTCATGAAGGCCACCACCGGCTGCAGGCCGGCATCGGTGGTCACCGACGGGCTCGATGAACCCTCGTTCGCGACCGCCCCGTTCGATCCGTTCGCCCGGTCGATCAGCTCCGTGGTGTTGTTCACGATGTCGCGGACGAAGACGTGGCTCTCCTGCCCGCTCACCGAGTCGGGCCCGTTCGCCCGGCTCACCAGGATCGTGCGCCCGGTCTGGCGGTCGCGCACGAACACGTTCTCGAACCGGTCGTCGTCCTCGGCCGACAGCCCGTCGGCCTGCGAGGTGAAGGCGACGTAGCGGTTGTTCTGGGTGTCGGAGACCACCCGCCGGGCCTGGCCCTGCAGGTCGACGTCGCCGGTCGCCGAGTCGTTCACCGCCGGCGCCGCCAGCGGCCCGAAGCCCGGGGTGCGGCTGATGAGCGTGGTCGAGTCGGGCGGGGCGGCGAGCACGGCCACCACGGGCGCGCAGGCGAGCGCGGCGAGGGCGGTGGCGGCGACGAGGGGGCGGCGGCGGGGGATGCGAGACATGCCGGGACGGTCCCACACGAGGACGGAACCTGCAAAGGGGTGAGGGTCAGAACCCCCCGAAGGTCCAGTTCCCGCACACCTCAGGGGCCCAGGCGCCCTGGCCGGACGAGCGGGCCGGCGTGGCCCGCCCGCGCCGCGGCGATGCGCCCGAGCAGCGCCTCCATCGCCAGGTCGGGGGTCGGGTTCAGGATGAGGTCGGCCTTGGCCTGCTGGAGCTCCTCGAGCGCCCGTTCCAGGAACGCCTGACGGTCGGGGTCGGCCAGGGGGCGCAGCCGGTCCACCATGCTGCGGTGGCGCACCACCACGTCGGTCCCCACGCTCAGGGCCAGCGCATCGGCGATGAGGGCGGCGGCGCCGTCCAGCACGTGGCCCCAGCCGTCGGTCACCAGGCGCCGGCGCTCGCGCTTCTGCTGGTCCTCGGCGCGCTTGATCGCGGTCTTCTCACCCCGCCGGCCGGCCAGGGCCGCGGCCTCGGCGCGCAGGGCCGTGAGCTCCTCGCTCGGGTGCTCGGCCGCCGCGCGCTCCATCGCCTGCTGGATGGCGGCGACGGTCTGGGGCGCCGACGCCTTCCCGGCCAGCGCCCCCAGGCCCAGGTCGATGCCCAGGGTGCGCATGCGCAGGTCGAAGGGCCCGATGTCCAGCGCGATGGTGCCGTCGGCGCGCGCGCGGGCCTCGGCGTCCTCGGGGGCGACCCCGCGCTCGATGAGCACGTCCCGGATGGCCCGCCAGCCCGGGGTGCGGAACGGCACCGGCAGGCACCGGGAGCGGATGGTCGGCTCCAGGTCGCCGGGCCGGTCGCTCACCAGGATGAGGTGCGAGCGCGGCGGAGGCTCCTCCAGGCTCTTCAGGATGCGGTCGGCGCCCTCCTGGGGGCGCAGGCGCTCGGCCCCCTCGATGATCATCACCCGACGCCGGCCCACCAGCGGCCGGGTGGCCAGGTCGGCGAGCGCGGGCTCCAGATCCGGCTCCAGGCGGATGAAGGTGCCGCTCGCCCGCACGATCGAGAGGTCGACGCTCGCCTGTCCCGGCCCGTGCTCGCCGTCGGGGTCGATCAGCGCCCAGGCGACCCGCCGGGCCACGTCGCGCTTGCCCGATCCCGGCGGCCCGTACATCAGGAGCTGCTGGGGCGGGTTCGGCCGGGCGAGCGCGGCGCGCAGCACGCGCTCGGCCAGGGGCTGTCCGGGGAGCTCGATCACGCCAGGGCCCCGACCGCGGCCATCAGGCGCTCGTGCACCTCGGCGGTGCTCCCGTGCGCGGGCACCGCGACCACCCGCTGCGGCTCGCGCTCGATGAGGGCCAGGTAGCCGGCGGCGACCGCCCGCTGGAGGGCCTCGCCCTCGCGCTCGATGCGGTCGGCCGCGCGCCGGCGCCCCCGCCCGCGCGCAGCGGCCTCGGCCGGGTCGATGTCGAGCACGGCCACGAGATCCGGCAGGCACCCGTCCACCCCGGGGGCGTTCACCGCCCACACCGCGTCGACCCCCAGGCCGCGCGCGGCGCCCTGGTAGGCCAGCGAGGAGTGCACGAAGCGGTCGGCCACCACCCACCGCCCGGCGGCGAGCGCGGGCCGGATGACCTCCTGCACGAGCTGGGCCCGGGCGGCGGCGAAGAGCAGCGCCTCGGTCCACGGGGAGAGGTCGCCGCCGTCCAGCAGGAGCGCGCGCACCCCCTCCCCGAGCGCCGTGCCGCCGGGCTCGCGGACCGCCACGACCTCGCGCCCGCCGGCCCGCAGCGCGTCGGCCAGCATGGCCGCGTGGGTCGTCTTGCCCGAGCCGTCGACGCCCTCCAGGGCGACGAACCGCCCCCTCACGGAAGCCCCGCCCGGAGCACCGTGACGATGACCGCCGCAACGGTGAGCGCGACGAGGACCAGGCCGATCCAGCGGACCCCGCGGGCGGGCGTCCGCTCGGGCAGGCGCACCTCGGCGTCGTGGGCGAGGCGCGCGTACACGTCGGGTCGGGGTCCCTGGCTTTCGTCGTCCATCTGGCTTCGCACGGTGAGGTTGCGATCGCGGTGTGCGAGGATCCGGCGCGTGCCGCTCCCGGACCCCCAGACCCGCCGCCCCGCACCGGGCAGGCGAGGCTAGCAGCGGTGCCCGGGGGGACGGCCATCGTGACCGGCGGGGCGGGCTTCATCGGCTCGAACCTCGCCGAGGCGCTCATCGCCGCGGGCCGCGAGGTCCACGTGGTCGACAACCTGGTCCACGGACAGGAGCGCAACGTGCCGCCCGGGGCGACGCTCCACCGCATGGACATCCGCGAGCAGGCGCACCTGCGCGACCTGGCCGAGCGCGTGCGGCCCACCGCGGTGTTCCACCTGGCCGCCCAGGCCGACGTGCGCAAGGCCCTGGAGGACCCCGCCTACGACGCCGAGGTCAACATCACCGGGACCATCTCGGTGCTCGAGGCCGCGCGGGCCGCCGGGGCGCGCGTGCTCTTCGCCTCCACCGGCGGCGCGGGCTACGGCGAGTACGAGGGCCTGCCCGTCCCGAGCCCGGAGACCGCCGAGACCCGCCCGCTCTCCCACTACGGCATGAGCAAGATGGCCGGGGAGGGGTACTGCGGCCTGTACGGGCGCCTGTATGGGGTGGAGTCGGTCCGCCTGCGCCTCGGGAACGTCTACGGCCCCCGGCAGGACCCGCACGGCGAGGCCGGCGTGGTGGCCATCTTCTGCGGGCGCCTGCTGGACGGCGTGCGGCCGACGGTGTTCGGCGACGGCCGCCAGACCCGCGACTACGTCTACGTCGGCGACGTCGTGCAGGCCTTCCTGGCCGCCGAGGCCGGGCCGGCGGGGGAGACGGTCAACGTCGGCACCGGGGTCGAGTCGAGCGTGCTGGACCTGCTGGAGGGGCTCGGGGACGACCTGGAGCCCGAGTTCGCCCCGGCGCGGGCCGGCGAGCTCGGCCGCAGCGCGCTGGACCCGTCCCGGGCCGAGCGGCTGTGGGGCTGGCGGGCCCTCACCCCCCTGGGCGCCGGCCTCCGGGCGACGTACGCGGCGATCGCGCGGGAGCGGACCGATCCGGAGGGCCGGCCGCAGGCCGCGACCCGCCCGGAAGGAGCCGCGGCGGCCTGATCTGGGGCTCGCCGGCGGCGATCAGCCGCGGGCCGTCCTCGACCATCCAGCCGATCTCCTCCGGCGGCCGCTTCAGCACGCGGGCGGCGGCCGTCAGGCCGTCGGCCAGCCCCGGCGGGCGCCAGTCGGCCGAGTGGGCGTCGCTCGCGAGCACGTGCACGAACCCGTTGC
>JALOLS010000013.1 GCA_025455865.1 Thermoleophilia bacterium
GCGGAGCGCTCCGGGGTCGTGAGATCGATCCAGGTGACGTCGGCGCTGCCGGCGTTCTGCACGACCGCGAAGCGGTCCATGAACGCCATGGACGACGGGCGGCTGCCGGTGTCGATGGCCCGCATGACCCGGCGCGCCCGGAGGTCCACCACCGCCAGCCGGTCGGCGTCGCGGGCCAGCACGACCGCCGTCCGCCCGTCCCGGCCGACGCCGACGGCGGTCGGCGCCCCGCGGAGCTCCGGGAGCGGCAGGCCCGAGCCCCCGGTCAGGCGGCCGGCCCGGGTGAGGCGCACCGCCTCCAGGCCGCCCTCCTGCACCACGGCCACGAACGACCGGGTCCCCGGCGCCCAGGCGAGGGCGGTCGGGCGGCCCGCGAACCGGGCCCGCTCGACGACCTCGAGGGTGGCGGTGTCGACCAGGACGGCGGCGCCGTCTCGGCCCAGCACCAGGGCGCGCCCGGCGGTGGGCGCCATGGCGACGAGCGCCGGCGCCGCGACGCCGTCGACCTGACCGACCTGCCGGCCGGTCGCCGGGTCGACGATGCGCACGATCCCGGAGTCGAGGTCGCTCGCCCACACCCGGTCGCGCTCGTCGAACCGCACCCCGCCCGGGCGGCCGCCGGTGGCCGACGTCGGGCCGGCGCGGTGGTCGATCAGGTCGACGGTGCCCACCTCGCCGGCGCCCGGCACCGACGCGGCCATGAGGCTGCCCGAGTCGTCCAGGGCCAGGGCGGCCGTGTCCGGGGGCGCCTGGGCGGCCCAGAGGTCGGCCGAGCCGCTGACGGCGGCCAGGCTGCGCCCGGGCACGTGGTCGGCGTGGGAGCCCCCGGTGCCGACGTCCGGGGCGACGACGTCGCCGGTCGTGCGGTTGACCAGGATCACCTGGCCGCTGGCGAGGGGGAGCGCCTCGATGGCCCGCTCACGGCTCTCGGACATGATCACCCGCTCGGCGACCAGGCGCGGGGTGGCCTCGTCGGCGAGGCCGGCGCGCCGCAGGTCGACGGTGACGGTGACCGGGGCGCCGACCGGGGCGGAGCGCAGGCGGGCCGGCGACGGCCCGGCCGGGATCTCGGCGCGCACGCCGATCCGCACGGTGCCATCGCCCCCGGCGAGGGCGATGGGCGCGTCGCGGCCGACCGGACGGGAGATCAGCGTGGGGGCCACCGGTGGTGGTGGCGTGGGGGTCTCGGCGCCGCCGCCGCCGGCCCGCAGGCCGAGCACGATGGCGCCGGTCCCCACCGCGGCGACCACGACGCCCGCGGGCACGAGCACCCGTGGGGAGGTCCAGCGCCGCCGGGGGGCGCCGCCGGGGCCGTCGACCGGCCGGTCCTCGTCGCTCTCCATCACGTGCACCTTCCGTCGTCCGCCGCGACGCCGGGCCACCGGCCCGAGACAGAACTCGGCCGGCGGGGCGGCCGCCATGAGCGGCGCGCACGCGGCGGGGGGTCCACCGCTCCCGCAGGGCCATGATGAACCGCCGCGGGCCGGAGCGCCAGAACCGTATGGGGAGGTCCGACACCCCCCGGCCGGGGGGTTCGACCCGACCGGCTACGCGGCCGCGGCGACCACCGCGCGGTGGTCCTCGGCGGCCAGGCGGCCGCTGCGCGCCTCCAGCAGGCGGCCGTCGCGGCCCACCGCGAGCACCGCCGGCACGCTCTGGATGGGCAGGCCGCCCGCCTGGGGCCGCCGCGCCAGGTCCACCCGCACCACCTCGCGTCCCTCGGCCAGGTGCGCCAGCTCCCGGGCGGCCGGCTCGCACCGCGCGCACCCGGGGGCGGTGACCAGGACCAGCCACGGGCCGTCCCCGGTGAGGCCGAGCGGGCCGCGCAGGTCCTCCCCGGTGGTGCGCCGGGCCAGGAGCAGCCGCCAGGCGTGGCAGCCGATGCACACCCCGCTCACCGCGGAGAACAGGGCGACCGCGGCGACCAGCCCCACGAGCGCCCAGCCCGCGGTCTCCAGCCCGGCGATCCACAGCGCCACGGCCGCGGTGAGCAGGACCGCCGCGATGCCCTGGGCGAAGCGCACGGGGGCGGCCGGCTCCAGCCGGTCGGGCGGCCGGGCGATCAGGCGGAAGCCCCAGGCGACCGGCGACCAGCGGGGGCCGGCCAGCGCGAGCAGGATCAGCACCAGGGCCACCACCACGGGGGGCCAGGTGCGAAAGGCCAGGCTCTCGGCGCAGAGCAGCCCGGTGATCCCCTGCGAGACCCGCGGGAGCGCGGGGTGGACGGCGGCGGGGCGGCTCATCGAGGCGGAGGATAGGCCGCGCCGGCCCTATTCACCAGCCAACCCGCCGGGATTTCTGGGTTTGGCTCAGCCGACCCGCTCGAGCCGCAGGGCCAGCGGCTCCCCGTCGACCAGCGTCTCCTCGCGGTGGTCCCCGGCGAACGGGGCGCCGTGGGCGACGGTGAGCGCCTCGGCCAGGGTCTCGGTGGCGATGTAGCCGCGGTGGGCGTCGACCGCCTCGCGCACCCGCCCGGACCCGTCGAGGTGCAGGCGGATGCGGTCCTCGACGCGCAGGCCGGCCGCCCGGCGGGCGTTCTGGACCACGCGGACCACGTCGCGGGCCATGCCCTCGCGCTCGAGCTCCGGGGTGAGCGCGGTGGCGAGGCCGACGGCGATGGCGCCGCCCTGGGCCACCGCGTATCCGGTGGACGGGCGGACCTCGCGCAGCAGGTCGGTGTCGGCCAGGCGCTCGCGGCCCCCGTCGACCTCGACCTCGACCGCGGACCCGGCGTCCAGCGCGCGCACCGCCGCGGCCGGGTCGAGGGCCGCCACCGCCGCGGCGACCCGGGGCATGGCCTTGCCGAAGCGCGGCCCGAGGGTGCGGTAGTTCGGCTTGACCGTCACCTCGACCAGCTCGCCGGGGTCGGTCACGAAGCGCACGTCCTTGACGTTGAGCTCGTCGGCCACCACGCCGGCCAGGCCGCCCACGCTCTCGGCCACCGCCGGCGGGCAGGCCACCACGGCCTCGGCGAGGGGCTGGCGCACCTTCAGCCTGGCCTCCTTGCGGGCCGAGCGGCCGAGCGAGGTGGCCTCCATCGCGGCCGTCATGCCGGCCTCGAGCGCCTCGTCGCGCCGGGCGCCGGGCTCGGGCCAGCGGGCCAGGTGCACGCTCTCGGGCGCCGCCGGGTCGTGCGCGGCCACCAGGTTGCCGTGGATCTCCTCGGCCACGAAGGGGCAGAACGGGGCCACCAGGAGCGCGACGGTGGACAGGCACTCGTGGAGGGTCGCGAACGCCGCCGCCCGGTCATCCGCGTCCTCCGAACGCCAGAAGCGCCGCCGGGAGGTGCGCACGTACCAGTTCGACACCTCATCGACCAGGTCCTCGACCGCGCGGCCCGCGGCGGTCGGGTCGTACGCCTCCATGCGCTCGGTGACCCGCGCGGTGGTGTCGTCCAGGCGCGAGAGGATCCAGCGGTCCATGGCCGGGCGCGCGGCCACCGGGGGGGCCGGGTCGCCGGGGGCCCAGCCGTCGGGCAGCGAGGCGTAGGTGACGAAGAACGCATAGGTGTTCCAGAGGGTGAACAGGAACCGCCGCATGGCCTCGTCGACCACGTCCAGGCTGAAGCGGAACGACTCCCAGGGGCTCTGCCCGGTGAGCAGGTACCAGCGGAAGGCGTCGGCGCCCTGGCGGTCGAGCACGGTCCACGGCTCGATGACGTTGCCCTTGCTCTTGCTCATCTTCTGGCCGTCGTGGTCCAGGATGAGGCCGAGGCAGAGCACGTTGCGGTAGGCCGCCTCGTCGAACAGCAGCGTCGACTCGGCCAGCAGCGAGTAGAACCACCCGCGGGTCTGGTCGATCGCCTCGCAGATGAAGTCGGCCGGGAAGCGGCCCTCGAGGTCGCCCTGGCCGGCGAACGGGTGGTGCCGCTGGGCGAACGGCATCGCGCCCGAGTCGTACCAGACGTCCACCACCTCGGGCACCCGGTGGGCGTCGTCGCCGCACGCCCGGCAGCGGAGCACCACGTCGTCCACGTGGGGGCGGTGGGGGTCGAAGTCATCCCCGGGCGGGTTCACGGCGCGCTCGCGGAGCGCCGCGAAGGAGCCCACGGCCTGCACGTCCGCGCACGTCCCGCAGCGCCACAGCGGCAGCGGGGTGCCCCAGTAGCGCTCGCGCGAGATGGCCCAGTCCACGTTGCCCTCGAGCCAGCGGCCGAAGCGGCCGTCGCGCACGTGCTCGGGATGCCACCCGATGCCCGCGTTCAGCTCCAGCATGCGGTCGCGCACCCGGGTGGTGCGGATGTACCAGGAGGGCTTGGCGTAGTAGAGCAGCGGTGTCGAGCAGCGCCAGCAGTGCGGGTAGGCGTGGACGTAGGGCTGCTCGCGCAGCAGCCGCCCGCGGGCGGCGAGGTCCTCGACCAGCGCCCGGTCGGCGTCCTTGACGAAGACCCCGGCGACCGGCGGCACCCGGTCGGTGAAGCGGCCCTGCCGGTCGACCGGGTTGGGGGTGTCCAGCCCGTGGTCGCGGGCCACCTGCATGTCGTCCTCGCCGAAGGCCGGCGCGATGTGGACGATGCCGGTGCCGTCCTCGGTGGTCACGAAGGGCGCGGCCACGATGCGGTGGGCGCCGGGGACGTACCCGAAGGGCGGCTCGTACGGGCGCCCGACGAGGTCCTCGGGGCCGAGCGTGCGCACCACGCGGGCGCCCTCGCCCAGGACCCGCTCGACCAGCGCCGCGGCGAGCACCAGGCGCTCACCCCCCACCTCGACGAGCGCGTAGGCGGTGTCGGGGTTGATCGCCGCGGCCTGGTTGGCCGGGAGCGTCCACGGGGTGGTGGTCCAGACCAGGAGCGCGGTGCCCGGCTCGTCGGCCAGGGGGAAGCGCACGTAGACCGAGGGGTCGGTCACCTCGCCGTAGCCCTGGGCGACCTCGTGGCTGGAGAGCGCGGTGCCGCAGCGCGGGCAGTAGGGGACGACCTTGTCGCTCTCATAGACCATGCCGCGCTCGAAGAGCTCGGCCAGGCTCCACCACACCGACTCGATGTAGTCGGTGTCCATCGTGCGGTAGGCCGCGTCGGTGTCGAGCCAGAAGCCGATGCGCTCGGTCAGCCGCTCCCACTCGTCCAGATAGGTGGTGACCGACTCCCGGCAGCGCCGGTTGAACTCGGCGATGCCGTACGCCTCGATCTCGGGCTTGCCGGAGATGCCGAGCTGGCGCTCCACCTCGAGCTCCACCGGGAGGCCGTGGCAGTCCCAGCCGCCCTTGCGCTCCACATGGCGTCCGCGCATGGTCTGGAAGCGGGGGAACACGTCCTTGAACACCCGCGAGAGCACGTGGTGGCTGCCCGGCCGGCCGTTGGCGGTGGGCGGGCCCTCGTAGAAGACATACGGCTCGGCGCCGGCCCGCTCCTGCAGGCTGCGCGCGAAGATGCGCCGCTCGCGCCAGAACTCCAGCACGCGGCGCTCCATGTCGAGCCAGCCGGCGGCCGGCCCCACCTCCCGGTACGCCCCCACCGCTACGCGGCGGCCCGGACCAGCGGTTCCATGTCCCGCCGCACCTGCACGAAGTCGTGCAGCGGCGTGAACGGGACGCCCTCCTCGGCCAGGTGCTCGGCCAGGCCGGCGCGGGCGAAGACCACGTCGGCCATCCGCGCCGCGCAGCGGTCGGAGATGCCGTCACCCAGGTAGACCAGGCGCTGCCCGGTCCAGCGCCGGTTGAGGGCCCAGCGCTTGCACATGCGGTCGCAGATGCCGCAGCGCTCGCCGCGCTCGGCCCACACCAGCTCGCAGCCGGCGCGGGAGAAGCGCGCGTCGTTGGCCACGACCTCCAGGTCGCCCACGCCGGCCTCGGCCAGGACCGGCTCGATGACCGACCGGAAGCCGGCCGACAGCACGACCAGATGATGCCCCTCGGCGCGGCACCAGCGGACCCACTCCACGAAGCCCTCGCGCACCGGCGCGTCGCGGCGCACCAGGGCGGCGACCTCCTGCGGCGTCGCCCGCACGGTGGCGAACTGCTCGCTCATGGCCTGCTCGACGCTCATCTCGCCGCTTCGCAGCCGGGGCTCGAGCGCGGCCCACACCCCCCGGGTGCCGAAGGCCTCGACGATGACGTGCAGCGTGTCCCGGGTGGTGATCGTGCCGTCGAAGTCGCAGGCGATGAGCAGGCTTTTCACGGGGGCGCAGGGTATCAGCCCCCACCGGCCGGCCCGCCGGACGGGTGGGCCCGACCACCCGGGGGCGCGCGTAGGATGACCGGGTGCAGCGCGCCCGCGTCATCGCCGTGATCGGCCCCGGCACGCCGGAGGATGCGTCGGTCCCGCAGGCCGCCGAGGCCTGCGGGCGCCTGGTCGCGCGGGCCGGGGCGACGCTGGTGACCGGAGGGCTCGGCGGGGTCATGGCGGCCGCGAGCCGCGGGGCCCGGGGTGAGGGCGGGAGCGTGGTCGCCGTGCTCCCCGGCACCGACCGCGCGGCGGCAACGCCCCACGCGCAGGTGGCCGTCTGCACCGGGGTGGGCGAGGCGCGCGACCTCGGGGTGGTCGCGAGCGCCGACGCGGTGATCGCGGTGGGCGGGGGCTGGGGCACGCTGGCCGAGATCGGGCTGGCCCGCACGGTCGGGCGCCCGGTGGTCCTGCTCGGCTCCTGGGGCATCGCCGACCCCCACCGGCCCGGCCAGCCGGACGGCACGTTCCGGGCCGAGACCCCCGAGCAGGCCGTCGCCCTCGCCCTGGAGGCCCTCCCATAGCCGCCCCCCGCCCCGTCTTCGTCCACGGCGCCGGCCGCACCCCGGCATCGTGGGGACCGCAGCTCGCCCGCTTCGAGGGCGCGGCGGCGGTGTCGCTGCCCGGCCACCCCGAGGGCCAGGCGCTGGACCGGGTCGCCGACCTCGCCGCGTGGCTCGCGGGCGAGCTCGGGGACCTGCCCGGCCCCATCGCCCTGGTCGGCCACTCCCTGGGCGGCGCGGTGGCCCTGCAGGCCGCCCTGGACCACCCCGGGCTGGCCGACGGCCTGGTGCTCGTCGCCACCGGGGCGCGGCTGCCGGTCCCGCGCCACGCCTTCGACCGGCTGCGCGAGGACTTCGACGCCGAGTGCGAGCGCATGGTGCGCGAGTCGTGGGCCGGCGACCACGAGGAGCTGATCCGGCGCGGGGCCGATGCGGTCCGCTCGCTGGGGCCGGACACGCTGCTCGCCGACTACACCGCCGCGAACGACTTCGACGTGCGCGAGCGGCTGGGCGAGGTGGCCCTGCCGGTGCTGGTGGTGAGCGGCGCGGACGACCCGCTGACCCCGCCCTGGCTCGGGGAGGAGCTCGCCCGGGGCCTGCCGGTGGCCACCATGGCGCTGGTGGCCGGCGCGGCCCACGTGCCCCAGCTCGAGCAGGCCCCCGCCGTGGACCTGCTGGTGGCCGCATACCTCGCCCGTCTCGAGCTCACCCTGGAGGAGGGGTAGCCCGGCGCCTGGCCCTGGTGGTCAACCCCCACGCGACGCGGGTCCGCGCGGGGATGACCGAGATGGTGGCCGCCGCGCTCGGGAGTGCCGGGCCGGTGGAGATCCTGCACACCCGCGAGCCCGGCGACGGGGCCGTGCAGACCCGCCGCGCCCTGGAGCGGGGCGCGACGCTGGTGGCCACCCTGGGCGGGGACGGCACCGTGGCCGACGCGGCCGGCGTGCTGGCCGGCGGGCCCGTCCCGCTGGCGCCGCTGCCCGGCGGCAGCACCAACGTGTTCGCCCGGGCCATCGGCTGGCCGCGGGGCGCGGAGGCGGCGGCCCAGGCGCTCGCCGGCCTGCTCGCGGCGGGCGCCGGCGCGCGGGAGGTGCAGCTGGGCGCGGTCACCACCGGGGGGGCGACCCGGGTCTGCTGCGTGAACGCCGGGGTGGGCGTCGACGCCGAGGCGGTCACCCTGGTGGAGGAGCACCCCGACGCCAAGCGCCGGCTCAGGCAGGGCGCGTTCGCCGGCGCGGTCGCGGTCTCGGCCGTCCGCGGGGCCATCCGCCCGCCGCGGCTGCTCGTGCGGGTCGACGACGGGGAGCCGATGGCGGTGGCCGCGCTCAGCCTGGCCTGGGGACGACCCTACGCCTACCTGGGCGACCGCCCGCTCGACCTGGTGCCGGGCGCGGACTTCGACGGCACGATCGCCTGGGTGGGGACCCGGCCCCGGCGGCCCGGGGCGGCCGCGGTCGGGATCGCCGGCGCGCTGACCGGCGCCTGGCACGTGCGGCGCGGGGTCATCCTGCACGGCGCCGGGGCGCGCCGGGTGGAGCTCAGGGCCGACCGGCCGGTGGCCCTGCAGGCCGACGGCGAGCCGCTCGGCCGCCACGCCGCCGCCTCGTTCGCCTGCGGGCCCCCGCTCCGGGTGCTGACCCCGGGGCTCAAGTCGGGCTAGCTCCGGACGATCCGCTCATGTGCCGGGCCAGGACGGCCCGCCGCCCCTTCGTGGCAAGGAGGCCCCGAATGGTCACCCGACCCGATCCCCGCGCGGAGCTCGCGGCGTTCACCGCGATGGTGCTCGACCTCGCACGCGTCGACCCCGAGCGCAAGCCGGGCGCCGCCGTGACCCGCTGGCACCGTGAGCTCGCGGCCCTGCTCGGCCTGCCCTGCGACCGGGCCGCGACCAACCGCGACCTGCTCAAGGGCGCGCTCACCATGAACATCGCCCAGCGCGACGCGGGGATGGACCCCGTGCCGGTCGGCGCCGGCGGGCGACGGCGGTAGGGCCGGTGCGGCCGTTCTTCCGCGACCGGGACTTCGAGTTCGAGACGCTGATCGCCCTGGGGGCGGCCGAGTACGGGGCGGCCTCCGCGGGCGAGGTGCTGGCCACGATCGAGGGGGTCAGGAGCGGCGACCACGCCGGCTGGGTGACGGCCTGGCGGGCGACCGGCCGCCGCCTGGCCGCCGAGGCCGAGGACGCCGCCGCGCGCGGGCACCGGCGCGGGCCGGCCCTGGCCCTGCTGCGCGCCTCCCTGTACCTGGCGACCGCGCAGGCCCACGCCGACGGCGTGGACGAGCCCGGCCTCTTCGCCGCGCTGTACGAGGAGCACCGGGCGGCCTGGGACCGCGTCTGCGCGCTCTGGAGCCCCCGGATCGAGCCCCTCGCCATCCCCCACGAGGGCGGGACGTTCGACGGGTGGCTCTTCCGCGCGGCCGAGGACGGGCGCGCGCGGCGCACCCTGATCGTGAACAACGGGAGCGACGGGCCGGTCACCGCGGCCTGGGTGCAGGGCGTCGCCGAGGCCCTCGCGCGCGGGTGGAACGCGGTCACCTTCGACGGCCCGGGCCAGAACTCGACCCTGGTGCGCCGGGGCATCGGCTTCCGGCCGGACTGGGAGCACGTGCTCACGCCGGTGGTCGACCACCTGGCGACCCTCGCCGAGGTCGACGCGGCGCGCCTCGCCGTGATCGGCGTCAGCCAGGGCGGGTACTGGGTGCCGCGGGCGCTGGCCTTCGAGCACCGGATCGCCGCCGGGGTGGCCGACCCGGGCGTGGTGGACGTCTCGGCGGCGCTCGAGTCGCACCTGGGCCACCGCATGCGCCGGATGCTGGACCACGGCGACCGGGAGGCGTTCAACCGCGCCATGGCCGCCGGGGCCCGGTTCTCGGCCGGGCTGCGGCACACGATGGCCTTCCGCTTCCGGCCCTACATGCTCCCCACCCCGTTCGACGTGTTCGCCGCGGCGCGGGGGTACGCGCTCGACCCCGAGACGATCGGCCGCATCCGCTGCCCGCTGCTGGTGACCGACCCGGACGACGAGGCGTTCTGGCCGGGGCAGTCGCAGGAGCTGTTCGACGCGCTCACCGGCCCGAAGGACCTCGTCCGCTTCACCCGTGCGGAGGGCGCGGCCGGGCACTGCGAGCCCGCCGCGACGGCGCTGCGCGCCGCGCGGATCATGGACTGGCTGGACGAGCGCGTGCCCGCCTGATCCCCGGGCGCCCGGTCCAGGCCGCGAGCCGGGCCAGGGCGCCGGGCGCGGGAGGCGGCGAACTCGAAGGGCCCGGGCTCAGATCCGGGCCGGGTCACGGTAGGGGCCCCAGACGGCACGGAACACGTCGCACATCTCCCCCAGGGTGGCGTCCGCGCCGGCCGCGTCGATGAGGCGCGGCATGACGTTGGCGCCCCCCTCGCAGGCGGCCCGGAGCGCGGCGACCGCCGCGGCGTGCGCGGCCGGGTCGCGGCGGGCCCGCAGGGCGCGGACCCGGTCGGCCTGGGCGCGCTCGGCGGCCGGGTCGGCCCGGTGGACGGCCACCGGGGGCTCCTCGGCGGCCCGGTGGACGTTCACGCCGACCACCAGGCGCTCGCCGGCGGCCATGCGGCGGTGGTGCCGGTAGGCCGCCTCGGCGATCTCGGCCTGCGGATAGCCCTGCTCGACGGCCGCGACCATGCCGCCGCGGGCCGCGATCTCGTCCAGGTACGCCCGGGCCTCCTGCTCCAGCCGGTCGGTGAGGGCCTCGACGTGGTGCGATCCGCCGAGCGGGTCGGGCACCCGGGCGACGTCGGTCTCGTCGGCGATCACCTGCTGGGTGCGCAGCGCGAGCAGCGCCGACTCCTCGGTGGGGAGCGCGAGCGTCTCGTCCCACGCGTTGGTGTGGAGCGACTGCGTGCCGGCCAGCACCGCCCCGAGGGCCTCGACGGCCGTGCGGGCGAGGTTGAGGAGCGGCTGCTGGGCGGTGAGCGAGACCCCGGAGGTCTGGACGTGGGTCCGGAGCTGCCACGAGCGCGGGTCGCGGGCGCCGACGCGATCGCGCATCTCGGTGGCCCAGATGCGCCGGGCGGCCCGGATCTTGGCGACGTCCTCGAGCACCTCCATGGTCATGTCGAAGAAGAACGAGAACCGGGGCAGGAACCGGTCCGGGTCGACCCCCCGGGCGGTCATCTCCTCGACGTAGGCGATCCCGTCGGCCAGGGTGAACGCGAGCTCCTGCGCGGCGGTCGCCCCGGCCTCGCGGATGTGGTAGCCCGACACCGAGACCGGGTGCCACCGCGGCAGCTCGTCGGCCGAGAACGCGATCAGGTCCCCGACCAGGCGCATGGCCGGCCGCTCGGGCACCACCCACTCCTTCTGGGCGATGAACTCCTTGAGGATGTCGGTCTGGAGGGTCCCGCGCAGCGCCGCCCGGGGGACGCCGGCCCGCTCGGCGGCGACCACGAGGATCGCGAGCGCGACCGGCGCGGGGCCGGAGATCGTCATCGAGACCGACGCGGCGCCGAGGTCGATGCCGGCGAAGAGCGCGGCCATGTCGGCGGCCGAGGCGCAGGAGACCCCCTCGCGGCCGACCTCGCCCTCGGCCAGGGGGTGGTCCGGGTCGTAGCCCATCAGCGTCGGCATGTCGAAGGCGGTCGAGAGGCCGGTCTGGCCCTCGGCCAGCAGCCGCCGGAAGCGGCGATTGGTGTCGGCCGGGGTGCCGAAGCCGGCGAACTGCCGCATCGTCCAGCGGCGCGTGGCGTACATGCCGGGGTGGATGCCCCGGGTGAACGGGTACTCGCCGGCCGCCGGGAGGGCGGGCCGGAGGGAGGTCATCCCGGCCCCTGCCGCGCGCCGCCCGGCCGGGCGGCGACCTCGTCGATGTAGGCGTCGATCCGCACGCCGAGCGAGCGCAGGGTCACGCCCGCCCGCGGACCGGCCGAGCGCGCGCCCAGGCAGAGCGCCACCCCGACCGCGCGCACCGCCCCGGTCGCGCCCGCGGGCACGGCCGGGGGGCGGCGGCGCCAGGCCGGGGGCCGGCCGGCCAGGAGCGGGGCGATCATCTGGCGGATCGCCGCCAGCGCGGCCGCGAGGTGGTGCGGGTCGAGCGTCGCGTGGGCGCGGTCGAGCAGCTCGCGCACGTCGCGCCACACCTGCGCGGGCTCCCCGCCGGGCTGTGCGCGCAGGAGGTCGGCCGGGGCGACCGCCAGCAGGCGGCCGGCGGGGAAGCGGGGCACGTCTGCCATCGCCGTCACCTCCTGGCCTCGCGGGGGGCGCGACCGTACCACAGGCCACGCCCCCGGCGGGCCCGGCCGCCTCACGGCCGGCGCGGCGCCGGCGCGGTGCGCACCGAGTAGCCGATGACCAGCGAGTCCCGCTTCACCGCGACGTGCCGGCCCTTCGGGCTGAACGGGTACGCCATGGTGACCGTGAGCGTCCCGCCCGCGGTGGCCGCCCGCCCCGCGAGCGCCGCGGAGCCGTAGGCCTGGTAGCCCAGGCCGTCGGAGAAGTCCGGGTCGACCGGACGGAACGGGTTGCGCAGCGCCACCACGGCCGTGCGGGCGCCGGCCCCGCCGCCCGTGTCCAGCCTGAGCCGGACCGTCGCGTCGTAGCCGCTGCCCCCGTTGGCCTGCTGGGTCACCAGCGCGGCCATGACGAGGTGCGCGCTCCTCGCCCCCGGCGCCTGGAGCGGCGCGAGGTCGAACGTCCAGGTGGCCGTCTGCCCGCTCCGGCGCAGCCATTGCCACCCGCTGATCGTGTCGCCGTCGGACGCGAAGCCCGACGGCGGGATGGTCGCCGCCCGGGCCAGCGCCGTCGCGGGGGCCGCGAGAAGCGCCCCCATGCACGCCGCGGCCAGCCAGCGACGCCCGTGGCCTGACATGACCCCTCCTTCCCGAGTGGACCGGGGACGCGCCTGCCCCTACCCCGATCCTGCCGGAGCCGCCGGAGGCCTCCATCCGCGAGGGGTGGCAGGCCGGCTGCGGCTTTCAGGCGTTCGGCAGGTCGCTGCGCGCGGAGGTGGGCTCGCCGCGGCCGGCGGCGAGCGCCGCGGCGTCGGGCGGGATCTCGCGGAAGGGGCCCAGCCGGCGGAAGCGCTCCGCGCGCAGCCGGCGGCGCTCACCCGAGGGCAGGGCGCGCAGCTCCCGGAGCGCACGGGTCAGATAGCCGTCGACGAGCCGCGCGGCCTCGTCGGGGTCGCGGTGGGCGCCGCCCTTCGGCTCGGGCACCACCGCGTCCACCACGCCCCAGCGGTAGCAGTTCGCCGCGGTCGGCCGGAACGCCGCGGCGGCCAGGCGGGCCTTGCCGGCGTCGCGCCACAGGATCGCCGCCGCGCCCTCGGGGGAGATGACCGAGTAGGTGGCGTTCTCGAGCATCAGCACCCGGTCGGCGACCCCGATGGCGAGCGCGCCGCCGGAGGAGCCCTCGCCGATGATCACCGCGACGGTGGGGACGCGAAGGCGCGACATGGTGCGGATGGAGTGGCTGATGGCCGACCCCTGCCCGCGCTGCTCGGCGCCGGCGCCGGGGAACGCGCCGGGGGTGTCGATGAGGGTGACCAGGGGGATCTCCAGGCGCTCCGCGAGCGCCATCACGCGCATGGCCTTGCGGTAGCCCTCCGGGCTCGGCATCCCGAAGTTGCGGTAGGTCCGCTCGTGGGTGTCGCGGCCCTTCTGCTGGCCGATGATCGCGACGGGCTCGTCGTGGTAGCGCCCGATTCCGCAGACCAGGGCCGGGTCGTCGCCGAACAGGCGGTCCCCGTGCAGCTCCTCGAAGTCCGTGCACAGCCGCGCGATGTAGTCGAGCGTGTACGGGCGCTCCTGGTGGCGGGCGAGCTGGATGCCCTCCCACACGCGCGAGGCGTTCTCGGGAGCGCCGGCCAGGCGGTCGGCGATGCGCCGCACGAAGCGGCCGCCGGTCTGCGGGCGGGGGATCTCCACCGGGCGCTAGCTCCCGTCGCCGTCGTGGCCGGGCCGGATGCGGTCGACCAGCCGCCGCGAGAGCCCGGGGATGGACTGCGCCGCCCGGGCGGCGCGGCCCGCGCCCTCCTGCGCCCACTGCACCGGCCCGGGCGCCCCGGGCGGCTGCTGGCGCTGCGGGCGGTGGAGGATGCCGAGCACCCGGGCGATGCGCTCGGGCATCTCCCGCCGGTCGACCACGGCGTCGACCTGGCCGTTGTGGAGCTGCAGCTCGGCCTTGCCGAAGTCGGGGGCGAGCTTCTCGCGGGTGGTCTGCTCGATGACCCGCGGGCCGGAGAAGGCGATGAGCGCCCCGGGCTCGGCGTAGATGACGTCGCCGAGCGACGCGAAGGAGGCCCACACCCCGCCGGTGGTGGGGTGCGCGAGGACGACGATGACCGGCTGCCCGGCCTCGGCCAGGCCGTCCAGGGCGATGACCGACTTGGCCATCTGCATCAGGGCGAGCACGCCCTCCTGCATGCGGGCGCCGCCGGAGGCGGTGACGATGAGCAGCGGGAGCGCCCGGCCGGCGGCGTGGTCGCACGCCCGCGCGAGCTTCTCGCCCACGACCGCGCCCATCGAGCCGCCCATGAACGCGAAGTCCATGATCGCCGCGACCGCCGGCCGGCCCCGGACCTCGAGCTCGGCGCACACGATGGCCTCGCCCAGCCCGGTCTGGGCCTCGGCGTCCTGGGCCCGGTCCGAGTAGGCCTTGAGGTCGTAGAAGCCCAGCGGGTCGGCCGCCCGGAGCCCGGGCCACAGCTCGGTCCACCCGCCCGGCCCGGCGAGCTGGTCCAGGCGATCGTGCGCCCCGGCCGGGAAGTGGTGGCCGCACGCCGGGCAGACCCGGAAGTTGCGGCGCATCTCCTCGGCGGAGTAGTGGCTCTCGCAACGCGGGCAGGACCGCTCGTCGGCCGGGATGCGCGCGGGCCGGTGCTCGGCCCGGTGGGCGAGCTGGCGCAGGCGGTCGATGGAGACGTTGACGCGGTTCACCGGGCGATCATGACACGCCCTCGGGCGGGCGGAGACGCGCGAGCCAGGCCTCGACCGACCGGCGGTACGCCGGGACCAGCCGCCCCTCGCGCCGGTGGGACAGGATGGTGCGGGCGGCCCCCTCCGCCGTGTGCCCGCGCAGGCGGAGCACCGCGTAGGCCACCAGCACCGACCGGCGCCGGCCGCGCTGGCAGTGGATGAGCACCCGGGCGTGGGGGTCGTCCTGCAGCGCGCGGGCGGCCATGAGCGCCGCGTCGGACCACTTGCGCGCCGGCTGATCGCGGCCGTGATCCCACATGGGCGCATGCGCCACCCTCTCCCGGCCGAACAGCGCCCGCTCGGCGGCCAGGTCCTGGCTGAAGAGGGTCTGCGCGGTCGCGCGGCAGTTGACCACGTGGGTCACCCCCTCCCGGGCCAGCACCGGGAGGGTGCTCGGGGTGGGGAGGCTGCCGATGGCGATGCGCTCGTCGCCGATCCAGGTGTAGGGCGAGGTGCGGTCGCCCGGCCCGTAGACCAGGTTGGCGATGCGGAACTGCAGCGCGCGGATGGGCGCGGCGGCGGCCCGGGCGCTCACCGGCCGTCCTCATAGCGGGTGATGGCGACCGTGGCGTTGTGGCCCCCGAAGCCGAACCCGTTGGACAGCGCCACCCGCACCTCGGCCCGGCGTGCCGTGCCGGCCACGTGGTCGACGCCCGCGCACTCGGGGTCGACCCGGTCGAGGTTGATCGTGGGCGGCACCAGGCCCTCGCGCACGGCCATCGCGGTCAGCGCGGCCTCGATGCCCCCGGCCGCCCCCAGGCAGTGGCCGTGCATGGACTTGGTGCTGCTCACCATCGTCCGGGCGGCCTTGTCGGCCCCGAGGGCCCGCTGCAGCACCCGCACCTCGGCGACGTCGCCGACCGGGGTCGAGGTGCCGTGGGCGTTGACGTAGTCGACGTCCTCAGGGGTCAGGCCGGCGTCCTCGATGGCCATGACCATGGCCCGGGCCGGGCCCTCGCCGGTGGGGTCGGGCTCGGTCAGGTGGTGGGCGTCGCCGGACAGGCCGTAGCCGGCCAGCTCGACCAGGGGCTCGGCCCCGCGGGCGAGGGCGTGCTGGAGCTCCTCGAGCACCAGGACCGCGCCGGCCTCGCCCATCACGAAGCCGTCGCGCCCCACGTCGAACGGCCGGCTGGCCGCGGCGGGGTCGTCGTTGCGGGTGGAGAGCGCCTTCATCGAGTTGAAGCCGGCCAGCCCGATGGGGCACACGGCGGCCTCGGAGCCGCCCGCGAGCATGACCTCGGCGCGGCCCAGGCGGATCATGTCGGCGGCGTCGCCCAGGGCGTGGTTGGCCGACGCGCACGCGGTGACCGTGCACGAGAGCGGGCCCTTGACCCCGAGCGTCATCGACACCTGCGCCGCGGCCATGTTGGCGATCATCATCGGCACGAAGAGCGGGGAGACCCGGTCGGCGCCCCGCTCCCTCAGGACCACCGACTGCTCGTAGAAGGTCTGGACCCCGCCGATGCCCGAGGCGACCAGCGCGCCGATGCGGTCCGGCTCGTCCTCGATGCGCAGGGCGGCATGATCGACCGCGAGGCGGGCGGCGGCCACCGCGAGCTGGGCGTGGCGGTCCATCCGCCGGGCCTGGCGCCGGTCGATGTGGTCGGTCGGCTCGAAGCCGGGCACCTCGCAGGCGAAGTGGGTGCCGAGGCCGCTCTCCTCGGCGTCGAACAGCGTGATCGGCGCGGCGGCCGAGCGTCCCGCGGCGGCGGCGGCCCATGCCGCGTCCAGGCCGATGCCCAGCGGGGAGACCAGCCCGATGCCGGTCACCACCACCCGCCGCCTGACCCCCGCCTCGCGTCCCCTGATCGCCTGCCCCACCCGCACCTCCGGACTCACATCGACAGGCCGCCGTCGACCGGCAGCACGACCCCCGTGACGAACCCCGCAGCCGGCGAGCACAGGAAGGCCACCGCGCCGGCGACGTCCTCCGGCGTGCCCATCCGCCCGAGCGGCGTGAGGGCCAGGAGCCCGTCCCGGTGCTCGTCGGCCAGGCCCGCGGTCATGTCGGTGGTGATCCACCCCGGCGCGACCGCGTTCACCCGGATCCCGCGCGGGCCGGCCTCCTTGGCGAGCGCCTTCACCATGCCGATCAGCCCGGCCTTGGCGGCAGCGTAGTTCACCTGGCCGGCGTTGCCCATGAGCCCCACCACCGACGAGACCGCGACGATGCTCCCGGCCTTGCGGCGCATCATGCCCCGCAGCGCCGCCCGGGCGCAGAAGAACGAGCCCGTGAGGTTGGTGTCGAGCACCGCGCGCCACTGCTCGGCGCCCATGCGCATGGCCAGGCCGTCGCGCGTGATGCCCGCGTTCAGCACCAGCGCGTCGAGGGGACCGAGCCCGTCCTCGGTCGCGGCGACCAGCGCGGCGGCCTGGTCCTCGTCGGCGATGTCGCCCCGGGTGGCCAGCGCCCGGCGGCCGGCGGCCGCGACCGCGGCGGCCGTACGCGCGGCGCCCTCGGCGTCGGACACATACCCGATCCCGACGTCGAAGCCCGCCCGGGCCAGGGCGACGGCGCAGGCGGCGCCGATCCCGCGGCTCGCCCCGGTGACCAGGGCGACCGGCGCCGTGCCCTCGCTCATGTGCGGCCCCCGATCGCCGCGAGCCCCTCGACGTCGTCGGGGGTCCCGAACGAGGCGGTGGGCACGGAGCGGTCCACCCGCCGGACCAGGCCCGAGAGCACCCGGCCCGGGCCGAGCTCGACGAACCCGGTCACCCCCATCTCCAGCGCGGCGCGCACGGCGTCGCCGAAGCGCACCGGGGAGGTGAGCTGGGCGAACAGCACCTCGCGCATGCGCTCCGGCGGCTCGACCAGGCAGGTCGTCGTGGACAGGAACGGCACCTCGGGCGCGGCCGGCGCCCAGGCGTCCAGCGCGGGGCCCAGGCGCTCGGCGGCCGGGCTCATGAGCGGCGAGTGGAAGGCGCCGCCCACCCGCAGGCGGGTGGCCTTGACGCGCTCCTCGGCGCACAGCTCGACCAGCCGGTCGACGGCCTCGACGCCGCCGGAGGCGACGACCTGCCCCGGGCAGTTGTAGTTGGCGGGCCACACCTCGCCCGCCTGCGCGCAGAGCGCCCGGGCCCGCTCGTCGTCCACCCCGAGGAGCGCGGCCATGGTGCCCGGCCGGTGCTCGCCGGCCGCGTGCATGGCCGCGCCGCGCTCGGCGACCATCCGGAGGGCCTCGGCGTAGGGAAGGCTCCCGCAGGCGACCAGCGCGCTGAACTCGCCCAGGCTGTGGCCCAGGACCACATCGCCCTGCAGGCCGTGCTCGCTCGCCACCCGCCACGCCGCCACCGAGGTCGCGAGGATGGCGGGCTGGCAGACGTCGGTCTGGGTGAGCAGGTCGGCCGGCCCGTCGAAGCAGGCGTGGGCCAGGTCGTAGCCCAGCGCGTGGTTGGCCTCGTCGAACGCCGCGCGGGCCGCCGGGAAGGCCTCCGCGAGCGCCCGGCCCATGCCGACCTCCTGGGCGCCCTGGCCGGGGAAGAGCAGCCCGAGCATCAGGCCGGCCCCGCCGCGTCCGGGGTCGGGGCCGCCGGCGGCTCGTAGCGGGCGACGGCCGCACCCCAGGTCAGGCCGGCCCCGAACCCGACCATCAGCACCAGGTCGCCGGGCCTCAGGCGCCCGCGGTCGCGCGCCTCGGCCAGCGCGATCGGGATGGACGCCGAGGAGGTGTTGCCGACGCGATCGATGTTGTTGAAGACGCGGTCCTCCGGGATTCCGAGCCGCTCGGTGGCGTACTCGAGGATGCGGATGTTGGCCTGGTGGGCGACCATCAGGTCGATCTCGTCGACCCCGATCTCCAGCCGCTCGAGCAGGCGGCGGGCGCTCTCCTCGATGATGCGGGTGGCGAACTTGTAGACTTCCCGGCCGTTCATCCGGATGCACAGGTCCTCGGGCGCGGCCGTGTGCGCCGGGGCGCGGGTGCCGCCGGCGGGCACGGTGAGCTGGTCGGCCAGGTCGCCGTCGGCGCCGAGGTCGAACCCCAGGAACCCGTCGACCGCGTCCGGGGGGGCGGCCGACACCAGGGCGGCCCCGGCCCCGTCCCCGAACAGCACGCAGGTGGTGCGGTCGGTCCAGTCCACGTACCGGGTCAGCACCTCGGACCCGATCAGGAGCACGTTGCGGGCCATCCCGCACTCGACCAGCGCCGTGGACTGGGCCAGGCCGTAGATGAAGCCCGAGCAGGCGGCGTTGAGGTCCACGGCCGCCGCCGACCGGGCGCCGATCCGGCCGGCCACCAGGGGGGCGGTGGGGGGGAAGACGTGGTCGGGGGTCGTCGTGGCGACCAGCACCGCGTCCAGGTCGGCGGCGTCGGTCCCGGTGCGCTCGAGCAGCCGGCGGGCCGCCTCCACGGCGAGATCGCTGGTGGCCTGGTCGTCGGCGGCCACGTGGCGCTCGCGGATGCCGGTGCGCGAGACGATCCACTCATCGGTGGTGTCCACGATGCGCTCGAGCTCGGCGTTGGTGAGGACCCGCTCGGGCACGTAGCCCTCCACCCCGGCGAGGCGGGCGCGCACGGGCGTGCCGTTGCGGGCCACCAGCACGGATCAGCCCGCCGCGGAGGGGTCCGCGTCGGTCACCGCGAAGCGCAGCGTGGCCTGGCAGGCGACCTGGCCGTCGACCCGCGCCACCGCCTGCCCCTCGCCCACCGGGCCCCGGTGACGGGTGAGCGCGCACTCGAGGTCGAGGGTCTCCCCGGGCCGGACCGGGCGGCGGAAGCGCGCCTTCTCGATGCCGGCGAAGAGCGCGAGCTTCCCCTGGTTCTCGGGCAGCGAGAGCACCGCCAGAGCCCCGGTCTGGGCGAGGGCCTCGATGATGATCACCCCGGGCAGGATGGGGTGGCCCGGGAAGTGCCCGGCCAGGAAGGGCGCGTCGGGCGGCAGGGTCCACCGCGCGCGGGCGCTCCTTCCGGGCTCCAGCGCGACCACCTCGTCGAGGAACAGGAAGGGGTCCCGGTGGGGGATGACCTCGGTGGGCGCCGGGTGGCTCACGAGACCCGGAAGCGTATCCGGCCCCCGGCCGGGGTGCCCGCCCGGCGGCGTCGGGCCACGCCCCCCCTGCTACCGTGGCCGCGAGCGGGCGGAGACCCCGGGTCCGAATCCGAGGAGCGATGCGGTGGAAGCGCTGATCGCGGTCGTCGTCGTCGGCGTGGTGGTGCTCATCTTCCTGAGCGCGTCGGTCAAGGTCGCCCGGGAGTACGAGCGCGGCGTGGTCTTCCGCCTGGGGCGGCTGCTCGGGATCAAGGGCCCGGGCCTGTTCATCCTGATCCCCTTCATCGACAAGGCGGTGAAGGTGGACCTCCGGACCATCACGCTGAACGTGCCCCCGCAGGAGGTCATCACCCGCGACAACGTGACCGTGAAGGTCAACGCGGTCGCCTACTTCCGCATCCTGGATGCCGCCAAGGCCATCGTGCAGGTCGAGAACTACCTGGTGGCCACCTCCCAGATCGCCCAGACGACGCTCCGGTCGGTGGTCGGGCAGGTCGACCTGGATCACCTGCTCTCGGAGCGGGACCAGATCAACGCGCGCCTGCAGGAGATCATCGACACCCAGACCGCGCCGTGGGGCATCAAGGTCTCGGTCGTCGAGGTGAAGGACGTCGAGCTCCCCTCGACGATGCAGCGGGCCATCGCCCGCCAGGCCGAGGCCGAGCGGGAGCGGCGGGCCAAGGTCATCGCCGCCGACGGCGAGTTCCAGGCCTCCGAGAAGCTCTCGCAGGCCGCCTCGGTCATCGCCGCCGAGCCGACCGCACTGCAGCTGCGCTTCCTGCAGACGGTCTCGGACATCGCGTCGGAGCGGACCAGCCTCGTGATCGTCCCGGTGCCGATCGACCTGTTCGAGCCCTTCATCGCCGCGCGCAAGACGCAGGCCCGGGCGGCCGAGGACGGCCGCCGTCCCGGGCCCGCCCCGGCCGCCGCCCCGCCCCCGGAGCCCGCCGCGGCCCCCTGACGGCGCTGCGCCCCTCGAGGCGCCGGGCCGGCCGGGAGGGGAGGGGGTTCCGGTGAGGGGACCGGCGGTGCTCATGGTCGAGGACGACGAGGTCACGGCGATGGCGCTCGAGGCCCATCTGCGCGACCTCGGCCTGGCCCCGCGGTCGGTCGGGACCGGGGAGGCCGCCCTGGTGGTGGTGGAGACCTGCCGGCCGGCGCTCATCCTCATGGACTGGGACCTGCCCGGCATCGACGGCCTCGCCACGGCGCGGGCCCTGCGGGCGACCGGGCTGGACGTGCCCATCGTCGCGGTCACCGGCAAGCGCGATCCGGGCGCCGAGGCGGCGTGCCTGGGCGCCGGCATGGACGGCTACCTGCCCAAGCCGGTCACCCGCTGGGGCCTCACCGCGACGCTCCGGCGCCACCTGGGGGCGCGCACGGCGTAGGACGGTCCCAACTCGCACGTGACATTTCACGCGCCGGTGCGAGAATCACGGACCCGTCCGCCGAGGGGGAGCGCGCGTCCATGCGGGCCATGTGGAAGGGCTTCATCACGTTCGGCCTGGTGACCATCCCGGTCGCCGTCGGCATCGCCCAGCAGCGCCGGGACGTCTCGTTCCGGACGCTCTCCCGCGAGAGCGGCGTGCCGGTCAAGCAGCGGCGCTGGGACCCGGTCGCCGACCGGGAGGTGGGGCCCGACGACGTGGTCAAGGGCTACGAGGTCGCCAAGGGCCGCTACGTGACGGTCGAGGAGGGCGAGCTCGACCGCTTCGCGGCCCGGCAGGAGAAGACGATCGAGATCCTCCAGTTCGTCGAGCTCCCGGAGCTCGACCCGGTCTACTTCGAGAAGGCCTACTGGATGGAGCCCCAGGAGCGCGCCGAGCGCCCCTACGTGCTGCTGCTGCAGGCCATGGAGCGCGCCGGCAAGGGGGCGCTCGGGCGGTTCGTGCTCTCCACCCGCGAGCACCTGGTGCTGCTCCGGCCCTTCGACGGCATGCTCGCGCTGCAGACCCTCTACTACCCCGAGGACCTGCGGATGCGCGACCACGACGAGGTCGCCGACCGCCTGAAGGGCATCGAAGCGCGCGAGGACGAGCTCGCGATGGCCGAGCAGCTCATCTCGGCCCTCACCAGGCCGTTCGTGCCCGAGGACTGGCAGAACGCCACCCGCCGGGCACTGGTCGAGTTCCTCGAGGCGAAGGCCGACGGCGCGGTGGTCGAGGCGCCCGAGGAGGAGGCCGAGCCCGCCCCGGTCGTCGACCTCATGGCCGCGCTCAAGGCGAGCCTGGCCGCCGCCGGCCCGATCGCCGCGGAGGAGGAGGCCGCACCGGCCAAGGCGGCGCCCAGGCGCCGCACGCGGAAGGCGTCCTGACCCCGGTCCGCTGGGACCCCCTCGGGGGCGATCCGATCCTGGTCGCCCCGGCGCGGGCCGCGCGCCCGCACGACGTGCACCACGCGCCCGGGGCCGACCGGCCGGCCTGCCCGTTCTGCGCCGGCGCCGAGGCCGAGACCCCGCCGGAGACCGACGCCGACCGCGACCCGGCCACCGCGCCGGACACCCCGGGGTGGCGGGTGCGTGCGGTGCCGAACAAGTACCCGGTGCTGGCCCCGGAGGAGGGCGTGCACGAGGTGGTCGTCGCGACCCCCCGCCACGTCACCCGGGCCGGGGAGCTCACCCATGACGAGGCCCGGCGCCTGGCCGTGGTGGTGGGCCGCCGGCTGCGGGCGGCGGAGGACGACCCGCGCGATCTGTGGCCCTTCGCGTTCCTGAACCAGGGGCGGGAGGCCGGCGCGTCGCTCGCGCACCTGCACGCCCAGGTGGTCGGGATCCCGTTCGACCCGCCCCGGCTCGCCCACCGGGCCGCCGCGTTCGCCGACCTCCCGCGGTGCCCGGTCTGCGCCGACCTGGCCGGCGCGGCGGCGGAGGGCCGCGTGGTGCTCGCGGCCGGCCCGCTGGTGGCGTGGCTGCCGCACGCGCCGGCCTGGTCGGCCGGGATCCGCGTGGCGCCCCGCGACCACGCCCCCCGGTGGGTGGACGACCCCGACCCGGGCGCCCTGGGGCCGGTGCTCGCCGACCTCGCGGGCCGGGTGCACCGGGGCCTCGGGCGGGAGGCGCTGAACGCCTGGGTCAACCAGGGCCGGGCGGGGCGCGACGGGCGCTACCACTGGCACGCCGATCTGGTGCCGCGCCTGGGGTTCCTGGCGGGCCTGGAGCTCGGGAGCGGGGCGCTCGCGGGCGCCAACGACCCGGCCGCGCTCGCCGCCCGCCTGCGCGAGCAGGGCGGCGGCGACCCGGCGCGGGGGTAGATCAGCCCGGGTCGCGCAGCAGGGCGAGCGCGGCGGGCACCAGGCCGGCGCCCCCCGGGAGGACCAGGTCCTCCCCGGGCCGGACGACGCCCACCTCACCCCAGGTCCCGTCCGGACCGGGAGCCCGATGGACGGTGATCACCCCGCCGGGCAGATCGACGATCCAGAGCTCCGGACATCCGGCACGGGCGTACAGCGCCGCCTTGGCGCCGTCGTGGGCCTGGCTGGTCACGGCGACCTCGACGGCGAGCAGGGCCTCATCGGCCCGCGGGTGGCGGACGCGCATCTGGCGCTCGTCCATGCGGACCACCGCGAGATCCGGCCCGGGAAGGTCATGGGGCCCGCAGAGGACCGGCCCCTGCACCCGGACCCAGCAGGGCTCCGGATACGCCCGCTCCAGCGCACGGGCGAGCAGCGTGATCGCGGTGATGTGGGGCGGGCCCTGCGGGGTCATCACCGCGAGCTGCCCCCCGATGAGCTCCAGGCGCTCGTCCTCGCCGAGCACCCCGGTCTCGACCATCCGCATGACCTCGTCCACCGTGAACCGGCGGGTCTCCGCCGCGGTGCCCATGGGCGCGACCGTACCATCGGCGCCGCGCGGGGGTCAGCCCTCGGCCGGCCCCTCGGGGACGCCCTCGGGGATCTCGTCCTCGTGGATCGGGAGCGCGCCGGGCGCGGTGGGCTGGGTGACCTCGACCTCCTCGCCGCCGGGCTCACGCTCGTCCACCGGCGCCACGCCGGAGACCTGGTCCTCCTCGGAGAGCACCATCAGCCGCACGCCCTCGGTGGAGCGGCCCATGCGCTTGACCTGGCCGACCTCGATCCGGATGACCTGCCCGAGCTGGGAGATGAGCAGGAGCTCCTGGCCCTCGCGCACCGGCTGGGCGGTGATGAGCTCGCCCTTGCGGTCGGTCACCTTGACGGTCCGCACGCCCTTGGTGGGCCGGCCCTTGCGCGGATACTCCGACATGGTCGTGCGCTTGCCGTAGCCGTTGCCGGTGACCACGAGCAGGTCCTGGTCGTCGTGGGCCACGCACATGGCGAGCACGCGGTCGCCGGGGTCGAGGGTCATGGCCTTGACGCCCATCGTGTCGCGCGCGGTGGCCCGCACGCCCCCCTCGTGGAAGCGCGCGGCCTGGCCGCGCGCCGACACGATCAGCAGGTCCTGATCGCCGTCGGTGAGCTGCACGCCCACCAGCTCGTCGCCGTCCTGGAGCCGGATGGCGATGATGCCGGCCTCCTTGAGGATGGTGTCGTAGCTCTTGAACTCGGTCTTCTTGACCGTGCCCCCGCGGGTGGCGAGCACCAGGTAGCGGCCCTCGCGGTAGTCGCGGGTGGCGAAGACCTGGCGCACCTCCTCGCCCGGGAGCATGGCCAGGACGTTGGCGATGTGGCGCCCGCGGGCATCGCGCGCCCCCTGGGGGATCTCATAGACCTTCTGGCGGTAGACGCGGCCCTGGTTGGTGAAGAACAGCAGGAAGTCGTGCGTGGACGAGATGAACAGGTGGTCGATGTGGTCCTCGTCCTTGAGCCGCGCCCCGCGCAGGCCCTTGCCGCCCCGCCGCTGCGCCCGGTAGGTCGAGACCGGCAGGCGCTTGATGTAGCCCGAGGCGGTGATGGAGATGACCATCTCCTCCTCGGCGATGAGGTCCTCCAGGTCGATCTCGCCCTCGGCCGGGACGATCTCGGTGCGGCGCTCGTCGGCGTAGCGGCCGCGGGCCTCCAGGAGCTCGTCGCGGATGACCTGGTACACCTTCGCCTCGTCGCCGAGGATCGCGCGCAGCGCCGCGATGGTCTTCTGCAGCTCGTCGTACTCGGCCTGGATCTTCCCGGCCTCGAGCTGGGTCAGCCGCTGCAGGCGCAGGTCGAGGATGGCCCGGGCCTGGAGCTCGGTGAGCCCGAAGCGGTCCATGAGGCCGGTGCGCGCCTGCTCGGGGTCGGCCGACGCACGGATGAGCGCGATGACCGCGTCGATGTCCTTGAGCGCGATGAGCAGGCCCTCGAGGATGTGGGCCCGGGTCTCGGCCCGCTCCAGCCGGAACCGGGACCGGCGGGTGATGACCTCGCGCTGGTGGTCCAGGTAGTGGCGCAGCATGTCCCGGAGGCCCAGCGTGCGCGGCACCCCGTCGACCAGGGCGATGGCGTTGACGCCGAAGGTGCTCTGCGCCGCGGTGTGCTTGTAGAGCTTGTTCAGCACCACCTTGGGCACGGCGTCGCGCCTGAGCTCGATCACCACGCGCAGGCCGTCGCGGCCGCTCTCGTCGCGCAGGTCGGCGATCTCGGGGATGACCCGGTCGTTGGCGAGCTCGGCCATCTTCTTGAGCAGCTCGCTCTTGTTGACCTGGTAGGGCAGCTCGGTGAAGACGATGGCGTTGCGGCCGTGCTTGAGCGGCTCGTTGTGCGCCCGCCCGCGCACCACCACCCGGCCGCGGCCGGTGCGGTAGGCGTCGCGGATGCCGGCGAAGCCGACGATGAGGCCCGCGGTGGGGAAGTCGGGGCCCTTCACATGGGCCATCAGGTCCTCGACGGTGACGTCGGGGTCGTCGATCATCGCGACCGCCGCGTCGATGACCTCGCCGACGTTGTGCGGCGGGATGTTGGTCGCCATGCCGACCGCGATGCCCGAGGAGCCGTTGATGAGCAGGTTGGGCACCCGCGCCGGCAGCACGACCGGCTCACGGCGGCGGTCGTCGTAGGTGGCCGCGGTGTCGACGGTCTCCTCGTCGATGTCGCGCAGCATCTCGGTGGCGATGCGCGAGAGGCGCGCCTCGGTGTAGCGCATGGCGGCCGCGGCGAACTCGGTGGAGCCGAAGTTGCCCTGGCCGTCGACCATCGGGTAGCGGCTGTTGAAGTCCTGCGCGAGCCGCACGAGGGTGTCGTAGATCGAGGCGTCGCCGTGGGGGTGGTACTCACCCATGACGCGCCCGACGATGTTCGCGCTCTTGACGTAGGGCCGCTCCGGCTGCAGGCCCATGTCGTGCATGGCGAACAGCACCCGGCGGTGCACGGGCTTGAGCCCGTCGCGCACGTCCGGGAGCGCCCGGCCCACGATGACGCTCATCGCGTAGTCGAGGTACGAGGAGCGCATCTCCTCGCCGAGCTCGCGCGGCTCGATCCTCCCGTGGCGGTCGATCGCCATGCCTCTCCTACACGTCCAGGAAGCGCACGGAGCGCGCGTTCCGCTCGATGAAGTCGCGCCGCGGCTCGACCTTGTCGCCCATGAGCATCGAGAAGAGCTCCTCGGCGGCGGCCGCGTCCTCCATGGTCACCCGCTGCAGCACCCGCCGCTCGGGGTCCATGGTGGTCTCCCACAGCTGCTCGAAGTTCATCTCGCCGAGGCCCTTGAAGCGGCTGAGCGAGACGCCCTCGCGCGCGAGGTCGAGCACCGCGGTCCGGAGCTCCTCATATGTCGACGCCTCGCGGCTGCGCGACCCGCGGCGCAGCGTGAAGGGCGGCTCGCCGACCAGGTCCCGCAGCCTGCCGCGGGCGCCGCGCAGCGCCGCGAGCTCCCGGGTGCGGTACATGCTCAAGGGGATGGTCACCGTGCGCGCCTCGCCGGTCCGGGTGCGGACCGACCGGGCCCGCACGGTCTCGAGCGCCGCGTCCTCGGCGATGACCGAGAGCGTGGCCGCGTCGCTGCCCGCCCGCCCGACGGCGGCCGCGAGCGCCGGCAGGTCGGCCGGGTCGGCCTCGACCAGCCGGTGGGCCTGGGCGAAGTCGACCACCTCGTGCCCGAACGCCCCCTTGAGCGCCGCCGCCCACCCCTCGTGCTCGCGGAGCGCGCGCTGGTAGCGCTGGAAGCGGGCCTTGGTGAGCGTGCCCGAGTCGGCCGGCGCGGTGCCGGGGGCGGAGGTGAGCTGCATCTCGCCCAGGTTGCGCTCGAGCAGCCACTCCTCCAGATCCGAGTCCTTCTCGATGTACTGCTCCTGGTTGCCCTGCTTGACCTTGTAGAGCGGCGGCTGGGCGATGAACACGTACCCGGCCTCGATGAGCTCGGGCATGTGCCGGAACAGGAACGTGAGGATGAGGGTGCGGATGTGGGCGCCGTCCACGTCGGCGTCGGTCATCACGATGAGCTTGTGGTAGCGGGCCTTGGCGATGTCGAAGTCCTCGCCGATGCCCGTGCCCATCGCGGTGATCATCGCCTGGACCTCGTTGTTGGAGAGGACCTTGTCGATGCGGGCCTTCTCCACGTTGATGATCTTGCCGCGCAGGGGGAGGATGGCCTGGAAGCTCGACTGGCGGGCACGCACGGCCGAGCCGCCGGCCGAGTCGCCCTCGACCAGGAAGATCTCGGTGTTCTCCGGGTCGCGGTCGGAGCAGTCGGCGAGCTTGCCGGGCAGGCTGGTCGAGTCCATGACGCCCTTGCGGCGGGCGAGGTCGCGGGCCTTGCGCGCGGCCATGCGGGCCTGCGCGGCGGCGGCGGCCTTCTGGCAGATGGCCCGGGCCGCGGCCGGGTTCTCCTCCATGTACTCGGCCAGCCGCTGGGCCAGCACCTGGGCGACGAACCCGGCCATCTCGGAGTTGCCGAGCTTGGTCTTGGTCTGGCCCTCGAACTGCGGCTCGCGGAGCTTCACCGACACGATCGCGGTGAGGCCCTCACGGGTGTCGGGGCCCTCCAGGTTGTCGTCCTTCTCCTTGAGCAGCCCCTTGGCCCGGGCGTAGTCGTTGACCGTGCGGGTGAGCGCGGTGCGGAAGCCGGTGAGGTGGGTGCCGCCCTCGTGGGTGTTGATGTTGTTGGCGAAGGTGTAGACCGACTCGGTGAACGTGGTGGTCCACTGCATGGCCACCTCGACGAATCCCTCCGCGCCCTCCTGGCCGATCGCGATGACGTCGCGGTGGAGCGGCTCGCGGCCCTTGTTGATGTGGGCGACGAAGTCGGTCAGGCCGCCCTCGGCCCGGTACTCCACCTCGCGGCCCTCGCCGCGCTCGTCGATGAGCCGGATGCGCAGGCCGCGGGTGAGGAACGCCGTCTCGCGGAACCGGGTCGCCAGCGTGTCGAAGTCGAAGTCGGGCTCGTCGAAGATGTCGGCGTCGGGCAGGAAGCTGATCGCGGTGCCCGTGCCCTCGGCGTCGCCCACGCGCTCCAGCGGCCCGACCGGGTCGCCGCGCTCGTAGCGCTGGCGGTAGAGCGATCCGTCGCGGCGGACCTCGGCGGTCAGGCGCTCCGAGAGCGCGTTCACCACGCTCACGCCCACCCCGTGGAGGCCGCCCGAGACCTTGTAGCCCTCGCCGCCGAACTTGCCGCCGGCGTGGAGGACGGTCAGCACCACCTCGAGCGCGCTGCGGCCGCCCTGGTCGGCCATGCCCGACACCGGGATGCCCCGGCCGTTGTCGCGGACGGTGCAGGAGTTGTCGGGGTGGAGGGTGACGGTGATCTCGTCGCCGAAGCCCGCCATGGCCTCGTCGACCGAGTTGTCCACCACCTCATAGACCAGGTGGTGCAGACCCCGTGGCCCGGTGGAGCCGATGTACATGCCCGGCCGGCGGCGCACCGCCTCCAGGCCCTCGAGCACGGTGATGTCCGCCGCGTCGTAGTGGCCGTTCCCGGCCGTGGTCTCGAAGCCCTGCTCGCTCATCCGCCCCCAGTCGACAGCCGGGCCGCTCCACCGGCGGGTCCGGTCGCATCGCGCGCGGGCCCCGAGACGGATGCGGGCGCGCGGTGGGCGCGCCGCCCGGCGTCCCCGCGCCCCGGAGTCGGGCGGGGAGGTCGCGTGGGAGCCCTCATCGGCGCGCCGAAGGCTATCACCGGGGCCGGTCGCCCTCCGCGCGCGGGCCCCCGCCGGGCCGGGCCGCGCGGGCCAGCCCCGCCGCCGCCGCACGGGCGGCGAGGGCCCGGATCTCGGGGTCCTCGATCCCGGCGACCAGGCCGGCGGCGGCCGTGGACTGCGCCGGGGTGGGCCGCGGCGCCGCGCGGGGGGCCGGGGCGGGGGCGGCCGGCCCGGTCGCGGCGGCGCCGGGCGGGGGCGGCAGGGCGTGGTCGGCCACCACGAAGCGCAGCCCGGCCACCCGCTCCTCGGGCGCGAGCTCGGCCAGCCGGGCCAGGATGAGCTCCTGGCGGGCCCTGAGCTCGTGCGCCCAGGCCGCGTCGGCGCAGGCCACGCTCACCACCCCGGCCCGGGTGCGGCGCACCGGAAGCGAGGCGCCCGCCGCCTGCGGGCCCACCGCGCCGGGCCAGGCGGCCGCAAGGCGCGAGAGCCCGCCGCGGGCCGGCGGCGATCCCCCCAGGCGGCGGGTGAGCCGGCCGACGAGGTCCCCGACCGCGGCCGGGTCGCGGCGGTGGCGCTCACGCCGCAAGGCGGCCCTCCCGCACCTCGACCACCCGGGCCCCCCGGTCGGCGGCCGCCGACGCCGCCGCGGGGTCGGCGGTCGTGAGCAGCGACTGCCCGGGGGGCCCGACCGCGTCCAGCAGCCGGCCGCGGCGGACCGGGTCGAGCTCCGACAGCACGTCGTCCAGGACCAGCACCGGGGCGGCCCCCAGGCCGGCCAGGTGCTCCCGGTGGGCCAGGAGCAGCGCGAGCACCGCGGTGCGCTGCTCACCCTGGCTGCCCAGGCGGCGCAGGTCGGCGGTCGCGCCGTCGCGATCCTGCCCCACCAGCACGTCGTCGCGGTGGGGGCCGGCCAGGGTCTGGGCCGCCCGCACGTCGCGGTCGCGGGCGGCGGCGAGCATCGCCAGGAGCGCGCCCTCGATCTCCTCGTCGGGCACGCCGGCGAGGGCGGCCGGCGAGGGCTCGAGCGCCAGCACCCCGCCCGGCCCGCCCCCGAGGTCGGCGAGCAGCCGGGCGAACGGGCCGGCGAGCGCCGTGAGCGCCGCGCGCCGGTCGCGGGCGAGCCGGGCGCCCAGGGCGGCCAGGCGCGCCTCCCAGGGGGGGAGGCCGTCGGCCCCGGTGACCCCGGCCCGCACCCGCCTGAGCAGCGCGTTCCGCTGGGCCAGGGCCGCCTGATAGCCGGCCAGGTCGTCGGCGTAGCCCGGCGCGGCGGCCTCGAGCAGCCGGTCCAGGTGACGGCGGCGGGCGGCCGGAGGGCCCTTCACCGCCCGCAGCTCGTCGGGCAGGAAGACCAGCACCGCGCCGCGGGCCCGCCAGGCGCCGAGCGAGCGCACCGGCTCGCCGTCGAGGGCCAGCCGCCGCCCGAGGCCCGGCTGGTAGCCGATGTCGCGCCGGCGCTCGCCGTCCGGGCCGGCCAGGTCCAGCCGCACGTGCAGCGCGCCGGCGCCGCGGCGGACCATCTCCTGCTCCCGGGAGGTCCGGCAGGAGACCCCCAGGCACGCCATGACCAGCGCCTCGACCAGCGACGTCTTGCCGGCGCCGTTCGGCCCGGCGAGCACCACCAGCCCGTCCGGCAGGTCCAGCGCCGCGCGCGACCAGCAGCGCACATCGGACACCGCCAGCCGCCGCGCCCGCCAGTGGGCGTCCACGATGGGCCCCGGGTCAGGCCGTGAGGCGGATGGGCATGAGCAGGTAGCGGTACTCCTCGTCCGCCCCCCTGAGCAGCCCCGGCCGCAGCGGGCTGATGAGCCCGATGCGGACCTCGTCCCCCTCGACCGACTCGACCCCCTCGCGCAGGAAGTCGGCGTTGAACCCGATCTCGAGCACCTCACCCGAGAACGGCACCGGCAGCGACTCGCGCCCCTCGCCCACCTGGTCGCTCACCGTGGCCACGGTGACCTGGCCCTGCTCGAAGCGCAGCCGGATGGGCGCCGTGCGCTGGGCGAGCACGCCGATGCGGGTGAGCACCCCGATGAGCTCGCCCCGGTCGAAGGCCACGTCGTGCTCGAACCGGTCGGGCACGAGCTGCCGGTAGTCGGGGAACTGCCCGTCGATCAGCCGCGTGGTCAGGCGCACGCCGCCGATGCGGATGACCCCCTGGGTCTCGGTCAGCACGACCTCGACCTCGGTGGCCCGGGTGGCGGTGATGAGCCGGAGCGCCTCCTGGAGCGCCCGGGCGGGCACGACCGCCTCGCGGACCTCGGACGGGGCGGCGTCGAGGTCGGTGTGGCGGACGGCCAGGCGGTAGGAGTCGGTGGCCGCCATCACCAGCCCCTCGGGGCCGATGCGCACCAGCACCCCGGTGAGCACCGGGCGGGTCTCGTCGCGGCTCGCCGCCCGCACGACGCGGTCGGCGGTCATCTGGAAGCGGTCGGCCGGGATGGTGAGGCCCTCGCCGACGTCGGGCGGCAGCTCCGGGAAGTCGCCGGCCTGCATGCAGTTCAGGCTGAACGACGAGCCGCCCCCGCTCAGCGAGAGCTGGCCCTCGTTCAGGCGGTGCTCCAGCACCACCGGGCCGTCGGCCATCGAGCGGACCAGGTCCGCGGCGAGGCGCGGGAGCATCACCGCGCCGGGCTCGTCGACCGTCGCGCCATCCAGGGGCAGCCGGAGCGAGAGCTCCATGTCGGTCGCCGCCACCTCGACCCGGCCGTCCTCGGCCCGCAGGAGGGTGTGGCCGAGGATCGGGATGGTGGCCTTGGAGGATGCGGCGCGGCCGGCCAGGCCGAGCTTCTGGGCCAGCTCGTCTCGCGGACAGGTCAATCGCACGCCGGGACGCTACCGCGCGGCGCGGCCGCCCCGCCCGCGCCGGGCGCGCCGGATCACCCTCCACATCCGCACCGCGCCCATGACGGGGTGAAAAGAAGGATGGAGCTCTTCATCGTCGTCACCGTCGTGGTGTGGAATCGGGGGAGGACGGCGACCCCTCCCTGCTCGGAGCGGGGATGGGCCTGTTCGCGGTGGCGTGGCATGGCGGTGGAGGAACGCCCGGTCCATCGACAGCCGCCAACACCCCCCGGCGCGCCGGCGCGCCGGCCGGGGAGGGCCGGGGATGGGCGGGGCGATCCTCCACGCGGCGCGTGCGGATGGGATGATCGCTCCGTGCGGGGGATGCGCGTCATCATCGTCGGGGCCGGGGTGAGCGGGCTGACCCTCGCGCGGCTGCTCGGCCCGGCCGGCGTCCGGGTGCGGGTGCTGGACCGCGCCCCCGCCGGCCCGCCCCCGGCGCGGCCCTTCATGCTGCCGTTCCAGGGCTTCGGCGCCCTGGCCGCGGCCGGGGTGATGGACCGCGTGCGCGCCGTCGGCTGGGACGTCGCCCCCCGGGACGGCGACCCGGTCGCGGTGGTGGCCGACTTCCGGCGGGTGCACGCCCTGCTGGCCGACGGGGTGGCTGTGCGCCACGGGGCCGAGGTCACCGGGCTCGTGCGCGATGGCGACAGCCGGGTGACCGGCCTGCGCCTGGGCGCCGAGGTCCTCCCGGCGGACCTGGTGGTGGCGGCCGACGGCATCGCGAGCCCGGTGCGGGGGATGGCCGGCATCGAGGCGGTCACGACCCCGGCCGAGTGCGCCCATCTGTCGTTCCTGTCGCCCGCGGTCATCGACCGGCCGTTCGCGATGGCCTATCTGGGCGACGGCCACCAGGCCGGCCTGCTCGGGTGGCCGGAGGGGTCGGCCGGGTGGTGGGACGTGGCCCGGGTGGGGCGGGAGGCCGCCCTCGCCCCCGGCCTCGACGCCTTCCGCGAGGCCTTCGCCCGGCTCATCCCGCCGGCCCGGCCCGCCCTCGACGCGCTCACCTCCACCGACCAGCTGACCTACCGGGAGATCGTCGAGGTCCGCTGCCCCGTGTGGTGGGTCCCGGGGGTGGTGGTCATCGGCGACGCCGCCCACTTCCTCGGCCCCGAGGCGGGGATCGGCGCCGGGATGGGCCTGGCCGACGCGCTCGCCCTGGCGCAGGCCATCGAGGCCAACCCGGACGACCCCGACGCCGCCTGCCGGCACTACGAGCACTGGCACGGGCCGGCGGTGCGGCCGTACGAGGTGGTCGGGGCGGCCGGGGCGCGGATGCCCTCCGGCGCCGGCGCGCGACGGCCCGGGGAGATCTGGCCCCCCGCGGGCTGAGCTACCCCTGCGCCGGGGCGGGCCCGGTCAGGCGGGTGGTCAGCGCCTGCACCGCGGCGAGGATCTCGCCCTCGTCGCGCATGAGCCGCGTCACCTTGTTCACCGCGTAGATGACCGTCGAGTGGTCGCGCCCGCCGAAGGCCCGCCCGATGGCCGGCAGCGACAGGTCGGTGAGCTCGCGGGCCAGGTACATGGCCACCTGCCGGGGGGCGACCACCCGCTTGGTGCGCTTGTCGCCGACGAGCTCGTCGATGGAGACGTTGTAGTAGCGGGCGACCTCCTCCTGGATCACCTCGATCCGCAGATGGCCGTCGGCGTCGGGGAACAGGTCGGTCAGCACCTCGCGGGCGAGGTCGGCGGTGACCGCCCGCCCGGAGATGGAGGAGTGGGCCACGACCCGGATGAGCGCGCCCTCGAGCTGGCGGACGTTGGTCGACACCCGGGCGGCGATGTAGGAGAGCACCTCGGGGTCGCGGATCTGGTAGCCGTCGGTGAGCACCCGCTTGCGCAGGATGGCGATGCGGGTCTCGATGTCCGGGGGCTGGATGTCGGTCATCAGCCCCATCTCGAACCGGGAGCGCAGGCGGTCCTCGAGGGTCGCGATCGCCTTGGGGGGCCGGTCGGAGGAGATCACGATCTGCTTGCCGCTCTCGTGGAGGGCGTTGAACGTGTGGAAGAACTCCTCCTGGGTCTGCTCGCGCCCGGCCAGCGACTGGATGTCGTCGATCAGGAGCACGTCGGTGGAGCGGTAGCGGTCCTTGAAGGAGCGGATGCCGCCGTCGCGGAGCGCGTTGATGAACTCGTTGGTGAACGTCTCGACCGAGACATAGCGCACCTCGAGGCCCGGGTGGTGCCCGGTGACGAAGTGGCCGATGGCGTGGAGCAGGTGGGTCTTGCCGAGGCCCACCCCGCCGTAGACGAACAGCGGGTTGTAGGCCATGGCCGGGGTCTCGGCCACGGCGAGGGCCGCAGCCTGGGCGAAGCGGTTGGACGGCCCGGTCACGAAGGCCTCGAAGGTGAACCGGGGCTGCAGGCGCCCGTGGGCCCGCCCGACGGCCGGCGGGCCGGCGGCGGTGATCGCCGCGGGCGCCGACTCGGCCTCGGCCGGCGGGGCACCGTCGGGCACCGCCGCGGGGGTCGCGGTGCCCGGCACGACCTCGACGGCCACCTCGACGTCGGCGCCCACCACCTCGAAGAGCGCGTCGCGGACCAGCGGCACGTAGCGCTGCAGGATCCACCCGCGGGCGAACTCGGTCTCCACCGCGAGGGTGAAGCGCCGGCGGTCCAGCGACCGGGCCTGGGCCCGGTCGAAGGTGAGGTTGTAGGTGGCGGTGTTCAGGCTGCCGCGCAGCCGCGCGCGGATCTGCTCCCACACCTCCGGCAGGTCGTCCTCGGGCACCGGGTCGAGCAGGGGGATGGTCGCGCTCATGCCGGCGGCCCCGCGGCCCGCGGCGTCGATGGGCCGGCCACGATCAGAAGAGGGTCGCGAGCAGGGCGGCGCCGCGCTCGGTGAGCGTGCGGGCGCCGTCGGGGGAGCGGGAGACCAGGCCGCGGTGCTCGAGCAGGACCAGTTCGCGGCCGCAGACCGCCACCGGGAGCACGAGCTCGCGGGCGAGCACCTCGGTGCCCGCCGGGGCGACCTCGAGCAGCAGCGCGAGCAGGCGCCGCTGGACGTCCGACGGCGCCGGATCGGGCAGCGGGACGTCCGGCCCGCCCGGGACGCTCAGCGTGACCACCGTCCCGCCGGCCAGGTTGGCGGCCAGGTCCAGGCTCCCGCCCTCGGCGCCGACCAGCCCGGCGGCGAGCGGCAGGCCGCAGCCGGCGCCGCGGATGACCTCACGGGCCGCCGCGTCGGCGGTGCTGAAGCCGGGCAGCATGGCCCGGGCCGGATCCGCGATCCCCGGGCCGGCGTCGCTCACCCGGACCGTGCGGCCGCCGTCCAGCACGCTGACCAGCGCGTCGGCGAAGCCGGCGTGCACGAGGTTCTCGATGATCTCCCGCAGGGCCAGCGGGGGCACCGCCGCCGCGGCCGCCGAGCGGGTGAACAGCTCCTCGATGAGGAGCGCCGGGTCGTCCTCGCAGACCAGCGCGACCTGGGGCGGCTCGAGCGCGCCGCCGTAGACCGCCACGCGGGCGCCCGCCGACGAGGGGGCGCGGGCGGCGGTCGGGTCGGCGGTGAGGAGGAGGCTGGTCACGTGCTCGCGTTCGTGGCGGGGCGCGAATGTAGCAACGGCGTTTCAACCGGCGTGAGGGGTGTGGACAGGCGAATGCCGAGCGAGCGGGAATTTCGTGTCCGGGCTCGCGCCGGGGATCATCACGCCGGTCCAGAAACCCGCATGGGCAGCGGGATCCGGAGTTCTCCACAGACCTGTCCACAGATGTGGAGAGCCCCGATCGAGGGGTCCCGGCCCGGCCGGATGCTATGCTCCCGCGGCTCGACAGCCGGACGGCGGGCGACTCCGTCCTGCCCGGCGTGCGGAGACCCTGAAGGAGCGGCCAGAACGTGAAGCGGACCTATCAGCCCAACACGCGCAAGCGCAAGAAGACCCATGGTTTTCGCAAGCGGATGAGCACGCGGGCGGGCCAGGCCATCCTCAAGCGTCGCCGCGCCAAGGGCCGCGCCCGGCTGTCCGCCTAGCATTGGCGCCATGCACGGGGCCCACTCCGACGGGGCCCGCTGGCCGCGGGATCGGCGCGGGCGCATCACCCGCTCGCGCGACTTCGACGCCGTGTACCGCCGCGGGCGATCCGCCGCGAGCCGCCATCTGGTGCTCTATGCCTTCCCCCGCGAGGACGCCGGCGACGATCCGCCGCGCCTGGGGCTCTCGGTGTCGCGCCGGGTCGGCAACGCCGTCGAGCGCAACCGCGTGAAGCGGGTGCTGCGTGAGCAGTTCGCCCGCATCGCCCCCGGGCTGCCCGCCGGCGTGGACTTCATCGTGATCGCCCGCCCCGGCGCCGCGGCGTACGTGGAGGAGCGCGGCTCGGCCGCCCTGGGCGAGCGCCTGGGGGAGCTCGCGGCGCGGCTGGCGGGGGCCGGATGATGAGGTCGGCACTCCGCGCGCTCATCCGCGGGTACCAGGTCGGCATCTCGCCGATGTTCCCGCGCCGGTGCAAGTACCACCCGACCTGCTCGGCCTATGCGGCTGAGGCCATCCGGGACTTCGGCGCCGGGCGCGGCCTGGTCCTGGCCGGCTGGCGCCTGCTGCGCTGCAACCCGTGGAGCCACGGCGGCGTCGACCGCCCGGCCGACCAGACCCTCTTCCGCGCCTCGTGAACCCGCTCGAGCTGCTGGAGGACCCGCTCCGGGCCCTCCTGGACTTCCTGCACGACCCGCTCGGCTTCACCTACGGCTGGGCCATCGTGATGCTCACGGTCATCGTGCGCCTCGCGCTGCTGCCGCTCTTCGTGAAGCAGTACAAGTCCGCGCGGCGCATGCAGGAGGTCGCGCCGCAGCTCAAGGAGCTCCAGCGCAAGTACAAGGGGAACCGTCAGAAGCTCAACGAGGAGCTGATGCGGTTCTACAAGGAGAACGACGTCAACCCGTTCGGGTCGTGTCTTCCCCTTGTCGCCCAGCTCCCCATCTTCATCGCGCTCTACTACGTGCTGCGCGGGTTCACCCCGGAGGACGACACCAGCCTGTCGTTCATGTGGGCGATCCCCGACATCACCAAGCAGCTCACCGACATCGGCTGGGCGGTGGTGCCGCTGGTGATCATCTACGCGGTGTCGCAGCTGTTGTCGTCGGAGCTCTCGGCCACCCCGAACATGCCGGCGACCCAGCGCAAGCTGATGCGGCTGCTGCCGCTGGTCGTGGTCTTCTTCGTGTTCCAGTTCCCGGTCCCCGCCGGCCTCATCATCTACTGGATGACCACCAACCTCTGGACCTGCGGGCAGCAGCTGGTCATCAAGCGGCGCATCGGCCCGGCCCTGGCGGTCGCGACGGCCGATGTCGCCGAGCCGAAGACCGGCAAGTCCCGCACCCCGCCCAAGGCGGCCGCCACGGCGGCGCTGGTCGAGCCGGGCGACGCGGTCGAGGACGCCGTGGCCGACGACGCCCCGGCCGAGGAGACGGCGGCCGAGGAGCCGGGCGAGCCGGTGGCCCGCAAGGCGCCGCCGAAGCGCCGGTCCAAGCGCGATCCCCAGGCGGCCGCGGCCGCCGAGGCGGTCAGCGCTCCGGAGGCCGCTCCGGCCCCCGAGCCCGCGCCGGTCCCGGAGCCCGCGCCGGCCGCGTCCGCCACGGGCGGCGGCCAGGGCGGCGCCCGGCGCAAGCCGCGGCCGAAGGGGGCGCCTCCCGGCGGCCCGTCCCGGCCGGCATCCCGCAAGCCCCCGAAGAAGCGACGGTGAGCATGAGCGAGCAGGCCGGCGGACCCGAGGCACTGGAGCGCGTGCTCGTCGCGGTGGCGGGGGGGCTCGCCATCACCGGCCCGGCCGCGGTGCGGGTCGGGGAGGACGGCGGGGTGGTCGGCGAGCTCGGCGGGGACGGCGTGGAGCGGCTGACCGGCCGCGACGGCGAGGTCATCGACGCGCTCCAGTACCTCGCCGCCCAGGTCGTGCGGCGCGCCGAGGGCGGCTCCCACCGGCGGGTGGTCATCGACGCCGCCGGCTACCGGGCGCGGCGCGAGGAGCTGCTCAGGCGGCTCGCGGTGCGGGCGGCCGAGGAGGCGCTCGAGTTCGGCGAGGAGATCGAGCTGGACCCGATGAGCCCGCACGACCGGCGCATCGTCCACATGGCGCTCGCGGAGCGCGAGGACGTGGAGACCCGGAGCGAGGGCGAGGAGCCCCGCCGGCGCATCGTGGTCGCCCCGGCCGACGACGCGGGGTGAGGGCGCGGCCCCCCGGGGGCCGCGGGCGTTTCACGTGAAACCCCCCGGGCCGGCCGCGCTGCTGGTCGAGCGGGCCGGGGCGATGGGGATCGCGGTCGCGCCGGGCCTGGCCGGCACGCTG
>JALOLS010000014.1 GCA_025455865.1 Thermoleophilia bacterium
CAGGTGCGCGGGAGCGCGCGGATGAGCGCCGCGCCGGCCGCGCCGGCCGCGCCGGCGAAGGCGGTCTCGAGCGCCGCGGCCTTGGCCTGGTCGGCCAGCCACGCCCCGGTGGGCTGCACCACCAGGCCGTGCCGGCGGCCCCAGCGGTAGCGCGCGAACGCCAGCGGCAGGCCGGCCGCGCGGTGGACCAGCGCGGAGCCCGCCCCGTAGCCCAGGCCCGAGGCCCAGGCCCGGCCCCCCGCGGCCCGCACCAGCGCCGGCCGCCAGGCCGGGGAGGCGCGGTGGACGGCCAGGCCCACGGCCGGCCCCACCGGCGCCCCGGCCAGGGCGAGCGCCCGCACGCCCCGCCGGTAGCGGCGGGCCGGGGCGAGGTCGGCCTCGGCGAAGTGGTCGTGCAGCGGCACCGGCCCCGGGTCGGGCACGCCGGGGGCGATCAGCAGGCGCCGCAGGAGGGCGGTCGCCGCCGCGCCGCCGGCCAGGGCGGCCGCGGCGAGGACCGCGGCTCCGGGAGCGTCGCGCGCCATGCGCCTATCGTACGCCCGGCGTCCCGGGGTTCCGGAAAGGACGGGGGTGGGACGAGCGGGCCTGGTGGCGATCATCAGCGACGTGCACGGCAACCGCCAGGCGCTCGAGGCGGTCATGCGCGCGCGCCGTCAGGCCGGGGCCGGCGCGCTCTGGTGCCTGGGCGACGTCGTGGGCTACGGCGCCGACCCGGTCTGGTGCCTGGGCACCTGCATCGGCGCCGACCGCTGCCTGGCCGGCAACCACGACCTGGCCGCGGCCGGGAAGGTGCCCCTTTCGATGTTCTCCGACTGGGCCCGGGAGGCCCTGCGGTGGACCCGCCGCGCGCTCGACCGCTCGGGGCTCGCCAAGCTCGAGCGCCTGGAGCCGTCGGATCCGGGCGAGGACGCGAGCCTCTTCCACGCGAGCCCGCTCGACCCGGTCTGGGAGTACCTGGTGACCGAGGAGCAGGCGCGGGCCGGCCTGGAGGCCACCGCGGCGCCGCTCGTGCTCGTGGGCCACACCCACGTGGCGGCCGCCTGGCGGCTGCTCCCCGACGGGCGGGTGGACGGCGGGTTCATCCGGGGCGAGCGCACGATCGCGCTGGAGGGGGCCCGCTGGCTGGTGAACCCGGGCTCGGTGGGCCAGCCCCGCGACCGCGACGCCCGCGCCGCGTGGCTGCTGTACGACCCCGAGGCCAACACGGTGACGTTCAAGCGCACCCCCTACGACGTGGCCGGGGCCCAGAACGCGATCCTGCAGGCCGGCCTGCCCCCGCCGCTCGCCGCCCGGCTGTCGTCGGGCCGCTGACCGCGGCGGTCCGGCCCGGGGCCTTTACCATGGGCGCCGTGAACGACCCGCACACGCAGGACGGCCCACCCGCCGCCGGGCCGTCCCCGCGCCGGCGCCCGGGGCCCCCGCCGCCGCCCCCGCCGGACCCCCCGGGTTGGCGGGTGGAGGGCGCGCCGCCGCCCCCGCCGCCCCCCCAGCGGGCGCCCGGAGGCGGCGACGGGCGCCGCCGGCTGCCCGGCGGGGCGCGCTTCTGGTGGATCCTGGTCGCCCTGCTCGCGGTCAACTGGGCCATCGTCGCGCTGCTGCCGAGCGGCGGCCCCGACCGCATCACGGTCCCCTACACCACCTTCCGCACCGAGGTGAACGAGGGCAACGTCCGCGAGATCACCTCCAGCGGGAACTCGATCCAGGGCGCCTTCAAGGACGCGGTCGACTACGACGGGCGGAGCGGCACCGACTTCCGCACCGAGCGGCCGACCTACGCCGACGACGAGACCTTCCAGGCCATGATCGAGAAGGGCGTGGTCATCAACGCCCGGCCGCCGGACGAGGGGCGGCCCCTGTGGCAGACCCTCGTCCTCGGCTTCGGGCCGACCATCCTGCTGGTCGCCCTGTTCATCTGGTTCCTGCGCCGCATGAGCGCGGGGGCGGGCGGCCTGTCGTCGATCGGCCGGTCCAAGGCCAAGCGCTACGACGCCTCGGGGCAGCGGGTGACCTTCGAGGACGTGGCCGGCATCGACGAGGCCGAGGAGGAGCTCAAGGAGGTCGTCGACTTCCTGCGCAACCCGGACAAGTACCGGCGCCTGGGCGCGGCCATCCCCAAGGGGGTGCTGCTCTCCGGCCCGCCGGGCACCGGCAAGACCCTGCTCGCCCGCGCGGTGGCCGGTGAGGCCGACGTGCCCTACTTCTCGCTCTCGGCCTCGGAGTTCGTCGAGATGATCGTGGGCGTGGGGGCGAGCCGCGTGCGCGACCTGTTCGCGCAGGCCAAGGCCGCCGCGCCGGCGATCATCTTCATCGACGAGCTCGACGCCATCGGCCGCCAGCGGGGCGGCGGCGCCTCGCTGGGCGGCAACGACGAGCGCGAGCAGACGCTGAACCAGATCCTCACCGAGATGGACGGCTTCTCGGGGTCCGAGGGGGTCATCGTGCTCGCGGCGACCAACCGGCCGGAGATCCTCGACGCGGCGCTGCTCCGGCCCGGGCGCTTCGACCGCCGGGTGACCGTGAGCCCCCCCGACCAGGCCGGGCGCAAGGCCATCCTGACCGTGCACACCCGGGGGGTGCCGGTGGACCCCGGGGTCGACCTGAACGCCATCGCCTCCTCGACCCCCGGCATGGCCGGCGCCGACCTCAAGAACCTGGTGAACGAGGCGGCCCTCACCGCCGCCCGGCGCGGGCACGAGCGGGTGCAGACGGGCGACTTCACCGACGCCCTGGAGAAGCTCCTGCTCGGGGTGGAGCGGCGCATCGTGCTCTCGCCCGCCGAGCGCGAGCGCACGGCCTTCCACGAGTCGGGCCACGCGCTCCTCGGGATGCTCCAGCCCGGCGCCGACCCGGTCCGCAAGGTGTCGATCGTGCCGCGCGGCCGCGCGCTCGGGGTCACCTTCCAGAGCCCCGAGAGCGACCGCTACGGCTACGACGCCGAGTACCTGATGGGCCGGATCATCGGCGCGCTGGGCGGCCGGGCGGCCGAGGAGATCGTCTACGGCGACGTCACCACCGGCGCCGAGTCGGACCTCGAGCAGGTCACCCGCCTGGCCCGGATGATGGTCGGCCGCTGGGGCATGAGCGAGGCCATCGGGCCGGTGTCGGTGCTCCCCGGCCCGCAGGATGAGCCCCTCCTGTTCCCCGGGAGCCCCGGGCAGGTGTCCGAGCGCACCCGCCAGATGGTCGACGACGAGGTGCGGCGGATCGTGGAGGAGTGCTACGCCGAGGCCGTGCGCCTGCTGCGCGAGAACCGCCCCCGGCTGGACGCCCTGGCCCACGCCCTGCTCGAGCACGAGACCCTCGACGAGGCCGACGCCTACCGCGCCGCCGACATGGGCCGCTCCGGCAAGGTCGGCGCCGCGGACTGACCCCGTCCCGGCCCGTGCGCGCCTACCTCGACCACGGCGCCGACGCGCCCCTCGACCCGCGGGTGCGGGCCGCGATGCTGCCCTGGCTGGACCGGACCGGGAGCCCGATGGGCCTGCACGATCCGGCCCGGGCGGCGGCCGACGCGCTGGAGGCGGCCCGGGATCAGGTCGCCAGGCTGGCGGCGTGGCCGCCCGCGGGGGTGGTGTTCACCGCCGGGGCGACCGAGGCCCGGAGCCTTGCGGTGCGCGGGGCGCTGGCCGCCCGGGGCGGCGGCCGGGTGGTGGCGAGCGCGGTGGAGCACGCGGCCACCCTCGCGGCGTGCCGGTCCGCCGCACGCGGGTCCGATCCCCCGCTGCTCGTGGGCGTCGACGCCGAGGGCCTCATCGACCCCGCCGCGCTGGCCGCCGCGCTGGAGCCGGAGACCGCCCTGGTGTGCCTGGTCCACGGGCAGCCCGAGGTCGGCGCGCTCCAGGATCTCGGCGCGCTGATCGCCATCGTGCGCGACCGCGCCCCCGGGGCGGTGGTGGTGGCCGACTGCGAGGAGACCGCGGGGGTCATCGCCCTGGACGGCGCGGCCGAGGCCGACCTGGTGGTCCTCGGCGGCCGGGCGATGGGCGCCCCGGCCTGGTCCGGGGCGCTCCTGGTGCGGCCGGGGACGCCCCTCCACCCACTGATCGACGGCGGGCCGGAGGAGGGCGGCAAGCGCGGCGGGCCCCATGCGCTCCCCGGCATCGTCGCGCTCGGCGAGGCGGCGCGGCTGGCCCCGGCCGAGATGGCCGCACGGGCGACGCGGATGGCCGCGCTGCGCGACCGGCTGGCCGATCGGGTGCTCTCGGTGCCCGACGTGCGCCTGAACGGCCCGCCGCCCGGGCCCCGGCGCCTGCCCGGGCATCTGCAGGCCTCCGCCGGGTGGGTGGAGGCCGAGACCCTGGTGCTCGCCCTGGCCGCCCGCGGGGTGGCCTGCTCGCCCGGGTCGGCCTGCACCGCCGGCGCGGGCAAGGCGAGCCCCGTGCTCGAGGCGATGGGCCTGGATGCGCCCTGGACCCATTCGGCCGTGCTCTTCACCCTCGGCCCCCGGAGCACCGAGGCCGAGGTCGACCACGCCGGCGGCGCCTTCGCCGACGCCGTCGCCGCGCTGCGGCGGATGAGCCCCCTCACCCCACGATGACCGGCGCCCCCGTGCTGGTCGACGCCCTCGGCACCTGGTGCCCGGTCCCGGTGAGCCTGACCGCCCGGGCCATCACCCGGGTGCCCACCGGGGGCCTGGTGGAGGTGTGGGCCGACGACCCCCTGGTCGCCGTGGACCTCCCGGCCTGGTGCCACCGCACCGGGCACGCGCTGGAGCGGATGGACGAGGAGGCGGGCCGGTGGCGGGCCCTGGTGCGCCGGACCCGCTGAGCGCGGGCCGGCTCGCGGCGCAGGGGCTGACCGACCGGGCGGCGCGCACCCCGCTTGCGGTGGTGCGGCACCTGCTCGCGGTGCAGGCCCAGGACCTGCGGGCCGCCCGCCTGGCGATCCGGGCCCGGTCCCGGGGCCTCACCGCCGGCGACGTCGACGACGCCCTGGACCGCGGCGAGATCGTGGTCGACCACCTCATGCGCGGCACGCTGCACCTGGTCGCCGCCGAGGACCACGGCTGGCTGCACGCCCTCACCGCCCACCGCCAGGCGGCCATGAGCGCGCATGGGCTCGCCCGCGAGGGGCTCTCCCCCGCCGAGGCCCGGCGGGGCGTCGGGGTGATCGCCGCCGCCGTGGGCGAGGGCCCCCACACCCGCGCCGAGCTTCGCGCCCGCCTGGAGGCCGAGGGCGTGCACGCCGCCGGCCAGGCCCTGGCCCATCTGCTCCTCGCCGCCTCGATCGCCGGGGTCGTCGTGCGCGGCCCGCTGCGCGGGCGCGAGCAGGCCCTGGTGGACCGCGCGGCGTGGGTGAGGCCGCGCGCCGTGCCCACCGGCGACGAGGCCCTGGCCCGCCTCGGCACGCGCTACCTGGCCGGCCACGCGCCCGCGACGCCGGCCGACCTCGCCTGGTGGGCCGGCATCACCCGCGCCGACGCGGCGCGGGCGCTCGGCCCGGCCCGGCCCGCGCCCGGGGCGCCGGCGCCCGCGCCCCCGGCCCCGGTGCTCCTGGGCGCGTTCGACCCGGCCCTGCTCGGGTGGACGTCGCGGGAGTGGCTCTGTGGGCCACACTGCGGCGAGGTCGCCGCCGGCGGCATGATCCGGGCGGCGGCCGTCGTCGACGGCCGGGTCGTCGGCACCTGGACCACGCCGGGCGGGCGGGTCGCCCTGGCCCCGCTGGAGCCGGTCCCCGCGCCGGCCGCCGCCGCCCTGGCGGCGGACGCGGCCGACGTCGAGCGGTTCCTCGCTACTGGGTCGCGAGCAGGTAGACGATGAGGGCGACGCCGCCGAGGAAGCCGATGATCCCGGTGATGAGCCCGGCCTGCGCCATGCCGCGACCCCCGAGGCCCGGGTCGCGCTTGATGTCGCTCAGGGCCATCACGCCGAAGATGATGGCGAGCGCCCCCATGATCACCCCGAAGACGATGAGGCCGACGATCCCGAGCACCAGCGACGCGATCGCCTTGCCGCTCCGCCGCGACTGGGGGTAGCCGCCCGCGGCGGGCATCGCGGTGGCGAGCGGCGGCGCCTCCACCGGGGCCGGGTAGTCGATCTGGAGCGGGTCGGTGGCGGTCTCGCCCCGGTCGCTCACATGCTCCGACCACTGGGTCCCGTCCCAGTAGCGGAGCTCGTGGCGGCCGGAGGGGTCCGGCATCCAGGCGGCGGAAGCGGGCGTCACGGGCGGGGGGCCTCCTCGTGGGTCAACCAGCCGATCGTACCGGCCGGGGCGGGTGCGGTCGGCCCGGCGCGGACGGTCAGATGATCTCGGTGACGCGCCCGCGGGCGTTCGCGCGGAGCTGCTTGGACTCCCGGGTGCCGCTCACGTTGACGAAGAAGCGGATCTCGGGTGAGAACGGCAGGAACCGCTTGATGAGCACGCCGCCGGTCTGGGACCCCTCGATCGGGATCTGGTTCCCCCGCCGCACCAGGCGCGGCACCGCGGCCAGGTTGACGTCGCGCGCGGTGAAGAGGTTGGCCGGCAGGTCGCGGATGTTCCCGGACAGGCGCACCGGCACCGGGCCGGTGATCTGGCCGTCGCGCCAGGTGTACTGGTCGACGTTGCGCGGGATGCGCTTGTCCTGCACCTCGAAGAACGCGTAGCTGTCGTAGGCCCCGATCTCCAGGAAGCTCGGCCGGTAGCCGAGCTGCTTGGTGAGCTGGTTCACGATGCCGGTGAGCCCGCCCGGATCCCAGGGACCCGGCGGGACCACGCGCCCGCCCGGGCCGGTGGTGCCCTCGATGGGCTGGGTGCGCGGCGACTCGGGGTCGGCGGGCGGCGGGGGCGGGGGCGGTGCCGGCGGCGCCGGGGTGGCCGCGGTGGTGGCCGGTGCGTCGTCGCCCCCGCCGCACGCGGCGGCACCGAGGGGCAGCAGGGCGATGGCGCCGGCGGCGAGGAGCGTACGGATCCGCATGGACCGGGACCCTACCGGTCGCGCCGGGCGACGGCCTACGAGATGAGCACCTCGCCGGTCATCGCCGCCGGCGCGGTCCAGCCCATGAGGGCGCAGGCGGTGGGGCCGACGTCGCCGAGCTTGCCCTCGCGCAGGGGGAGGCCCGCGCGGTCGATCCACAGCGGCACCGGGTTCGTGGTGTGCGCGGTGTTGGGGCTCCCGTCGGGCTCCAGCATGACCTCGCTGTTGCCGTGGTCGGCGGTGACCATGAGCAGCCCGCCCGCCGCCCGCACCGCGGCGCGGATGTCGCCCATGCAGCGGTCCACCGCCTCGATGCCGCGCACCGCGGCGGGGACGACGCCGGTGTGGCCGACCATGTCGGCGTTGGCGAAGTTCACGACGAGGAAGGCGTTGCGGCCGGCGGCGAGGCCGGCGACGACCGCGTCGCGGATGCCCGCGGCGCTCATCTCGGGGGCCTCGTCGTAGGTGGCGACGTGCTGCGGGGAGGGCACCAGCACGCGCTCCTCGCCCGGGAACGGCTCCTCGCGACCTCCGTTGAAGAAGTAGGTCACATGGGCGTACTTCTCGGTCTCGGCCACGTGGAGCTGCGGCACGCCCATGCCGCTCACCGTCTCGGCCAGGCCCTGGCGCACGTCCTCGGCCTCGAACGCCGCCGGGTACGGCCACTCGGCCCGGTAGCGGGTCATCATCGCGAGATGCGGGAGCGGCGGCGCCGGCCCGCGGTCGAAGCCGTCGAAGCCCACCTCGGCGAGCGCCTGGGTGAGCTGGCGGGCCCGGTCGGGCCGGAAGTTCCAGTAGATGACCGCGTCGCCCGCGCGCACCCGGTGCTCGGCCGGGGGCCCGATGACCCACGGCTCGATGAACTCGTCGCTCACCCCGGCCGCGTAGGAGCGGCGGACGGCCTCCGAGGCCGACGGCGCCTCGTTGCCCACGCCGCTGACCATCGCGTCGTAGCAGCGCTCGGTGCGCTGCCAGCGCCGGTCGCGGTCCATGCCCCAGTAGCGCCCGCACACCGTCCCGATGACCGCGCCGCGGGCCTCGAGCGCCTCGATGGCCGGCAGGCCCGAGTCCGGGCGGGTGTCCCGGCCGTCGGTCAGGGCGTGGACGACCACCCGCTCCAGGCCGCGCGCCCGGGCCACGTCGAGGATCGCCTCCAGGTGGCGCTGGCTCGCGTGCACCCCGCCGTCGCCGACCAGCCCGACCAGGTGCAGCGTCGCGCCGCGGGCGTGGTCCATCGCCCCGGTGAGCGCCGGGTTGGCCGCGAACGCGCCGCCGGCGATGGCCTCGTCGATGCGCACCAGCATCTGGGGCACGCGCCGGCCCGCGCCGAGGTTCAGGTGGCCCACCTCGGAGTTGCCCTGCTGGCCGTCCGGCAGGCCCACCGGCAGCCCGGCCGCCTGCAGCCGGGTGGCCGAGCCCTCCGCGGCGAGCGCGTCGAGCGCCGGGGTGCGGGCCAGGCGCACCGCGTTCCCGGGCCCGGCCGGCGCGATGCCGAAGCCGTCGATGACGACCAGCACCAGCGGCCCGGGCACGACCTCAGCCCGCCGCGGCGACGACGGTGGCGAACTTCGCCGGGTCGAGGCTCGCGCCGCCGACCAGGCCGCCGTCCACGTCGGCCTGCGCGAAGAGCTCGGCCGCGTTGTCGGGGGTCACGCTCCCGCCATAGAGCACCCGCAGGGGCTCGGGGTCGACGAACTCGGCCGCGACCGCGCGCACGTGGGCGCAGGCGTCCTGGGCCTGGCCGGGTGACGCGGTGCGGCCGGTGCCGATCGCCCAGATCGGCTCGTAGGCGACCACCAGGCGGTCCTGCTCCTCGCGGGTGACCACCCCGAGCGCGGCGCGGATCTGCCCGGTGAGCCAGGACTCGGTCTGGCCGGCCTCACGCTGCTCCAGCGACTCGCCGCAGCAGAGGATGACCACCAGGCCGTGGTCGAGCGCGGCGCGCACCCGGGCGGCGACCATCGCGTCGCTCTCGCCGGCGGCGCGCCGCTCGGAGTGGCCGACGATGGCCCCCCGGGCGCCGGTGGCGAGGACCATCGGGGCCGACACCTCGCCGGTGTGGGCGCCCTGGACCTGGTCGTGCACGGTCTGGCTCGCCACCCAGACGGGGCTGCCCTCGAGCGCCCGCACGGTGTCGGCGAGCGCGGTGAACGGCGGGCACAGCGCCACCTCGGCCGCGGGGGTCCCGATGAGGGGGGTGAACGCCTCGCAGTAGGCCACCGCCTCGGCCCCGGTCTTGAACATCTTCCAGTTGCCCGCGACCAGCGGGCGCCGCGCGGCGCTCATCGGGTGGGCAGCACCGCGACGCCCGGCAGCGTGCGGCCCTCCAGGAGCTCGAGGGCGGCCCCGCCGCCGGTGGACGCCCAGGTCATCTCGTCGGTGAGCCCGAGCTGGGCCACCGCGGCGCCCGAGTCACCGCCCCCGACCACGGTGATGCCGTCGGAGGCGGCCATGGCCTCGGCCACGGCCTTGGTGCCCGCCGCGAAGGGCGGGATCTCGAACGCGCCCATGGGCCCGTTCCAGAGCGTGGTGCCGGCCATGGCGATGGCCTCCCGGTAGGCGGCCGCGGTGCGCGGCCCGATGTCGACGCCCATCCACCCGTCGGGGATGGCGTCCGAGGGGACGACCTGCAGGTCGGCGTCAGCGTCGAAGCGGTCGGCCACCAGCACGTCGACGGGAAGCTGCAGCATGCAGTTGACCCGGCCGGCGCGCTCGAGCAGGTCCCGGGCCATCTTCTGGGCCTCGGGGCCCTCGTGGCGGGAAGTCCCCACCGGGTCGCCCATGCCGGCGAGGAACGTGAAGCACATCGCGCCGCCGATGAGGATGCGGTCGCAGCGGTCGAGCAGGTTCTGGATGAGCGGGAGCTTGTCGCTCACCTTGGCGCCGCCGAGCACCGCGACGAACGGGGCCCTGGGGGCATCGAGCAGCCCGCCGAGCACCTCGACCTCCCGGGCCAGCAGGAGCCCCGCGCAGGCGGGCAGGCGCCGGGCGACCGCCTCGGTGGAGGCGTGGGCGCGGTGGGCCGCGCCGAAGGCGTCGTTGACGTAGTGGGTGAAGCCCGCGGCCAGGCGGTCGGCGAACGCCGGGTCGTTCTTCTCCTCCTGCGGGTGGAAGCGGAGGTTCTCGAGCATCACGACCTGTCCGGGCGCGAGCGCCTCGACCCGGGCCTGGACCTCGGGGCCCACGCAGTCGGGCAGCAGCTCGACCGGCTGCCCCAGGAGCTCGCCCAGGCGCGCGGCGCACGGGCCGAGCGAGAGCTCCGGCCTCGCCTCCCCCTTCGGCCGCCCGAGGTGCGAGCAGACCGCGACCGCCGCCCCCTGCTCGAGCAGGAGGCGGATGGTCGGGACCGAGGCGGCGATGCGGGCGTCATCGGACACCCGCCGCCCCTCGGGGGTGTCCTCCAGCGGCGCGTTCAGGTCCGCGCGGACCAGGACGCGCGCGCCCTGCCAGGGGTGGTCGACCGCGTCGACCGCGAGAAGCCGGGCCACCCTACGGCAGGAGCCGCTGGGCGAGGTCGACGACCCGGCACGAGTAGCCCCACTCGTTGTCGTACCAGGAGATGATCTTGACCGTGTCGCCCATCACCATCGTGAGCGGCGCGTCCAGGATGGACGAGTGCGGGTCGCCGATGACGTCGCGCGAGACGATCGGGTCCTCGGTGTACTTGAGGATGCCCTTGAGCGGGCCGTCGGCCGCCGCCTTGAACGCGGCGTTGATCTCGTCCTTGCTCGCCTCGCGGCCGAGCTTGGCGACCAGGTCGACCACCGACCCGTCGGGGGTCGGCACGCGCAGCGCCATGCCGTCGAGCTTGCCCTTGAGGACGGGCAGCACCTCGCCGATCGCCCGGGCGGCGCCGGTGGAGGTGGGGATGATCGACACGGCGGCGGCGCGGGCCCGGCGCAGGTCCGAGTGGGGCAGGTCCAGGATCCGCTGGTCGTTGGTGTAGGCGTGACAGGTGGTCATGAAGCCGCTCTGGAGGTCGAACTCCTCCAGGAGCACCTTCGCCACCGGCGCCAGGCAGTTGGTGGTGCACGACGCGTTGGAGATGACGTCGTGCTTCTCGGGGTCGTAGTCGGAGTCGTTCACGCCGAGCACGATCGTGACGTCCGGGCCCTTGGCCGGCGCCGAGATGACGACCTTCTTCGCGCCGCCGGACAGATGCGCCGCGGCCTTGTCGCGGGCGGTGAACAGGCCGGTCGACTCGATGACCACGTCGACGCCGAGCTTGCCCCAGGGCAGGTTGGCCGGGTCGCGCTCGGCGAACACCCGGACGGTCTCCCCGTCCACCTCGATGCCGTCGCCGGTGGCCGAGACCGGGCTCGGGTAGCGGCCGAAGATCGAGTCGTACTCCAGCAGGTGAGCGAGCGTCGTCGGGTCGGTGATGTCGTTGACCGCGACGATCTCGACGTCGGCCCCGAGCTGCTTCGCAGCCCGGAACACGTTGCGGCCGATCCGCCCGAACCCGTTGATGCCGACGCGTACGCTCATGCGTCCTCCATGTGAGGGTGCCGAAAAGCCGCCGGAGGATAACCGCCGTCCGGGTCCGGTGCCAGGATTGGTCGGTGCGCGCCGGGTGGGCATCCGTCACCATCCTGCTGGCGTCCCTCCTGGCCGGATGCGGCGCGGGCGGGGATCCCGCCGGCGGCGTGATCGCCCGCGTGGACCGGGTGGTGGACGGCGACACCCTGATCGCCGACGGCCGCCGGGTGCGCCTCATCGGCATCGACACCCCGGAGTCGGCGGACCCGCGGCAGGCGGTCGAGTGTTACGGGCGTGAGGCGGCGGCGTTCGCCCGGCGGCTCCTCCCGCCGGGCACGACCGTCCGCCTGGAGCGCGACGTCGAGGCCCGGGACCGCTTCGGCCGGGACCTGGCCTACGTCCACCGGGTCCGCGACGACCTGTTCGTGAACGCCGAGCTGGTGCGCCAGGGCTACGCGACCCCGTTCACCGTCCCGCCGAACGACCGCCTCGCGACCACCTTCGTCCGCCTGGCGGGCGAGGCGCGCACGGCCGGGCGCGGGCTCTGGTCAGCGTGCTGAGCGGACCACCCGGAAGGTGACGGCCGGGGTCCCGGGCACGCCCTGCAGGCGCAGCCGGTGCCGGCCGGGGGCCAGGTTCGCCAGGCGCAGGCTGAGCGTCGCGAACCCGGCGCCCACCCGGCGGCGCGGGAACGCCCCGAGGGTGCGCCAGCGCGATCCCTGCCGGCGCTGCACCACGATCCGCAGCGTCGCCGGCGCCGCGACCTCGAGGGTGAGCGTGGCGCGCCCCCGTGGCGAGGACGCCACGCGGCCGGGGCTGAGCAGAGCCCCGAGCAGGCCGGGCGCCGGGTCGCCGCCCCCGGCCGGCGGCCCGGGGATCGGCGGCAGCACCGCCCCCCCGGCCACCGCGCCGGTCGCCGGGGACCCGGCGTTCGGGTTGGCGACCTGGGGCGTGTCGAGGACCAGGTCGATGGGCAGACCCGCCGCCCGGATGATCTCGCCGGCCGACTGGGAGAGCGACAGGTCGGCGTCGGTCACCTGCCAGATCGCCGACTGCCCGCCCGGCGTGGCCGCGAGCGGCGCGGGCTGGGCCCGGGCGACCGCCTCGGCCACCGCCTGGAGCTGCGGCAGCCCCAGGTCGCGGGCCGGGCCGGCCACGTCGAAGACGAGGTCCCGGGGCGGGATGCCGAGGGGCAGGTCCATGCAGTAGACGACCAGCCCGTCGGCCCGGGCGGTCTCCCCCACCCGGGCGAACAGGTCGAACGGCGCGCCCACGACCAGGTTCTGCTTGCCGGGGTCCTTGCTCAGCAGGACGTCCCCCGGGCTCCCGGTGACCCGGACGCCCGCCCGGGCGACGAACCCGGCCAGGTCCCCGGGCCAGACCACGGAGGTGTCGCTGAGCTCACCCGTGGCCATGATGTCGTTCTGGTGCCCGGGCAACGGGCGGGGCTCCAGGGTGGTCGGCCCGGTGACGTTGTGGGCCTTGGCCCAGGCGTCGAGCTCGGCCTTGGAGGTGATCTGGCCCATCGGCACCGGGTACTCCTTGCCGCCGGCCACGACCACGTCGCGGTAGCGGTCGGGCAGGCCGGCCAGGTGCAGCACCTCGTGGGCGGCCTGGCCGGGGGAGATGCCCGTGTACCAGTCGGCCTCGCCGGTCTGGGCGGAGTTCGGCACCGGCACGCTCCCGTCGGGCATGCCCGCCTCGGGGCGCAGGGCCGGGTCGGGGCTCAGGCTCACCTGGTGCCACCCGCAGGTGGGCGGCTCACCCGGCACGCGCACGCGGGTCTCGATGTCGAAGCGCACCTGGGTGCCCTTGTGGGTCGGGGTGCCCAGGCGCTTCTCCACCGCGGCGGCCGGGAAGCCGGCCGCGTTCGGGCCCTCGATCTCCAGGCGGATGCGCACCCGGACCGGCCCGGTGGCCGGTTTGCCGGTGAGGGTGACCGCCACCTGGTCGCCCTGGAACCCGCCCTTGCCCGCGAGGGTGACCAGGCCGCGCTGGGCCGCCTCGGCCAGCGTCAGGTCGCGCGCCACCTCGGTGGCCGGCCGGGCGGCGGCGCCCCCGGGCTCGCGGTTGACGCAGGTGGCGGCCTGGGACTGGCCCGGCGGGGCGGGGGCCTGCAGACGGCGCGCCGCGGGCACCGTCAGGTTCACCCGGTCGACCAGGGCCCGCACCGCCGCGGGCGCGGTGTTCAGGCCGATGACCGTGCGGGTGTCCGGCCCGTCGGCGACCGTCACGGTCACGAACGCCGCGTCCACCTGGCGGCTTGCGGTCGCCACCCGGGGTGCCGCGAGGACCGCCTTCCACCGGGCCCGGAGCGCGGCCCGGGCGGCCGCGGACGGCGCGACATTGCCGGTCACCGTCACCGTTGCGTTCGCGCGGGCCGCGCCGGGGGCCACGCGCAGGAGGGTCAGGGTGCCGTCGGGGTTCAGCCGCGCGCCGGCCACCGGGTCCCAGGGCCCCGCCCCGCCGGCCATCACCGTGCCGGTGACCGCGCCGAGCGCCGCCGGCGCCGGCAGGGCGGCCAGGGCGATCACGGCGAGGGCGGCGCGGCGCATGGGCATCAGCGGACGCTAGCGGCCCGCAGGGGGGCCGGGGGCGCTCAGGGTGACGTGGCGACGGTGCCGGTCGGCGCCGGGAGCGTCTCGGCCGGGGGCGGCGCCGTCTCCGGCGGCAGATCGGCCTGGGGCCCGAGCAGCACGAAGACCTGCCCGCGCGGGAACTGGCCGGGGAGCGGCGAGTCGGCCGGGAGCGGGCGGGGCGGCAGGGCGTCCAGGTCCCGGGCGGCGAGGGCGCCGGCGGCCTGCCGGCCCTCCAGCACGTAGACCTGGGAGGTCCCCGAGATCGCCGGGCCGTTGCCCGCCTCGACCTGCCGCCAGCCGGCCATGCGTGCCCGCTCCAGCGACCGCGCGGCCAGGCCGGTGATCGAGGTCCCGTTCAGCACCACCAGCCGCGTGGTGGTGCGAAGCCGCCGCTCCCGGGCCTCGCGGGCGACGGCCGGGTCGACCGCCGGGCGCGTGGTCGTGGGCGGAGCGGTGACCGTGGTGGTCCCGCCGCCCCCGCGGACGGCGAACCCGACGATGCCGCCGATCACCAACCCGGTGCCGAGGGCCACCGCGAACGGCACCCACGGCGGGCCGCCGCCCCGCCGGCGGCGGGATGGTCGGGCCTCGGTGACGGGATCGAGCGGCATGGCCACGACCCGTTCGCCCCGGCGCCCCGCGCCCCTGCCGGGTCAGCGGTCCCGAAAACGCAGCCGGGGGGCCCGAAGGCCCCCCGGCGGTCACGCATGGAGCGGTGAAGCGATCAGGCGGCCTCGGCGGCGGCCTTCGGCTTCGGGGTGAGGGCGCCGGCGATCTTGGCGGACAGGATGCCGAGAACGCAGCCGATCACCAGGGTGACCCAGGTGTCGAACCAGACCCACTGCCACGGGGTGGAGATGAGGCCCCCGAAGGCACCGGCACCAGCAGCACCGGCCTCGAGGGAGTTGTTGACGCCACCACCGTTGGGGACCCAGCCGTCGAGGCCGGTCGCGATCCACCACAGGAAGACTGCGGCGAAGCACGGGAACGTCCCTGCCACGTAGTACCAGTCACCCGCGATGAGGATCATCACGAGGATGAACGCGAAGACGCCGACCCAGATGGCGATCCCGTAGAAGTCCGGGAAGTCGGCCGTCTTGAAGGCCAGCGGCATGGTGATGAGGGCGGCCACGGAACCGAAGACGGTGGCCAGGAAGATCTTGCCGAAGGCGGCGTTGTCACCGCCGGCGGCGAAGAACAGACCCCACGCGATGAAGGCGGTGGGGAGGATCAGGTGGAAGTTTTCAGGCTGATCCACGCCCGCGGCCGCGGGCAGGTCATTCGCGACCCAGTGGAACGTGAAGTTCAGCGAGAACTCAGTCCACGCGAAGGAGAGGATGCCGATGACGATCGCCAGAGGGGTGATCGCCTTCGCGCGCGCACTCATTCGACGAGGCTCCTTTTGACGAGAAGACAGGGTGGCCGCAGCCCGGAAGAGATGAAGAGAGGGCTGCGCGGGCGTGACCTTCCCCCTGGGGGTCGGGTCCACGCCTGCGCGGCACTCTACGGCCGGTCCACTGTTCGTGGCAAGTGTTGCTTTTCCCTTCCCGCTCACGTAATGCGCGACGGGACGTCGGCCGTCCGGGGATCATGAGCGGCGCGGTCCCGCATGGATGGCGGCTGATCGCCCGGGAGGGGGCGGCCCGGGTGGCGCTGCCGCCCGCGCCGGGCGCCGGGCCGGTGTTGCTGACCCGTGACGTGGTCCACGTCCTGCCGGTCGGCCGCGCCGGGACGGTGACGCTGGTGCGCCAGGACCGCTGGCCCTGCGGCCGGGACGTCACCGAGGCCCCGGCCGGGGGGATCGAGCCGGGCGAGGACCCGATCACGGCGGCGGCGCGCGAGCTGGCCGAGGAGACCGGCCTTGCCGCCGGCGGGCTCGCCTGGCTCGGGGGCGCCGCCACCGCGCCGGACCTCACCGACGAGGTCGGGCATCTGGTGGTCGCGACGCAGGCGACCCCCGCCGGCGGCGGCGGGGAGGGATCGGTCGCGGTGGTCCGGGCCGGACCGGGTTCGCCCGCCCGCGACCGGGCGCCGCTGGATGCCCGCACCGTGCTGCTCGGCCTGCTCGCCCGGCGCATGGGGCTGATCGCCGCCCCGCCGCTGGCGGCGGGCGAGCCGGCGCCCGGCGGGGGCGGGCGGACCCCGGTGCGGGTGGGGGCCCGCACCCTGATCGCCGGCGGCCCGGTGCGCGCCGAGCGGGCCGAGGTCACCCGCGACGGCGTGGGGCGGGCCAAGGTCGTCCTGACCGCCCCGCCGGTCGCGGTGGTCCTCCCGCTCGCCCCGGGCGGCCGCGTGCCGCTCGTCCCCCGGGATCGCCCGCACCTGGGCGGCGTGCTGCTGGAGGCGCCGTCGGCGCCGATCGGGCCCGGGGAGCGCCCGCCGGACGCCGCCCGTGCGGCCCTCGACGCGGCGGGCATGGCCGGCGGGCGCCCGCAGGCGATGGGCGCCGTGCTCGTCGCGCCGGGGATGACCGACCGGGTGGCGCACCTCTTCCTGGCCCCCGGGGCCCGGGCCACCCGGCCCCGCGACGTGCGCGACATGCAGGCCTCGGACCTCGTCGACTGGGCGCTCGCGGCCGCCCGCCACGGGCGGGTCGACCAGCTCACCCTGCTGCTCGCCCTCCTCGCCGAGGCGCGCGCCGCAGGGCCCGGGCTACCGGGGGACGGCGGGCGGGACCGGGTCCCCCGCCGCCCGTGACCGGGCCGCCTCCCGGGCCAGGGGGACCAGGGCCGCCGTGAGCCGCGCCGGGGCGTGGCGCACGACCTGGTCGCTCTCGGCCAGGTCGGCGGCGACCACCCGCACCCCGAGCGCCTCGATCGCGGCCCGGTCGACCCGGACCGGGTCCTGGCCCTGCGCCGCGTAGCGGGCCACCGCGGCGGGGTCGAGCGGGCCGTCGTGCACCAGGGCCACGTCGACCCCGCCCGGTACCGCCTCGAGCACGCGCTCCAGGTGCGCGGCGGCGTCCAGGCCGTCGGTCTCGCCGGGCTGGGTCATCACGTTGCACACGTAGGCGCGGATGCCCCGCGCCCCGCGCACCGCGGCGGCGAGGTCGGCCACCGCCAGATGCGGCAGCACGCTGGTGAAGAGGCTGCCCGGGCCGAGCAGCACCAGGTCGGCCTGCTCCACCGCCCGCACCGCGTCGGGGTGGGCGGCGGGCTCGGGGTCGAGCCACACGCGCCGGCAGGGCCCCACGCCCGCGGCGATCAGCGTCTCGCCGCAGACGCGCTCGCCGTCGGCCCGCTCGGCCCACAGGCGCACCTGCTGGAGGGTCGAGGGGACCACCCGGCCGTTCACCTTGAGCACGCGGGAGCTCTCCTCGACCGCCTGGTCGAAGCTCCCGGTCACCTCGGTGAGCGCGGCCAGGAAGAGGTTGCCGAAGGAGTGCCCGGACAGGTCGCCGTCGGCGAAGCGGTGCTGGAAGAGCCGCCCCATGAGCGACTCGTCGTCGGCCAGGGCGACCAGGCAGTTGCGGATGTCCCCGGGCGGGAGCACCCCGAGCTCGCGGCGCAGGCGACCCGAGGATCCGCCGTCGTCGGCCACCGTGACGATCGCGGTCACGTCCGTGCGCTCGCGCTTGAGGGCGCGCAGGACCGACGAGAGGCCGGTGCCCCCGCCCAGCGCGGTCACCCTGGGGCGGCTCAGCGAGGCGCCCCCTCCGCGGCGGGGGCCGGGCGGGCGCCGGCCCGGGTGATGTCGCGGTGGCTCACGCTCACCTCGTGCGCGCCGGTGTAGCGGGCGGCCATGCGCTCGGCCAGGGCCACGCTGCGGTGGCGGCCGCCCGTGCACCCGAAGGCGATGACCAGATGGCGCTTGCCCTCGCCCTCGTAGGCGGGCAGCAGGAAGTCGAGCAGGCCCTCCAGGCGGGCGATGAACTCGTCGAAGCCCGGTGCCCGGTCCAGGTAGGCGACCACCCCCTCGTCCAGCCCGGTGAGCGGCGCGAGCTCCGGGACGTAGTGGGGGTTGCGCAGGAAGCGGACGTCGAACATGAGGTCCACCTCCACCGGCACCCCGTACTTGTAGCCGAACGAGGTGAAGGTGACCCGCATCCGGGGCCGGGCGCCGGGGACGAGCGCCTCGTTCACCGCATCGCGCAGCTGCCAGACGTTCAGGTCGCTGGTGTCGATGACCAGGTCGGCCCGGTCGCGGACCTCCGAGAGCGCCTCGCGCTCGCGCTCGATCCCCTGGAGCACCGCCCCGCCCTCGGCCAGGGGGTGACGGCGGCGGGTCTCGCGGAAGCGCGCGAGCAGCACGTCGTCACGGGCCTCCAGGAACACCACCTTGGGCCGCACGCCCTCGACCTGCCCCAGGCGGGCCACCTCGCGGCTGAGCTCGTCGAACCAGATCCCGCCGCGCACGTCGCAGACCACCGCGGCCCGTTCGACCTTGCTCCCCTCCAGCGCGAACAGGTCCGAGAGCGCGGGCAGCAGCCGCGGGGGCAGGTTGTCGACGCAGAAGTAGCCGGCGTCCTCGAAGACGCCCATCGCCTCGCTCTTGCCCGCCCCCGAGAGGCCGGTGATGACCGTCAGCTCCACGCGCCCGCCTCCACGCCGGCCCGCGCCCCCACGTCGGCGGCCTCGCCCGGCGCCGCGCTCCGGTGCAGATGGTCCCAGATCTCGCGGGCGAGCTTCGGCGGCAGGCCGGGCACCGCGGCGAGCTCCTCCCGGGTGGCGTCGAGGAAGCGGTCGGCCGAGCCGAAGTGGCGCAGGATCGCCCGCCGCCGGGCGGGCCCGACGCCCGGCAGCTCGTCCAGGATGCTCGTGGTCATGCCGCGCCCGCGCCGGCCGCGGTGGTGGCGGAGGGCGAAGCGGTGCGCCTCGTCGCGCACCTGCTGGAGCAGGTGCAGGCCGGCCGAGCCCTCGGGCAGGAGCACCGGGTCGCGCCGCCCGGGCAGGAACACCTCCTCCAGGCGCTTGGCCAGGCCGACCATCGGCACGTCGACCCCGGCCTCGCGCATGGCCCGCTGCGCCGCCCCGAGCTGGCCCTTGCCCCCGTCGATGACGACCAGGCCCGGGGTCGCCCCGAGCGACGCGTCGCCGTCGTCGGCCGCCAGGCGGGCGAACCGGCGCCCGAGCGCCTCCTCCATGCGGGCGAAGTCGTCCGGCCCGCCGTCGTGGCGCATGGTGAAGCTGCGGTAGTGCGCACGCGCCGGCGCGGCCTGCTGGAACACGACCATCGAGGCGACCGCATACGTCGCCCCCAGGTTGGAGATGTCGAAGCACTCGACCCGCAGCGGCGGCGCCGGGAGCCCGAGGTGGCGCTGCAGGTCGGCGAGCGCCTCCACCCGGCGCGAGCGCGCCCGGGCGTGGCGACGGCGGTCCTGGTCCAGGGCCAGATCGGCGTTGCGGGCGGCAAGCTCGGCCAGCCGCCGCTTCTCGCCCCGCTCCGGCGCGCGGACCTCCACCCGTGCGCCCCGCCGGCCGGTCAGCACCCGCTCGACCGCCGCCGGCTCCACCCCGGGCGGCACCACCACCTGCGGCGGGATCGCGATGCCCACCGCGTAGTACTCCAGCGCGAACTGCTCGACCACCGTGGCCAGGTCGGGTGCGCCGGGCACGTCGAGGAAGAAGGACTGGCGGTCCTGCATGACCCCGTCGCGCACCTGCAGCACCTGGACGTTGGCCGCCTCGCCGTCCTCGGCGATGGCCACCCCGACCACATCGAGGCTGCCCATGGAGTCGCTGCGGGCGAGCTGGCGCTCCATGAGGTGGCGCACCGCCTGCAGGCGGTTGCGCAGGACCGCCGCCCGCTCGAACTCCCGCCGGGCGGCCGCCCCGCGCATCTCGGCCTCGATCTCGCGCTCCAGCCCCCGGTAGCGCCCCGAGAGGAACGCGATGACCTGCTCCACCAGGACCGTGTACTCGTCCCGGGTGATGTAGCCGACGCAGGGCGCCAGGCAGCGGTGGATGTGGTAGTCCAGGCACGGGATGCCCGACGGCCGGCCGGGCTCCGGCCCCTCGCACGGCCGGGTCGGGAAGATCTTCCCCATCAGGTTCAGCGTCTCGCGCACCTTGGAGGCACTGGAGAACGGGCCGAAGTACAGGCGGTCGCGGCGGTGGCGCTCCCGGGTGAAGTAGACCCGGGGGAAGCCCTCGTCCATCGAGATGCCGATGTAGGGATAGCTCTTGTCGTCGCGCAGCCGCACGTTGAAGGGCGGCTTGTGCATCTTCACGAGGTTGCCCTCGAGGATGAGCGCCTCGGTCTCGGAGTTGACCACCAGCGCCTCGAGCCGGCGGACCCGCGAGACCATCTCCACCGTGCGCGGGTGCAGGCCGGCCTTCGGCCCCGGGTCGGCATCGGCCGATCCGCCGTCGGGCCGTACCGGGGCCTGGAAGTAGGACCGCACGCGCTTGCGCAGCGACTTGGCCTTGCCCACGTAGAGCACCCGGTCGGCGGCGTCGCGGAACAGGTAGACGCCCGGGCCGTCGGGCAGCCCGGCGAGCTGCTCCCGGAGTGGGGCCGCGCCGCTCACCCGCCCGAGTATAGGCCCGGCCCCCCGCGCCCCCGCCGCTCACGTGAGCCCCTCCCCCACCCGCACGAGCACGACGCCGGCCGCACCCGGCGCGCCGGCATCGCCGGCCCACGCCGTCACCCGGGCAACGTAGGCCCGGGTCTCGGGGAAGGGCGGCACCCCGCCGTGGCGCCGCACCGCCCCGGGGCCTGCGTTGTAGGCGGCCAGGGCGAGCTCGACGCTGCCGAACGCGCGCAGGTGCCCGGCCAGCAGGCGCGCGGCGGCGGGCACGGCCTGGCCCGGGTCGAACGGGTCGCGCACCCCCAGGCCGGCCGCGGTCGCGGGCATGAGCTGGGCGATGCCCTGCGCGCCGGCGTGGCTCACCACCCCGGGGTCGAAGCCCGACTCGGCCCGCAGGAGCGCGGCGAGCAGCCCGGGCGCGATGCCCGCCCCCGCCGCGGCGTGGCCGACCAGGTCCCGGTAGGCCGTGGGCACCCACGCCGGCACCGCCGCGGCGCCGGCCGCCGGCCCCACGGCCGCCAGCCCCCGCGGCCGGCGCCGCATGGGCCAGTCGCGGGCGAGGACCGACCCCGTGCGGACCACCGCCCCGGTGTAGGGCGCCTCGACGATGCGCCCGCCGCCGACGTACATCGCCACGTGGCCGGCGTGGGGGAAGAGCAGGTCGCCGGGCCGGAGCGCGGAGTCCGGGAGGTGCGAGATGTCCTCCATCAGGGCGAGCTGGTCCCAGGTCGTGCGGCCGATCGGGACCCCGGCGCTCCGCCACGCCTCCGACGTGAGGCCCGAGCAGTCGTAGCCCGCGTCGGTGGTCCCGCCCCACCGGTAGGGGATCCCGAGCTTGGAGAGGGCCCAGGCCGCCGCCCGCGCCCCGGCCCCGCCGCCGCCCACGCCCGGCGCGGCCCGGGCCACGGCATGCACCCGCAGCCCGAGCGGCGCCGAGCGGGCCACCCGCACCTCGACCGCCCCGGGCGCCGCGCCGCGGCCCACCACCCGGATCGACACCAGCTCGGCCCCCGCGCCCCGGGCCGCCGGAGCGGCCGCGGCGGCCAGGTCGGCCGCGGCGGGGCCGGGTGGGGGCGCCCCGCCGGCGAGCAGGGGCAGCGTGCGCACCAGGTGCCGGGCCGCCGACACCGCGGCCAGGTCGGCCGCCGCCTGCGCGGCGGACCGCGCGAGGAGCACCGCCCCCATCGCCCCGGCGGCCAGCCCCGCGAGCGCGACGAGCGCCCCCACCGCGAGCACGAGCGGCAGGGACTGCCCGGACTGCCCCCGGCGCGCCCTCACGGGACCACCACCGCGCGGGCCGGGACCACGAGGCGCGGCCCGAGACCGGGGAGGAGCCCGGGCAGCGTCACCTGCGCCCGGACGGTGAGCGCCCGGCCGGCCGGGCCGGTGGCGGCGAGCGCGTCGGCCCGGGCGCGGTCCTGGGCCCGGCCGGCGGCGGCGAGCAGGGCGATGAGCTGCCAGGCCAGGAGCACCGCGGCGACCAGCACCGGGACGAGGGCCAGGAGCTCGACGCCCGCCTGCCCGCGCCGGCTCACCGCCCGGCCCCCGCCGCGGCCCGGACCTCGCCGGCGAGCGGGAGGCCCGGGACCAGGCCGGGCACCGCCAGGCGAACGCGCACGCCACCGTCGGCGTCCACCGCCACGTCGCGCACCCGCCCGGCCCAGCCGCCGGGGAGCACCGCGCGCGCGGCGTGCCCCGCGGGGGCGCCGACCTCGGCCGCCCGCGCCCCGGCCCGGGCCGCCTCGCCGGCGAGCTGCCAGGCCGCGATCCAGGCGACGGCCTGCCACCCGGCCACGAGGAGCAGCGCGAGCGCCGGCAGCAGGGCCACCAGCTCGACGGCGGACTGGCCGCGCTGGGCCGTCAGGCGGGGTGGGGATGCGGCGGGATCCACACATCCGACCCTAGGCCCCGCCCCTCACCCCGGATGCGCGCGGGGTGTGCCGATCCGCGCGCCGGCGCGTGCCGGCCGCCGTGATCCGGCCGTGCGCGGGCGTCAGCCCCCGGCACCGCCCTTCGGCCGCCACTGGTTGGCCCGCTCACCCCGGGCGGCGAGCCGCGCGGTCTCCTCGACCCGCGCGGCGCGGGTCCCGGCCCGCCGGGCCTGCACGATCCACTCCAGGATCCCCCGCCGGGCCGAGCGCGGGAAGGCGTCCCACCGCTCCCGCGATCCCGGGTGGCGCGCGAAGGCCGCCGCGAGGTCGTCGGGCACCACGCCGTCCTCCACCGCGTCGAGCATGGACCACGAGCCGTCGGCCCGGGCGCGCTCGACGACCCGGAGCCCTGCCTCGGCCATGCGGCCCTCACGCTCCAGGCGGGCGATGCGCTCCTTGTTGGGCCGCGACCACCCGCTGCCGGCGGCGCGCGGGGCGAACCAGAGCATCGTGCGCTCATCGTCCAGGGCACGCGACCGGGAGTCGACCCACCCGACGCGGAGCGCCTCGGTCACCGCCTCCTCGTACCCGAACGCCTGGCGGCCGGTAGCCTTCTTGAAGCTGACCAGCCACACCCCCCGCCCACGGTCATGGTGGCGCGCGAGCCACTCGCCCCACGCCTCCACCGATGCCGGGTGGACCTGATCGTCTATCCCAGCCACTCCGGCCGGTAGCGCGTGGGGCGGCGGCGGGCGAGGCCCGCGTAGGCGTCCTCGGGGCGGACGGTCGCCTCGGTCACCCCCGCCCCGTGGCGGAGGGCGGCCTCGTCCACCGTGTAGCCGCCCCAGTCCGGGCCGCCGACGGACCGGTCGCGCACGCCCACCGCGACCACCACGCAGGGCCCCTCGCCGGCGCCGACGATGACGTGCTCGGTGCCGGGCGGGCAGTGGACCAGGTCCCAGGGCCCGAGCGGGCGCTCCTGCCCCTCCACGATGAGCAGCGCCGCGCCCGAGAGCACCAGGAAGTCCTCCTGGTCGGCCTCCCAGTGGTACATCGCCATCGGCTGGCCGGGGCCGAGCACGACCACGTGGATCCCGAGCTGCGTGAACTCGGTCTCGCCCTCCAGGTCGCTCACCGCCGCCCGGCCCTCGGCGTGGTACCAGCGGGCGTCCCGGGCGTTCAGCACGAACCAGCCCTCCCCCGCGGGGACCAGTCCCTCGGCGGTCGGCTCGAGCGGCGCCTCGGGCACGTCGCTCACGGGAACCTGCGGCTCTCGCGCACGACCCAGATGATCACCAGCACCAGCGCGGCGAGCAGGGCGAAGTACCCCAGGGGGGTGAGGCGGTCGGCCAGGAGCGGCCACCCGGCGATGAGCAGGAACGCGATGGCGAGCCCGCACACGATGATGGTGATCCGCTGCCAGGGCTTGAGCACCAGCCAGGCCAGGCGGTTCTGCCGGAAGTAGGTGTAGCCGAAGCCGATCAGCGCGGCCACGAAGAGCACGGTGATGATCTGGCTGGCGCCGATGGCGATGGCGTCGAAGCCGCGCTGCCAGACCACCCCGAGGGCGGCGATCGCCGCGATGATGATCCCGTTGCGGATACCGGTCTGCATGCCGGGCAAGGATGGCACGCATGCCGTCCGCTTGCGCCCGCGCGGCCGGGCCGGGAGGATGCGACCGTGAGCCGGGTGGACGAGCACGACCACCTCGTGGTGGTCCGCGTGGCCGGCGCCCCCGAGCGGGCGTGGGCCGCCTTCGGCGCGCACGGCCCCATCGGGCTGGCCCTCCGCGGCCGCGCCCGCGCCGCGGGGCGGGCGGTGCTGTCCATCGGCGCCCCCCGGCGCACGCCGGTCGGCACCCGGCGTGAGGTCCGCGACGCGGAGGGCGTGCTGCTCGGTGAGCTGGAGCACCGCACCCAGCTCTCCCTGGCCCGCTCGCCCTGGGCGGTGGTGGGACCGGGCGACCGCGGCGTGCTGGCCTGGACCCGCGAGCCGTCCGCCGCCCGGGCGCTCGCGGGTCGCCTGCTGCGGCGCCTCGCCCCCCGGACCGAGCTGATGGTGGGCCAGCGCGCGCAGGCCGAGGTGGTCCCCGCGGGCCCGGGCCGCTGGGCGCTGGACCTCACGCGCGTGCCGCCCGGCGTGCTCGACCGCCGCCTGGCCCTGGCCCTCCTGGTCGCCCTGGACGGGTGCCGGCGATGAGGCGGGGGCTCCTGGCCGCGCCGGTGCTCGCCCTGGCCCTGCTCGCCGGCTGCGGCGGCGGCGGGGGCGGGGGCGGGGGCGACGGAGGGTCGGGCCCGGACGGGGCCGCGAGCGCCGAGGTCGCGGGCTGGCTGGCCGACGCCAAGCGCTACTGCCCGGACGCCCGCACCGCGAACGGGGACTTCCGGGCCGCGATCGCCGCGGTGAACGGGCTGGTGCGGACGGCCCGCGAGCGTCCCGGCGCCACGGTGGCCATCGCCGGCGGCACGGTCACGCTGCGCCAGGCCCTCACCGACGCCGCCGACGCCCTGCGCCCGTGCACCCCGACGCTCGCCGGCCTGCTCGACGGGGCCGTCCGCACCCTGCCCTGAGGCCCCTCAGGCCGGGGGGGCCGGCGGCTCCCGCGGGGTGAAGCCCACGCAGCGGGCCACCGGGACCGGCGGGTAGCGCGGGAACCGGGGGTCGTCCCGGTGCCGCCCGCACATGGAGAACACCGTGCGCCGGGTCGGCACCAGGCGCTGGAAGGCGCAGTGGTCGCACAGCCCGGCCGGCGGGCCGGGCCGGGCCGGGCCGCTCACGACCCGCGCAGCGCCTCGGCCAGGCCGGCCACCGGCAGCGACCCGAGCGACGCGCCGTGGCGGGCGCGCACCGACACCTCGCCGGCCTCCGCCTCCCGGTCGCCGACCACCAGCAGGTACGGCACCTTCGCCAGCTCGCCGTCGCGGATGCGCCGGCCGACCGACTCCGAGCGGGCGTCCACCTCGGCCCGCACGCCATCGGCGTCCAGCGCGTCCCGCACCCGTCCCGCGAACTCGGCGTGCCGGTCGGCGATCGGGAGCACCCGCGCCTGGACCGGGGCGAGCCAGAACGGGAAGTCGCCGCCGCAGTCCTCGATCAGGATGCCGAGGAAGCGCTCCAGCGACCCGGTGATGGCGCGGTGGAGGATGACCGGCCGCTCCTCGGCGTCCTCCTGGTTGGTGAACGACAGGTCGAACCGCTCGGGCATCGAGAAGTCGAGCTGGCAGGTGCCGAGCTGCCACGAGCGGCCCATGGTGTCGGTCACGTGGAAGTCGATCTTGGGCCCGTAGAAGGCGCCGTCGCCCTCCTTGAGCGTGTACTCGCGATCGCCCAGCGCCTCGCGCAGCGCGGCCTCGGCCCGCTCCCACATCTCGTCGGTGCCGGCGGCCTTCTCGGGCTTGGTCGCCAGGTGCAGGCGCACGCCCGAGAACCCGAACCGCGCGTAGAAGCGGTCGGTGAGGTCAAGGATCGCGTTGACCTCGTCGGTGATCTGGTCCAGGCGGCAGAACACGTGCGCGTCGTCCTGGGTGAAGGCCCGCACCCGGAAGAGGCCGTGCAGCACACCCGAGAGCTCGTGCCGGTGCACGTGGCCGAACTCGGCCAGGCGCAGGGGCAGGTCGCGGTAGCTCCGGCGCCGGGAGCGGAACACCAGGCAGGCGCCGGGGCAGTTCATCGGCTTGACCGCGAAGCCCTGGCCGTCGACCTCGGTGAAGTACATGTTCTCGCGGTAGTGGTCCCAGTGGCCGCTCTGGTGCCACAGGCGCTCGGAGAGGATGGTGGGCGTGCGGATCTCGTCGTAGCCCATCCGGTCGAGCTCCGCGCGCAGCTCGCGCTGGATCTCGTTCACCACGACCATGCCCTTGGGCAGGAAGAACGGGAAGCCGGGACCCGCGTCGTCGAAGTGGAAGAGCTCCAGGTCGCGGCCCACGCGGCGGTGGTCGCGGGCCCGCTGGCGCTCCAGGCGCTCCAGGTGGGCATCGAGCTCGGCCGAGGTCGGGAACGCGGTGGCGTAGACCCGGGTCAGCATGGGGTTCTTCTCCGAGCCGCGCCAGTAGGCGCCGGCCACCGAGAGCAGCTTGACCGCGCCGATGCGGCCGGTGTCGCGCACGTGCGGCCCCCGGCAGAGGTCGACGAACTCCCGGTCCCGGTAGATCGACACGTGGGTCTCGCCCTGCCGGGTGAGCTCCTCGACCTGGTCGACCTTGTACGGCTGGTCGAGCTCGGCGAAGTAGTCGCGCGCGTCGGCGACGCCCATCACGCTGCGCTCGAACGGCGCCCGGGCCTTGACGATGCGCCGCATGAGGGCCTCGATGGCCGGGAAGTCGGCCTCGGTGAGCGGCCGGGGCAGGTCGAAGTCGTAGTAGAAGCCGTCGTCGATGGGCGGCCCGAAGCCGAACCGGGCCCCCGGGAAGAGCTCCATCACGGCCTCGGCCATCACGTGGGCGGCCGAGTGGCGCATGACGTAGAGGAAGTCGTCGCCGCTCTTGTCGGTGACGATGGCGATGGCGTCCCCGTCGGCGAGCGGGAGGGCCAGGTCGCGCATCTCCCCGTTCACCCGCACCGCGAGGGCGGCCTTGGCCAGCCCCGGCCCGATCGCGGCGGCCGCGTCGCGCCCGGTGGCCCCCTCGGGCAGCTCGAGGCGGTTCCCGTCGGGCAGGACGACGTGCATGTGCGGTGCTCCGGGTCGGGGGCGGAAGCGGACGGCCGATCCTAGCAACGGCCCCCGGGCCGCCCGGAGCCCCTTGCCGCGGCCGCTGCCGCCGTCGATCATGCCGGGCGTGCTCCGGTGGCTGCTCTGCGGCACGCACCCGGGCCCCCGGGCCCGGCGGGTCGTCCCCGTGCTGGTGGGGACCGCGGTGCTGGCCGTCTTCGGGACGGTCCTCGTCGCCCTGACCCCGGCGATCACCGGCAACGGGTCGATGCAGGCGCTGTATGTCCTGTTCGTGGTGATCGTGCTCAAGCTGCCGCTCATCGCCGTGCTGTGGTGGCTCATCGCCCGCAACCCGGAGTGGCCGGGCACCCGGCCGACGTGGGGGCCGAAGGAGCAGCAGGAGATCCTCGCCTACCTGGAGGGCGAGGCCCGCCGGGTGGCCGACCTGCCCGACGCCGAGCCCCGGCTGGCCTACCTCTCGGGCGAGGCGTGGCACGTGGCCGACCGCCTGGAGGGCGAGGCCAAGGTCGACGCGCTCACCGTGGCGCTCAGGATCGACACGATCGCGTCCCGCGCCCGCCGCGAGCGCCGGTCGCGCCCGTGAGCCTGCACCGCTGGTCGCCGGCCGACCGCGAGATGCCGGGCCTCGAGGCCGGCGAGCACGTCGACCTGCTCACGGCCGCCCTGGTCACCGAGGCCGACGCCCAGCGGCGGCTGCTGGAGGGTGACCCGGAGGGGGCCGCGCCGGTCTTCCGCGCGGCCGCGGCCGCCTACCGGGCGTCGTTCGCCGTGGCGCCGCCGCGGAGCTACGGCCGCCTGGTGGGCATGCTCAAGGCGGCGGTCATCGGCGGGGGCGGCGAGGACGCGGCCGCCCACGCCCGGGAGCACCTCCCGGCGCCCTGCGACTCCCCCGCCGCCTGCTACGCGCTGGCGCTCGCCGCCGCGGTGCTGGGCGACCGGGCGGCCCTGGCCGAGGGCGCGGCCGGCATGCGCGGGGCGGGCGACCACTTCGCCCGGGTGGCCGACGCCCTGGAGGCGCTCGCCGACGGCCGGCGGGAGGCCTACGGCGCGGCCCTGCTCGGCATCGTGGCCGACTTCGAGGGCCGCGAGGAGCACCTGACCGGCGTCGCGATCGCCGACACCGCGGTCATGCTCGAGGCGCTCGCCGGGCGCGCGGGGATGGCCCTCGGGCCCCGGTCCCGGGTCCTCCCGCCCCGGGGCTGAGCCACCGGCTGCCCGGGGGCTCGCCCTCCGCCCCGGCGCGCCGATAGGCCCGGGGTGAGGATCGTGTCCACGTCGCGCCTGCGGTCCGGGATGACCCTGGCCCGGAGCGTCTGGTCGTCCAGCCGCGGCGTCCGGCAGGCCCTGCTCACCGCCGGCACGCCGCTCACCGAGGGCTACCGGCGCGGGCTGGAGCGTGCCGGGGTGTGGGCGGTCTACGTGGACGACGGCTTCTCCTCCGGGGTCGAGCCCCCCGAGGTCATCACCCCCGAGACCCGCGAACGGGCCATGCAGGCGGTGGGGTCGGTCTACCACCGGGCCGCGCAGTGCGGCGGCCACACCCGGGTGGGCGCCGACGAGGTCGCCGCGCTCGACCGCATGGTCGCCCAGGTCATGCACGAGATCGCCCAGTCCGGGCGGCTGGTCTGGTGCCTGGACGACCTCGGCGCCTTCGACCGCTACACCCTGCGCCATTCGGTCAACGTGCTCGTGCTGGGGCTCATGGTCGGCCGCGAGGCGCTCACCACGCTCGGCTGGTCCGACTGGCGGGGTGACGTACGCTACGACAACGTGGAGGAGCGCCTGCGGCGCATGGGCCTGGGGCTGCTCCTGCACGATGTCGGGAAGATCCTCATACCGGAGCCGATCCTGAAGAAGCCGGGCCGCCTCAGCGCCGACGAGATGGACATCGTCCGCCAGCACCCGCAGGCCGGCGTGGACATGGTCGACGGGGACGCGCTGGGCGCGCTCAGCCGGGTGGTCATCGCCGGCCACCACGAGCGGATCGACGGCTCGGGCTACCCGGCCGGCCGCTCCGGCGACGCGGTGCACGTGCACGCCCAGATCGCCGGGATGGCCGACGTCTACGACGCGGTCTCCTCCACGCGGGTCTACCAGGCCCGCCGCCCCACCCAGGAGGCATGGGAGCTGGTGCTCTCGATGTCCGGCTCCGGGTTCGGGCAGCCGCTGGTGGAGGCGTTCAAGCGCTCGGTGGCCCCCTATCCGGAGGGGGTGGCGGTGCTCGTGTCGGATGGCCGCCGCGCCCTGGTGGTGCGCAACGACCGCGAGCACACCAGCCGGCCGCTCATCCGGGTGACCCACGACCGCGAGGGCCGCGCGCTCGCCGACCCCGAGGAGCTCGCGCTGTTCGACCACCCCTCGATCACGATCCTGGACACCCTGGCCGACCTGGAGGGCGACGCGGGCTGGGCCGGGGACCGGGACGAGCAGCGGGGCTTCGCCGACGACCTGGCCGGCGAGCTGCGGACCCACGAGGGGATCGAGCGGGCGGAGACCGCCGCGTGAGCGGCCGCCACCGGGTGGTGGTGATCGGCGGGGGCTTCGCCGGGCTCCGGTGCGTGCGGGCGCTCCGGCGCGCCCCGGTCGAGGTGACCCTGATCGACCGGCGCAACTTCCACCTGTTCCAGCCGCTGCTCTACCAGGTGGCCACCGGGGGGCTCTCCCCGGGCGAGATCGCGGTCCCGCTGCGCGGGGTCCTGCGCCGGCAGCGGAACGCGCGGGTGGTGCTCGGCGAGGTCACCGACGTCGATCTCGCCGAACGCCGGGTCCGCTGGCGCTCACCCGGCCGCGAGGGCCTGACCCGGTTCGAGCTCGGCTACGACACCCTGGTGGTCGCCGCCGGCGCGCGCCACGCCTACTTCGGCCACGACGAGTGGGAGCGCGACGCCCCGGGGCTCAAGACCCTGGAGGACGCGCTGGAGATCCGCCGGCGCATCCTGCTCGCCTTCGAGGCCGCCGAGGTGGAGTCGGACCTCGCCGAGCGCGACGCGTGGCTCACGTTCGTGGTCGTCGGGGCCGGTCCCACCGGGGTCGAGCTCGCCGGCCAGGTGGCCGAGATCTCGCGCGACACCCTGCGCGATGACTTCCGCGACATGGACCCCCAGCGGGCGCGCATCCTGCTGGTCGAGGGCGCCGACCGCGTGCTCACCTCGTTCGTGCCCGCGCTCTCGGCCCGGGCCCGGCGCCAGCTCGAGCGCATGGGCGTGCGGGTCATCGAGCACACCCTGGTCACCGACGTGCGGCCGGACGGCGTCACGCTCAAGGGCCCGGACGGCGCCGAGGTGCCGCTGCGCACCCACACCGTCATCTGGGCCGCGGGGGTGGCCGCCTCGCCGCTGGCGGCGATGCTCGGGCAGGCGTCCGGGGCCGAGGTCGACCGCGCCGGCCGCGTGCGCGTGGAGGACGACCTGACCCTGCCGGGCCACCCCGAGGTCTTCGTGCTCGGCGACATGGCCGCGGCCCACGACCAGCTCGGCCAGCCGCTGCCCGGGGTCGCCCCGGTGGCCATGCAGCAGGGCGAGCACGCCGCCCGGGGGATCGTGCGGCGCGTCGGGCGCGCCGGCCCGACCGGCGCCTTCCACTACCGCGACAAGGGCAACATGGCGACCATCGGCCGGGCCGCGGCGGTCGCCGACATCCACGGCCTGCGCATGTGGGGCGTGCCGGCGTGGCTCGCCTGGCTGCTGGTGCACCTGATGTTCCTGGTCGGCTTCCAGAACCGCCTGCTGGTGGTCACCCGCTGGATGTTCTGGTACCTGACCCGGGGCCGCGGCGCGCGCCTGATCACCGGGCACGCCCCCACCGACACCGTCCCGCCGCCGGGGTAGCCCGGGCTCCGGGCCTGGCGCGGCGAGGACGCGTGAGAGGCGTGCGGTGCCCGACGACCCGCACCCGGACGACCACACCCACGCCCGCTGGTGCGAGGGGGGATTCCGCGAGCTCCGGCAGATCCTGTTCTGGCGATGGGATGCGCCCGGCCAGGCGGCGTCGTTCCCGGTCAGCGCCGGGGAATGCGACCACGACGCGCGGGAGCGGCTCCGGTCGCTGCGGACGGGCATGGGCGGCGGGCGGTGGTCGAGTGGCACGAGAACTCGCTCGCCGCGTGGGGCAGCGGCCTCGACGAGGCCCGCCTCGGAGACCGGACCGGGGAGCCCGGGGCCCGTGCCCGTCAGGGCGCGGGCCCCGGGGCGGGGCGGCTACGCGGCCGCGCTCAGCATCACCTCGATGCTCGACACCGGACCGCGGGCCACCTTGTCGGGGTTGTCGGCCACCCGGAACTCGAACCACTTGGCGGCCGAGCGGGGGGCGGTGGGGTTGGGGATGACCTGGAACGAGCCGGGCAGCACCTGGATCCAGCTGCCGGCGACGTTCACCTCGACGACGTCACTCATGTGATCCTCCTGGCCGTGGGGGGCGGCTGCAGGGTAGAGACCCCTCCGGACACCGTTTCCCGACCGGCATGCCGGATGTCAGGATGCGCGGGTGGACGCCGCCGACTGGGACGCCCGATACCGCGGTACGGAGCTGGTCTGGACCGCCCGGCCGAACCGCTTCGTGGTCGCCGAGGCGCTCCCCCTGCGCCCGGGGCGGGCCCTGGACCTGGCCGCCGGGGAGGGCCGGAACGCCGTCTGGCTGGCCGAGCGGGGATGGCGGGTCGACGCGGTCGACCTCTCCCCGGTGGCCGCCGAGAAGGGCCGGCGCCTGGCCGCCGCCCGCGGGGTCGAGGTGGGCTTCGCGGTCCGCGACCTCGGGCACTGGTCGCCGGCGGCGGGCGCGTACGACCTCGTCCTGCTCGCCTACCTGCAGGTCCCGGCCCCGCTCCGGCGCACGGTCCACCGTGCCGCGGGGCGGGCCCTCGCGCCGGGCGGCGCGCTCCTGGTGGTGGCCCACCACGCCGACAACCCGGCCCACGGCGTGGGCGGGCCCCAGCGGCCGGAGGTGCTCTTCACCGAGCGGGACGTCGCCGCCGACCTGGACGGGCTCGGCCTGCTCGTCGAGCGGGCCGAGCGGGCCCTCCGGCCGACGCCGGCGGGAGACGCCGTGGACGTCGTGCTCAGGGCGCGGCGCCCGCCCCGTCCGGGATCCTGACCCAGGCCTCGGCCCCGCCCCCGGGGTGGTTGCGGATGCCCGCGGTGCCGTCGTGCGCCTCGGCGATCGCCGCGACGATCGCCAGCCCGAGCCCGGCGCCCCCGCCGGTCCGCGCCGCATCCGACCGGGTGAACCGCTCGAAGGCCCGCCCGATGAACTCCTCGGGGACGCCCGGGCCCTGGTCGCGCACCCACAGCTCGACCGCCGGGGGCTCGCCGTCGGCGGCCCGGGCGCCCACCACCACCCGCCCGGCCCCGTGACGGAGCGCGTTCTCGACCAGGTTCCCGAGCGCCTGCTCCAGCCGCAGCGGGTCGGCCTGCAGGCGCAGGGCGCCGGGCACCTCGGCCACCACCTCGCGGCCCGCGCGCTCGCCGCGCAGGGCGAAGCGCCGCGCCACGCGCTCGACGAGGGCCGCCGCGTCGAGCGGCTCGGGCCGCAACGGCAGCCGTCCCTGATCGGCGCGGGCGATGACCAGCAGGTCCTCGGCGAGCTGGGCCAGCCGGTCGGCCTCCTCGCCGGCCGACGCGAGCGCGGCCCGGAGCTCGTCCGGGGAGCGCTCCCGCGCGGTGGCGAGCTCGATCTCCCCGCGCAGGACCGCGAGCGGCGTGCGCAGCTCGTGCGCGGCGTCGGCCACGAACGCCCGCTCCCGGGCCATGCCCTGCTCGAGCCGCGCGAGCATCGCGTTCAGCGTGTCGCCCAGGCGGCGGATCTCATCCTGGGCCGGCGGCACCGGCAGGCGGTCGCCGGGCCGCTGGGCGCCGATCCCCGCCGCGCGCCGGCGCATGCGCTCGACCGGCCGCAGCGCCAGGGCGGCGAGCACCCAGCCGCCCGCCGCGGCGAGCACCAGGGCGATGAGGCCGCCGATCAGCAGCTCCCGGCGCAGGCCCGAGAGCGCGGCGTCGCGCTCGGCGACGCTCGCGGCGGCCACCGCGGCCCCGGTCCCGTCGCGCAGGGGCACCACCAGCAGCCGCGCGGGCACCCCGCCCACCTCGCGCTCCAGGGTCACCGGCCGGCCCCGTGCGATCACCCGCTCCACCTGCCGGGCGCCCACCAGCGGCTCGCCCAGGTCGCTCCCGCCGATCACGGCGCCGGAGGGGTCCACCACCTGGACCACCGCCCCGCCCGGGCCGCGCCGGTCGCGGGGGGGGAACCGCTGGAAGCCCGGGTCACGCAGGGCCGCGGCGAGCTCCCGGTCGACCTGGCCGGTCAGCGAGTCGCGGGTGCGCTCGAACACCAGGAGGCCGATCCCGGTCAGGGCGGCGGCCGTGACCAGGGCGAACGCGACCGCCAGGCGGGCGCGGATGGGGACGCGCGCGATCAGGCCGGCGACCCGGCCGATCGCCCTCACCCCCCGTCGGCCCGAAGCGAGTAGCCCACCCCGCGCACGGTCTGGATGCCGTGACGGCCGAAGGGCTTGTCGATCTTGGCCCGCAGGTAGCTCACGTACACGTCGATCACATTCGATCGGGACTCATACGGATCCTCCCAGGCGTGCTCGAGCAGCGCCTGCCGGGTGAGGACCATGCCGGGCCGGCGGATGAACGCCTCGAGCAGGGCGAACTCGGTGCGCGACAGGGGGATCTCGGCCTCGCCGCGCCAGGCCCGCCGGGCGGCCGGGTCCAGCCGCAGGTCGCCCGCCTCGAGCACCGGCTGCACCTGGGGCCCGCCGCGGCGGGCCAGCGCCCGCAGCCGGGCCGCCAGCTCGGCCAGGGAGAACGGCTTGACCAGGTAGTCGTCCGCCCCGCTGTCCAGCCCGCGCACCCGGTCGTCGACCGCGTCGCGGGCGGTCAGCATGAGCACCGGCGCACGCACCCCGGCCGCGCGCATCCGGCGGCAGGCCTCGAACCCGTCGATGCCCGGCAGCATGACGTCGAGCAGGATCGCGTCGTACTCCCGGGCCCGGGCCATGCCCACCGCCTCCTCGCCGCGCCCGGCGATGTCGGCCACGTGGCCCTCGTCGGCCAGGCCGCGCCGGATGAGGTCGGCCATCTTGGGAGCATCCTCAACGACCAGCACGCGCATCGCCCGGATCCTCCCAGCCGTGCATTGGCAGAACGTGAGAGCCGCTCACACCGCGGTCCCGACCAGGGCGCCGATGGCCATCGTGAGCGCCATGGCCGCCGCGCCCCACACCACCACCCGCCCCGCCGCGCGCGCGACCCGGGCCCCGCCGAAGCGCGCGCCGACCGCCCCGAGCAGGAGCAGCGCGACCAGGGCGACCACGACGGTGATCGCGATGCGGGCCTGCGAGGCGGTGACGGCGATCGCCGCCAGCGGCAGCACCGCCCCGGCGGTGAAGGCGAGCCCCGAGGCGACCGCGGCCTGCAGCGGGCGGGCCATCGTCATCTCGGCCAGCCCGAGCTCGTCCCGGGCGTGCACGGCGAGCGCGTCGCCGGCCGTGAGCTCCACCGCCACCTGCCGGGCGAGCGACGCCGAGAGCCCCCGGGCGACGTAGATCTGGGTGAGCTCGTCCAGCTCGAGCTCGGGCTGCTCCTCCAGCTCGCGCCGCTCGCGATCGATGTCGGCCCGCTCGGCGTCGCGCTGGGAGCTCACCGACACGTATTCGCCGGCGGCCATCGACATCGCCCCCGCGACCAGGCCGGCCACCCCCGCGGTGATCACGGCCCCACGCGAGGACCCCGCCGCAGCCACGCCGAGCACCAGGCTCGCGGTCGAGACGATGCCGTCGTTCGCCCCGAGCACCCCGGCCCGCAGCCACCCGGTCCGGTGGACCACGTGCACCTCCGGATGCCGGCTCCCATCGAGGCTCATCGCCCGCCTCCGGTCCCGCGGGGGCCGACCGCCCCGGCCAGCCACAGGCGCCTGAGCGCCCGCACCGCCGCCGGGTCGAACTGGCCGCCGGCCACCCGCTCGCACTCGGCCAGGGCGTCCTCGATGCTCCGGGCGGCCTTGTAGGTCCGCACGCTGGTCATCACGTCGAAGGCGTCGGCCAGGGCCAGGATGCGGGCCCCTGCGGGGATCGCATCCCCGGCCGCGCCGTCGGGGTAGCCGGTCCCGTCCCACCGCTCGTGGTGGCCGCGCACCCACGCCGACTGCTCCTCGTCCAGCACCTCACGGACGATGTCACCGCCGATCTCGGCGTGCCGGCGCACCTGGACGTACTCGGCCGGGGTGAGGCGGCCGGGCTTGGACAGGATCGCGTCCGGGATGCCGATCTTGCCCACGTCGTGCACGAGCGCCGCCTCCCGCAGGCGCCCGGCCGCCTCGCCGTCCCACCCGAGCGCGCGGGCGAGGCGCTGCACCAGCGCCGCGACCCGCTCGGAGTGCTCCAGGGTGTCCGGGTCCTTGGCGTCGACCGCGCGGGCCAGGGCACGGAGCGCGGCGAGGTCGCGCTCACGCTGCATGCGCCGGGCCCGGTCGTCGGGGGTGAGCTCGGAGATCACCCGCGGGTCGAAGGCCACGACCCGGTTACGGCCGCTCGACTTGGCCCAGTAGAGGGCGCCGTCGGCCAGCCGGGAGAGGTTGCGGGCGTCGCCCCCGGCCTGCGCGAGGGACGCCACGCCGACCGAGATCGTGAGCCGGCCGGCCGGCGGGAGCGGGGTGGTCATCACCCGCACGCGGGCGCGCTCGACCAGAGCGGCGGCCTCGTCGAGGTCCAGGCCGGGGATGAGCCACGCGAACTCATCACCGCCCACCCGGGCGACCAGGTCGGCCTCCCGCGCGGTCGCCGCGAGCTCGGCGGCGAGCGTCGCCAGGACCGGATCCGAGTCGGCGTGGCCGTAGATGTCGTTCACGCGCCGGAAGCCGTCGATGTCGATCAGCGCCAGGCAGAGCGGCGCCCCGCGGCGGCGGGCGGCGACCACGCCCGCCCGCAGGCCCTCATAGAACGAGCGGTGGTTGGCCAGGCGGGTGAGGAAGTCGGTGCTCGCCCGCGCCGCGAGTTCGGACCGCGCCTCGGCCTGGGCGATCGCCACCCCCATGAGGTCGGCCAGGCGCAGCAGGCGCTCGACCACGTCGGGCGGCAGCGGCTGGGCGCCCGCCACGCCGACCGCCCCCCAGAGCCGGCCGGCCACGTGCACGGGCACGGCCGCGTTGGCGCGATGGCCGGCGGCGACCATGCGGCGGGCGACCGGGTCGGACAGGCCGGAGAGGTCGCTGACCAGCGCCGGCCGGCCGGTGCGGGCCACCAGCGGCACCGCCGCCTCACCCACCAGCGGAAAGCGCGGGACGGCGCGCAGGGCATCGGTCGCCGGGAGCGCGTCGTGCAGGCCCAGGACCAGGGCGGAGCGGTCCGGCTCGAAGCGGATGACCGCGCCGCCGCCCGTCTCGGCCACCTCGGCCGCCGCCGCGGCGACCTGTCCGTAGACCTCCTCGGGCTCGGCCCCCCGCGCGATGGCCGTCGCCACCCGGCGAAGCGCCCGCTCGGTGACCTCCGCGCGCCGGCGCTCGGTGATGTCCGTGAGCGTGGCCACGTGGCCCCCGCCGGCGCCGGCCGGCGCGAACCCGACCACCACCCAGACGCGCCGGCCGTCCGGGCGCACCAGGTCGACCTCCGCCTCCCCCGCCGGACCCCCCGACTGGGCCCGCGCATAGATCGCGGCCGCGTCGCACTCCCCGTCGGCCGGCCACCAGGGGTAGGGGGCGCGCTGTCCGACCACCCCCTCCGGCCGCCGGCCGACGATCTCGCAGAAGCGCGGGTTGGCCTCGACGACCACCCCCTCGGCGTCGACCACCGCGATCCCGTCCTGGGCGGACGCCACCAGCGCCCGGCTGCGGTCGCGCTCCCGTCGCACCGCCCGCTCGGCGGCCTTGCGCCCGGTGATGTCGCGGAACGTGGCCAGGCGCGCCCCGGGCAGGCCCTCGCGCGGGGGCAGGTCGCCCACCGACATGAGCGCCGTGAGCCGGCGGCCGTCGGCGTGGACCAGGGTCACCTCCTGCTCGCCGTCTCGGGGCAGGGGGTCCTCGGCCGGTGCCCGCCAGGGGTGCGGCGGCCGGGTGCCGATCATCTCCTGGCCGGCCCGGCCGACCAGGCGGCACATCCGCTCGTTCACGTCCAGCACCACACCGTCGGGGTCCTCGACCACCAGCCCGTCCTGCAGGCTCGCCACCAGCCCGGCCGAGCGGTCCCGCTCGCGGGCGAGGTCCGCGGTGCGGGCGGCGACCTCGCCCTGCACCCGGTCCTCCCGCCGGCCGGCCTGCGCGAGCAGGAGCCCGACCAGGCCGGCCACCACCATCCCGCCGATCCCCACGGCCAGGGGACCGGCCCAGCCGGCCCGCTCCGGCGCATACGCCGACGCCGCCCAGGTCCGGCCCCCCACGCGGAGGCTCGCCTCCCCCGCCCCCTCGGGCAGCGCGCCCCCGGGCAGGAGCAGCCGGCCGCCGTCGCGGAGCTGCAGGCGGACCCCGGGCGGGAACGACAGCTGCAGGCGCCCCTGGAGGTCGGTGAAGGCGAAGGCTCCCACCACGACCCCGGGGGTGGCCGGGCCCCGGACTCCCGGCCCGCGCGCGGGGACCACCATGATCGCGCCCGGCGTCCCGTCCGCGCGGAGGGTCCGCGGGCCGGGCGCCCCGACGTCGAAGCCGACCAGGGCCGCACGCGCGGCCCGCGGGGCCACGAGCAGCGTGGGATAGGCCACGGCCGCCCCGGGCGCACTCCCGGTCACCGGTGCGCCGACCCGGGCCGCGAACGCGCCCCGGTCGCGCGCGGTGGTCCGCGGGGCCCAGCTCACCGCCCGGACCACCCGGGCCGAGGAGGTCGCCTCCGCGAAGCGCGCGAACGCCTCCGCCTCGGGGCCGTCCTGCTCGGCCATGAACCGGGCCGTCGCCCGCAGGCCGCCCTCGGTGAGCGCCATCTCGCGTTCGATCAGCGTGCGCAGGCGCTCCGCCCGCTCGTCCTGCCGCTCCCGGCGCTCCGATACCAGGGCGTGGCGGTAGGCCGCGGCGCCGGTGACCGCCGCGGCCAGGAGGACGAGCACCAGCGCCGCGCCCGCCGCGGCCGCGGCACGTCGTCGACCCCTCTGGCCGCTCGCCGCCAGGACAGCCCTCCTGAAGTCACGGCCCGCCTTGATCCTACGGCGATTCCGGCGTCTGCCGCTCATCCGATCGTATGACGGCCGACCCGCCGCGATCGAGCGGCGGGTCGGCGGAGGCCTGCGCACGTTCGCGGCCGGGCGGGTGACGGAGGTCGGCGGGCGGGGGCGTCGCCCGGGCCGTCCGACGCGCTTCCCGCCGGCCGGAGCCGGATCCCGGCCGGCGGGCGAAGCGCCTAGCGCACGCTGATCTGGCCGCGGATCTCGCCGGGGGCGTTCCGCTGGGTGTGGACGTTCACGTAGGCCTTCCCGGTGCGGATGGCCGTCGCGACCGCCGGGGTGATCCGGGTGCTGCCCATCACGCCGGAGCGGCAGGGGCCGCAGAGCGGAATGAGCACGTTCCCGGCCTGCCCGGGCCGGCCCATGTGGACGTGGGCCTGGACCGCCGGACCGGTGAGACCGGCGTAGGTCAGCTTCCACTTCAGCATCGGCCGGGCGGCGGGCGTGAGCGTGCCGGTGAAGGCGCCGCGGGCGCCGGCGGGGACCCCGGTGGGCGGCGGGACCTCGGCGCGGGCCGAGAGCGTGGCGCTCACGCGCATGGCCTCGCTCTGGGACTGGTGGGCGGCGGCGGCGGCGCCCCCGAGGGCGAGCACGGCGAGACCGGCGACCGCGGCACGGGTGACCTTGGGCATGTCGTCCTCCTCGGGACCGGGGGACCCGGCCGGGTCCCGCTGCCCTGGGTACGCGCGGGCGCCGCCGGCGGTTCACCGGTGACGCGCCGAGGAGCCCCGGAGGCCCTTCCTCAGCCCCCCGCGCCGGCCGG
>JALOLS010000163.1 GCA_025455865.1 Thermoleophilia bacterium
GTCGGCCGCGCGCGCGGGCGCGGGCCGGGGCGCGGGCGCGGCGCGGCGCGGCTGGGCCACGGCCACCGCCGCGGGCGCCGGCCCGGCGTCCGGCGCGGGCCGGGGGGCCGGGGCGGGCGGTGCGGGCAGGGGGGGCACCGCGGGGAGCGGCGCGAGCCGCGGCATGCCGGGAAGCGCGGGCGGCCGGGCGGCGATGGCCGCCTGGGCGATCGCGGTCTGCCGGGCGATCTCGGCGCGGCGGGCGTCGAAGCGGCCGTCCCCGTGGTCCTCGGGACCGGGCCCCGGGGTCAGTGCGAGCACCAGGGCGGCGCCGCCCAGGGCGACCGTGACCCCGCAGGCGGCGGCGTGGGCACGCAGGGCGCGGGTGCGCGATGGGGTGCCGGGTGTCGCGTGGGGCGTCGTCATGCGGGGCTCCCGGGGCACCGGCGCGGAGTCGGAGTCCGCGCCGAGGGACAGGCGTGAGACCACCGGTTTCGACGACCGGCGGATCTCGCCTGCCGCCCCGGTGGCACCGCCACCTTCGGTCCGGTTGCCCCTGCACTCAAGGAGCGGGGTCGCCGCGCCGAAAGAAAGACGCCAGAAACGCGCGTGACCTCCTCCGACAAGGGCCGGACACCGGTCGTGGATCCCACCCAGCCCTCCGCCGCCGCGGGCACCGTCCGCGCGCCCGCCCCTGCCGCCGTGGCGGTCGCGGCCGGGCTGGGCGCCGCCGCCATGGCGGTGCTGGCCGGCACGTGGTGGGGCCCCGACGCGGCCGCGGCGCTCCTGCAGTCGCTCGCCGAGCTGGGGGCCGCGGTGGCCTGTGCGGTCGTCGCCCGCCGGGTCGTCGGCCGTGAGCGCCGGGCCTGGGCGCTCTTCGCCGCCGGGCTCGCGGCCTGGGGCCTCACCGACCTGGTGCTGCTCGTGGCCGGCCGGGGCGTCGTCCCCGATGGCGTGACCGTGCTGGATGCCGGCTGGCTCGCCTTCTACCCGCCCATGCTCGCCGGGGTGGCCGTGCTCTACGCCCTCCTGCACCCCGAGGACGGCTGGACCGGCCTGCTCGACGCCGGTGCGCTCGCGATCGCCGCGGGCTACGTGGCGCTCACGCGCCTGCCGGCCGGGGGGGCCGGGGCGGCGGCCGACGCGGTCAACCTGGCCTACCCGATGCTGGACATGGCGGCGCTCATCGCGGTCGGGTGGCTGGCGCTCCGGGCCGGCGCCGCGCTCCCGGGGTTCATGCGCTGGGTGGTCGCCGCCTTCGCCCTCCAGGTCGCCGCCGGCCTGGCGCTGATCGTCGCGCCGGCCGGCACGCTGGTCTCGGGCGGGGTCTACGCCCTCGCCGGCTGCCTGTGGATCGTCGCGGCCGTGGGCCGGCTCCGGGCCGGGCCGGTCCGGGCGGCGTCGCGGCGGGGCCCGGCGCCGGTGTGGGCCGGGGCGGCGTCGCTCGCGGGCCTGGCGCTGCTGGTGGCCGCGGTGCCCGGCGGGCTGCGCGGGGGCGGGCTGGTGGTGCTGGCGCTGGTGCTGGCCGCCGCCGCCGTGCGGATGATGGGCGCGATGATCGCCAACCGGCGCATGGCCGAGCGGATGAGCCTCATGGCGACCACGGACGCGCTGACCGGCCTGCCCAACCGGCGCGCGCTGCGCGAGCACCTCGACGAGGCCGTGGCGGCGGCCCGGGAACGCCAGGGGCGGCTGGCCGTCGCGGTGCTCGACCTGGACCACTTCAAGCGGGTCAACGACGCGCTCGGCCACCCGGTGGGCGACCGGCTGCTGGTGGCGGTCGCGCGGCGGCTGGCCGCGGTGACCCGCCCGGGCGACATGGTGGCCCGGATGGGCGGCGACGAGTTCGTCCTGCTGCTCGGCGAGGTCGACGGGGCGGCCGAGGCCGTGGCCTGGACCCAGCAGGCGGTCGCGGCGGTGACCGCCTCCGTGCCGCTGGACGGCCTGGAGGTCGACGTCGAGGTGAGCGCGGGGGTGGCCGTGTACCCGGACCACGGCACGACCGGCGAGAGCCTGCTCCAGCACGCCGACACCGCCATGTACACGGCCAAGGGCCCCGGCCAGGTGGCCGCGGTGTACCGCCCCGAGGACGATCCGCACTCGCGCGAGGGCCTCGCCCTCGCCGGCGACCTCCGGCGCGCGATCGAGCGGGGCGAGCTCGAACTGCACTTCCAGCCCAAGGTGGCCCGGCCCTCGGGCACGCTGGTCGGCGTCGAGGCACTGGTGCGCTGGCGCCACCCCGAGCGCGGGCTGCTCATGCCGGGGGCGTTCATCCCCCTGGCCGAGCAGGGCGGGGCGATCCGCCCGCTCACCCTCTGGGTGCTGGACGCGGCGCTGGCCCAGCACCGGGCCTGGGAGCGGGCCGGCACGGTGGTGCCGGTCGCGGTGAACCTCTCGGTGCGCCTGCTGCTCGATCCGAGCCTGCCGAGGGAGGTGGCGCGGCTGCTGGCCGAGCGCCACGTGCCGCCCGAGCGGCTCGAGCTCGAGCTGACCGAGCACGCCCTGCTGACCGACGCCGGCCGCGCCCGCCGGGTCCTCGAGCGCCTGTCGGCCACCGGGGTCCGGCTGGCCGTCGACGACTTCGGCACCGGCCACGCCTCGCTGCCCTACCTGCGCCAGCTCCCGGTGGACGTCCTCAAGATCGACCGCTCGCTCGTGCAGGGCGTCCCGGGGATCGCCGAGGACGTCTCGATCGTGCGGGCCATCCTCGACCTGGCCCGCAACCTGGGGCTCGAGACGGTGGCCGAGGGGGTGGAGGAGACGGCCCAGCTCGACCTGCTCGACCGCCTGGGCTGCGACGTGGTGCAGGGGTACCTGATCGGGCGGCCGGTGCCGGCCCCGGAGCTCGACCTGGGGCCGGTCAGCCTGCCGGCGACGACGTCGGAGCGCCGGCCGCGGTGAGCGCGAACGCGCGCTCGGCCACGTTGCCGCGCGCGTCCCAGGCCCACACGCGCACCTCCCACGCGCCCGGCGCCGGCGGGGTCCAGCGGCCGTCGGGGACCGGGCGCTCGGTCAGCCGGTACCAGAGGCGCACCAGGCGGATGTGCCGGGCCGAGCGGGTCGTGAAGACCCGGTTGGCGTCCGGGAGGGGCGGGAGGGTGTCCAGGCGGAGCACCGCGACCGGCGCCGGCGGGGCGGGGTCGCCGGGCCGGGCGACGCGGTAGGCCAGCCGGTAGACGCCGGTGCGGGCGCCGCCGGTGCTCTGCACGTCGTGCGCGCGGACCGCCAGCACCACCGGGCCCCGCACCGCCGCCGGGTCCTGGGGGCGCCCGTCCGCGCCGTAGGCGTTCAGGGCAAGGATCTCGGGCGGGGCGGTGTCCTCGTACGGGCCGATCCCGCCGAGCGCGAGGGGGTTCACCGGGAGCACCCCGGCCGCGTAGCGGGTCAGGTGCAGGTGCCCCTCACCGCGCTCCACCCGGCCGATCACCGTGCGGCGGGCGACCACGCGGGTGCCGCTCGGGACGGCCCCGTCCAGGTGCCAGTAGGCGAAGTCGCCGACGGCGACCGCCTCCCCGTCGCCGCGGCCCAGCCGGATCGCCGTGCCGCTCTGCACCGCATAGACCGGGGTGCCGTCCGGCGCCGTGATGTCGATGCCGGTGTGGAGCACCCGCCGGCCCACCGCCCCGACCGGGCTCCACTCGCCGCGGTCGCCGCCCCCCAGCACCGCCCGCGGCTCGCCGAAGGTGGCCCGCACCGGGTGGGGCCGGTCGAAGGGCCTGAGCGGCCAGCCGAACCGCCG
>JALOLS010000164.1 GCA_025455865.1 Thermoleophilia bacterium
AGGGGGCGCCCGACGGCGGCGACGATCCTCACCCGGGTCCGTCCTCCCACCTCGGCGCTCACCACCCAGGCGGCCACGTGCAGGCCGTCCCCGTCGGCGCTGAGCGCGATGGGCTCGCCCCCGACCGGGGCGTCGGCCGCCGGCCGGGCCCCGCCCCGCGAGCCCAGGAACAGGTAGCGCGCCGCGCCCCAGCGGTCGACGCCGGCCGGAAGGCCGGCCACCTGCACCGACCCGTCGCCGGGCTGGGTGCCGATGTTGCCCCACACCGCGACCCACCCGGCGGCCGTCGCGCGCACCAGCGGACGCGAGGATCGGTGGAAGCCGCCGAAGAAGTCGCCCGAGTCGACCCAGGCCGCCCCGGGGGCCGGGCGCACGGCGGCGTGGAGCGGCGCGCCGGTGCCCGCGGCCTCGCGGCTCGACCACAGGGCCGAGGTCCGCCCGTCGGCGCCGGCCGCAAGCTCCGGGTCGCCGACCTCGGCGCAGGGGGCGTCCCCCACCCGGCAGGTCCAGACCCGCACCGCAGGCCCCCAGCGCCCGTCGGCCGGCCGGTCGGCGGCGAGCACCCCCTGGGCGTCGCTCCACGCCGCCGTCACCTGTCCCCCCGCGCCCACCCCGAGGGCCGGGGCCTCGCGGTCCGCCGGCCCGGCCGGCAGCGCCTCCGACGGCCCGAACGCGCGACGGGCGGGCGTGAGCACCGCCGCCTGCGGCTGCCCGCCGGGCGCACGCCAGCCCGCGGCCAGGGTGCCGTCCGGGCCGGCGGCGAGCACCATCGGGCGGCTGGGCGTGTCCGCCGCGGCCCCGAGCGCCCGCGCGGCGCCGAAGCGGCCGCGGCCCTCCGGCCGCACGGCCACCCACGCCCGGTCCCCCGCCGTCCAGGCGACCGCGGCCCGCCCACCGGGGGCGACCGCCACGCCGACCCAGCGGGCCCCGGAGGCCGCGAGGGCCACCGGGCGCGACCAGGCCCCGGCACCGGAGCGGGTGGCCGCGAGCACCTGCCCACCGGCCCGCCAGGCCGCGACCGCGGCCCCGCCCGAGGCCGCCACGTGGGGCGTCGCCGCCGCCGCCCCCAGCCGCCGCGCCGCGGCCCATCGCCCACCGGGGGCCCGCCGCGCCACCTCGACCAGGCCGGCCCGGGTGCCGACCAGCGCGCTGACCGCCCCGCCCGGCTCCACCACGAACGCCGGCTCGACCGGGTCGGGCCCGCCGGCGCCGGGGACGTTCGGGACCGCCTGGGCCCTCCCCCACCCCGGCGGCGGGCTGACCGCCGCCACCGCCGGCGCGGCCCCGGCCGCGAGCGCCAGGGCGACGAGGGCGCCGGCGCGGACGAGGGGACGGGACGCGGGCACCGCCCCACGCTAATCGGCGCGTTTCGGCGGGCCAAGGGATCCGGTCGCCCCGGGGCCGCCACACCGGATCCGCGCGGAGCCGCTGGACCGCGAGGGGGCGAGCGGGCACCATTCCGGCTCCGCGCTCATGCGCCCGCGGATCGGAGCCGATGCAGGGCGGCGCGCAGTCGACGCCGGAGGGAGTGGGATGGGACGGATCAGAACGAGCTGGGGGCTGGCCAAGCGGAGCTGGCAGACGCTGCGCAGCGACCGCTCGCTGGCGTGGTTCCCGGTCCTGAGCGCGGTGGTGGTCCTGGCCTTCGCCGCGGCCTTCTGGATCCCGGCGGGGCTGCTGCTGCAGGACGGCGTCGACGTGGTCGGCGTCATCCTGGCCGCGATCGGCCTCTACGTGACCACGTTCATCGGGGTCTTCTTCAGCGTGGCCCTCGCCGCCTGCGCGAGCCGCGCCCTCGACGGCGAGGACACCACCGTGGCCGAGGGCTTCGCCGCGGCGCGCTCGCACCTGCGGGCCATCGCGGGCTGGGCCGCCCTCGCGGCGTCGGTGAACATCATCCTGCGGGCCATCGAGCAGCGCTTCCAGGGCGTCGGCGGGGCCATCGTCGCCGGCCTCGGCGGTGCCGCGTGGGCGCTGGTCACCTTCCTCGCGGTCCCGGTGATCACCCTGGAGGGGCTCGGGCCGGTGAAGACGCTCAAGCGCTCGGCGACGCTCTTCCGCCAGCGCTGGGGCGAGCAGCTGGTGGGCCAGGTGGGCATCGGCGCCGCGGTCGGGCTGATCGGGGTCCTGCCCGGGATGCTCATCGCCGTGCTGGGCGGGCTCCTGATCGGCGGCGGCACCACCGCCCTCGGCGCGGTGCTCCTGGTCGTGGGGATCGTGGTGATCCTGGTGGCGTCGGTCATCGGCAACGCCCTCAGCCAGATCTTCGCGGTCGCGCTCTACCGCTACGCCGCCCAGGGCGAGGTGGCCGGCCCCTTCACCGAGGCCGAGCTCTCCGGCGCCGTGCGCCAGCGCTCCGGCGGCTTCGGCCGCCGCAGCACCGTCTGACCGAGGTCCGCCGGCGCCGCGGCCGTCAGCGCACGGCCGCGGCGAGGCCGTCGTCGGCCTGCAGCGGCTCGTCGCGCTCGGGCTCGGCGCCCACCAGGATGGCCCCGGCGGCGGGCACCTGCCCGCGGGCCTCGGTCGCGACGGTGAAGGCCTGGGCGACGTCGGTCTGCCGCTGCCAGGCCAGGAGGTAGGGATAGGGGTTCACCGAGTCGCCGCCCGAGGGATGGATCTCGAAGTGCAGGTGCGGCGGCGTGGTGATGGCCTGACCGGTGTTGCCGACGAAGCCGATGACCTGCCCGGCCCGCACCCGCACGCCGTCGGCCACGTCGGGCGCGTAGGCCGAGAGGTGGGCGTAGTAGTAGGCGTTCCCGCGGTCGTCGGTGAGCCAGAGCCGGTTGCCGCCCAGGCGGTTCACCCCGACCCGGTCGAGCACGCCGTCGGCGACCGCGACGATGGGCGCGCCCATCGGGGCGAACAGGTCGTTGCCGTGGTGCCAGCCGGTCCCGGCCCGCGGGTCGCCGTAGTCATCGGTGAAGCCCACCTCACCGAGGACCGGGAACGCGTAGCGGCCGCTCTGGGGGGCCGGGAGGCCGGCCGGCGCCTGGCGGCGCGGCAGGCCGATGGGCGGCGTGGCGGTGATGGCGGGCTCGGTGCCCTGCGCGGGCGGGAGCGGCCGGGCCTGGGTGTAGTCCGGGGCGGCCGGCGCCGGGGTCACCGGGGCCGGCGTGGTGCGCGGCGCGGTGACCTGCGGGGCGGGGAGCGTGGGGTCGGGCGAGGAGGGGGCCGGGGGCGCGGCCGGCGGGGGGGCGGGGGCGGGCTGCGGGCGCGCGGCGGGGGCCGGGGCGGGCGCCGGGGCCGGCGCGGGCGCGGCGGCCGGGGCGGTGGCGGCCGGGTCGCCGGCCACGGCCGTCGACGAGGCCGCTCGCGGGATCGGTGACCTCCAGGCGCAGGGCGTTCGCCCGCACCGCCGTGCCGCCCTCGACCACCCGCTCGAAGAGCACCAGGGTGCCCACCCCGCCCACCTCGATCTGCTGGCCCGGCGAGGCCGACACCGGCTGGCCGTCGACCATGAGGCCGTCGGCCCCGAAGTCGGCGAGCCCGGCCTCGCCGCCGCCCGGCGCCGCGGTGGCCCGCACCGACATGCGCAGGCCCGAGACCACCACGCGGCCGTCGAGCAGGATCACGTCGCGCGCGCTCGCCTGGCCCTCGGCCCGCGCGGCGGCCCCGTCGGCGCCGGCGCCCACCCGCACGCTCACCCGCCCGGCGACCACGCCGGGGCCGCCGACCCCGTTGGCCGCCGCCTCGCGCAGGGGGCGCCCCTGGGAGGAGGCGATGGCCGACGCGGTGCTCGTGCCGCCGATGAGCGCGCCGAAGCCCTTGGCGCTCGCCCGGCCGTCGCCCGGTGCGGCCATCGCGGGGCCCGCCAGCGCGCCGGCGAGCAGGGGCACGGCCAGGGCCAGGGCGACGCGGCGGCCAGGCGCGCGCACCCGGCGCGGGCGGACGACGATCGCGGGCCGGGCGCTCACCCGGGGGATTGTCGCGGCCGGGGCGGACGCGGTCAACGATCCTTTCGTCACCGTTGACCTGCAACGCAGATTTCCCTGCACACGTTGTCTTTCGTCACGCACCCGCCTAGGGTTGCCCGGTCCGCCCCGCCGGACCCCGCGCCCGCCGCCACGCAGGCGCCGCCCAGCCCCCGACCGATCGAGGCCGGCCGATCCGCCACGTCCTTCGCCGCCGCCCCACCCGACTCCTGCCCGCCGCGGTGATCGCCGGCGCGGCCGCGCTGCTGCTGGCCACCCCGCCCGGCCCCTCGTCCGCCGACCCGGCCGCCATCCGGGAGAAGCGCGCGCAGATCGCCCAGATCGAGGATCAGCTCGCGGCGCTCGACTCCAAGGTCGGCCTGGCGGCGGAGGCGTTCAACGGGGCGCGGTACCGGCTCGGGCTGGTGAAGCAGCGGATGCGCCAGAACCGCTCGACGCTGGCCGGGGCCAACCGGAGCCTGGACCACTCACGCACGGTGCTCGCCGAGCGGCTGGTCGACCTCTACACCCGGCCGCGCCCGACCCTCGCCGACGTCCTGGTGGGCTCGGGCAGCGTGACCGGCGTCGTGTCCGGGCTGAACGCGATCGAGCGGGCCGGGCGCGAGGACGCCGGCGTGGTCGGCAACGTGCGGCAGTTCCGCACCCGGGTGGTCAAGGCGCGGCTCGGGCTCATCGAGGACCGCCGGGAGGCGGCGGCCGAGGTGCGCGAGGCCGCCGAGCGCCGGTCCGAGGTCGAGGCCCTGCTGCGGCAGCGCCAGGAGGTGCTCGACAGCGCCCGGGGCGACCTCCAGCAGCTCATCGAGGAGGAGCGCGAGCGCCGGCGCCGGCTGGCCGAGCTGCAGCGCCAGCGCGCGCTGGAGGCCCAGCGGGCGGCCGAGCAGGCGCGCCGGGAGGCCGCCGTGAGCTCGGGCATCGACCCGACCACCATCCCCGACCTGCCCCTGCCGAGCGGCGAGGGCAACGGCCGGGTCGTCCCCATCCTGCAGCGCTACCTCGGCGTCCCCTACGTGTGGGGCGGCGCCTCGCCCTCGGGGTTCGACTGCAGCGGCCTGGCCTCCTACGCCTACGCCCAGCTCGGGATCAGCGTGCCCCACTACACCGTGGCGATCTGGAACGCGTTCCCCAAGGTCCCGCGCGGGCAGGAGCAGCCCGGCGACATGCTGCTGTTCAACGGGCTCGGGCACATGGGCATCTACGTCGGGGGCGGCCAGATGATCCACGCGCCGCACACCGGCGACGTGGTCCGCTACGCGCCGGCGTTCGCGCGCAGCGACTACCTGGGGGCCGTCCGCCCGTAGGGACCGGCGGGGCGGAACCTCCCCGCTCGCGCAGCCCGGCTCAAGGCGGCCCCCCGGGGGGCCGACCCTGTGGGTGATGGCCCGTTCCCGCCTCGTGCCCACGCGGCGGGCCCTGCTGGGCGCCGCCGTGCTCGCGGCGCTCTCCTGCGGGACCGCCACGGCGGCGCCCTTCGATCCGATCCCCCTTCCCGCCCCCGCGCCCATCGCGGCACCGGCGGTGCCGAGCCCCGCGCCGATCGCGGCGCCCGACCCGGTGCGCCCGGCCCAGACCGCGGCCGGCCGGCGGCTCTCCACCGCCCGCGCCCGCCTGGACCGGACCGCCGCCGAGCTCGCCCGGGCCCGGAACGCCGCGCAGGCGAGCACCGGGGCGGCGCGTGAGCGCGCCGAGTCGGTCGAACGCCGCCTGGAGGGCCGGAAGCGCGGCCTGCTCGCCCGGGAGGCCCAGCTCGCCCGGGAGAGCGTCCTGGCCGCCCGTCGCCGCACGGCCCGGGCCGCCGCCCGCGCGCGTGCCCTCGCCCGCGAACGGGCCGAGGCGGCCCCCGCCCCGGTCAGCGTGGCCCCCGCCGCCCCCGGGATGACCAGCACCACCACCCTCGGGCCGTCCTCCTACCGCGTCGACCCATACCTGAACTCCCCCGGCAGCCAGTACGCGCAGGCCCGGGTGCAGACCACGCTGCTCCAGGCGACGGTCCCGGTCGCCCAGGGCGGCCTCGCGGCCCAGCTCGACCAGTACCTGCAGGGCAAGGGCAGCCCGCTCGCCGGCCTGGGGGCCACGTTCGTCGAGCAGTCGGACCGGGTCGGGCTCGATCCGCGCCTGCTGGTCGCGATCGCCGGCGCGGAGACCAGCTTCGGCACCTACGGCCCCTCGCAGACGATCCACAACCCCTTCGGGATGGGGCCGGGCTTCAACTACCCGACCTGGGCCGACGCCATCGCCGGGGCCGCCCGCAACCTCGGCGGGTCGCTCTACAAGGGCGCCGGGAAGGTCACGATCGCCCAGATCCAGGGGACCTGGGCGCCGGTCGGGGCGAGCAACGACCCGGGCAACCTCAACTCCGAGTGGGCCCAGAACGTGAGCCACTTCTACCGGGAGCTCGGCGGCGACCCCACGCAGCCGGTCTTCTCGGGGGCCGGGACCCAGCTCCAGGCCGCCGTGCCGGTGGCGGCCGGCGTGCCCGGCGCCACCCAGGGCACCCTCGCCCCGCCGGTCGCCTACGGCGCCGCCCAGCCGGTCGCCGGCGGCGGGTCCGGGGTCGGCCCGCTCGCCGCGCAGGACGCCCTGCGCTTCCTCGGCACCCCGTATGTGTGGGGCGGCGAGGACCCCAGCGGCTTCGACTGCTCCGGCCTCGTGCAGTACGTCTACGCCCAGCGCGGGGTCACCATCCCCCGGGTGGCCGAGGACCAGGCCGCGGTCGGCATCCCGGTCACCCCGCAGCAGCTCCAGGCCGGCGACGCCATCTTCTTCGCCGACTCCTCGGGCTACATCGGCCACGAGGGCATGTACCTGGGCGGCGGGCAGTTCATCCACGCCCCCCGGACGGGCGACGTCGTGAAGATCTCCTCCCTGTACGACGACTACTACGCCCGCCGGTACGCGGG
>JALOLS010000086.1 GCA_025455865.1 Thermoleophilia bacterium
CCCGGTCCACCAACAGCGAGGTGTCGGCGATGTAGGGCCGCAGGCGCTCGGCATGGCCGAGGACCCCCTCGGCGACCTCCTCGGCGTCCATCCGCGGCTGCCCGTAGACCCGGTCGAGGATGTCGTTCTTGGTCTCGAGCGCCACCTCGAGCTTCTTGCGCAGGATCCCGGGGTCCAGGAGGTCCTGGGCCCGGACCCCGATGCGGGCCGCCTTGTCCATGTAGCAGGGCCCGATCCCGCGGCGGGTGGTGCCGATCGAGAGCTTGCCCAGGCGGATCTCCGCGGAGGTGTCGAGCGCCACGTGGTACGGCATGATCAGGTGCGCGTTGCCCGAGATCCGGAGCCCGGAGACGTCCACGCCGCGGGCCTCGAGCTGCTCGATCTCCCGGCAGAGCACCCCCGGGTCGACCACGACGCCGTTGCCGATGACGCAGAGCGTGCCCGGGTAGAGGATCCCCGAGGGGATCAGGTGGAGCGCGTAGGTCTCGTCGCCGGCCACGATGGTGTGGCCCGCGTTGTTGCCGCCCTGGAAGCGCGCGACCACGTCGCTGCGCTCGGCCAGCAGGTCCACCACCTTGCCCTTGCCCTCGTCGCCCCACTGGGCGCCCACCACCACGGTCGCGGGCATCGGCCTCCTAGGCGACGTGGTCGGGGGCGAGGCTGCCGAACTTCGCATACGTGCCCATGAACGCGAGCTTGACGCGGTCGGTGGGCCCGTTGCGGTGCTTGGCCAGGTTGACCTCGGCGATCCCCTTCATGTCGCTGTCGTCGTTGTAGTAGTCGTCGCGGTAGATCAGGAGCACCAGGTCGGCGTCCTGCTCGATGGCCCCGGACTCGCGCAGGTCGGAGATGAGCGGGCGCTTGTCGGTGCGGGCGTCCGGCCCCCGGTTGAGCTGCGAGACGCAGATGACCGGCACGTCGAGGTCGCGGGCCAGCAGCTTGAGGCCCCGGGAGATCGCCGAGAGCTCCTGCACCCGGTTCTCGTCGCGCCGGCGCGAGGTCGGGGCCGACTCCATGAGCTGGATGTAGTCGACCACGACCAGGTCGAGCCCGTGGCGCGAGCGCAGCCGGCGCGCCTTGGTGCGCATCTCGGCGACGGTCATGCCCTCGGAGTCGTCGATGAAGAGCCGGGCCTTGGAGAGGCGGTCGGCCGCCTGGCTCACCCGCGGCCAGTCGTCCTGGGACAGCCGCCCGGTCCGCATCCGGGTCGCGTCGACCATCGCGACCGAGCACAGCAGCCGCTGGGTGAGCTCCTCGGCGCTCATCTCCAGGCTGAAGATGGCGACGGTCCCCTCCTCGGCGAGGGCGACGTGCTCGGCCATGCACAGCGCGAGCGCCGTCTTGCCCATGCTCGGGCGCGCGGCGACCACGATCAGGTTGGCCGCCCGGAACCCGCCGGTGAGCCGGTCGAGGTCGGCGAAGCCGGTCGGCAGCCCGGTGATCTCCGAGCCGCGGTCGCTCGCGGCGACCAGGCGCTCCATGCTGCGCATGACCAGGTCGTGGGCGCTCGCGAAGTCGCCGCGGGTGCGCTTCTGCGAGAGCGCGTACACCAGGTCCTCGGCCTGCTGGACCATCTGATGGGTGTCGCCCTCGCGGGTGGCGATGATCTGCTCGATCTGCTGGCCCACCACGAGCAGCCGCCGCTGGGTGGCCGCGTCGCGCACCATCTCCGCGTAGGTCTTGTAGCTCGCGGCGATGTAGGGCGTCGCCATGATGTCGAGCACGGCGGTCTTGCCGCCGGCCGCCTCGAGCGAGCCGAGCTTGGTGAGCTGGTCGATCACGGTGATCGGCTCGATGGGCTCGCCGCTCTGGAACAGCTCGATGATCGCGTCGAAGACGCGCCGGTGGCCCTCGCGGTAGAAGTCGTCGGCGCCGACGATCGCGAGGGCCTCGGCCACGTTCATCGAGGCGTCCATCAGGGCGCCGAGCAGCATCTCCTCGGCGTCGAGGTTCTGCGGGGGTGGGACGTGCTCGGCCATCGCGGGCCGGCGCGCGGGGACCGGTGGGGACCCCGCCACCGGCGACCTAGTCGTCGAGCAGCGGGCTGACGATCGTCTTGACCTCGGTGACCCCGCCAGGACCGAGGTTCACCGGCACCGTGTAGGTGCCCACGTTGCGGATGGGCGGATCGACCGAGATCTCGCGCCGGTCGACCCGGACGCCCCGGGCCTCGAAGATCGCGTTGGAGACGTCCGCGGCGGTGATGGACCCGAACAGGCGCCCGTCGTGCCCGGCCTTGGCCTTGAGGGTGAGGATGGTGCGCCCGAGCAGCGACGCCAGCTCCCTGGCCTGCTCGCTGGCCCGCACCTCCGCGGCCACGCGCTGCTCCTCGCGCCGCCGGACCTCGGCGATGCGCGCGGGCGTGGCCTCCTCGGCCAGGCCGCGCGGCAGCAGGTAGTTGCGCATGTAGCCGCGGGCCACGTTCACGACCGTGCCGGGTGCGCCCAGCCCGTCGACTTCCTGAAGAAGGATCGCCTGCATTCGTCCGTCCTAGAAGGGGATGTCGTCGTCCGCCGCGGGGGCGGGCGGGCGGTAGTCGGTGGTGTCGACCGGCAGGTCGCCGCCGGCCGGGGTGGGGGCCGGGCGCTCGGTCCAGCCGCCACGATCGCCGCCGCCGCCGCCGCTGTCACCGCGGCCGTCGAGCAGGAAGATGTCGTTGGCGATGATCTCGACGCTCTGGCGCTTCTGGCCGTCCTGGGTCGTCCACTCGCGCCACGAGAGCCGGCCGTCGACGCCGATGCGCGACCCGCGGGAGATGTAGCTCTGGAGCGCCTCCCCCCGGCGGCCGAAGAGGGTCACGTCGAAGTAGTTGGGGCGGTCCGTCCACTGGTCGCCCTCGCGCTGGCGGCTGGTGACGCCCAGGCGGATGCTCATGACCGGATCGCCGCTCGGCAGGTGGCGCATCTCCGGGTCGCGGGTGAGCCGCCCGACCAGGGTCACGCGGTTCAGGTCAGCGGGCACGACGGCTCCTCAGTGATTCGCAGGGTGTGGTTCCGGGACGGGCGTCGCGCGTCAGCGGCCGCGGCGCCCGCCGCCGCCCCCGCCGCCGCCGCGCCGGCCGCCGCGCGGGCGGGACTCGCCCTCGGGCCGCTCGTCGACGGGCTGGGGGATGCCGCCGGCCTTCACGACCGCCTCGATCTCCGCCGGGGTGACCTTGATCGGCAGCGCGCGCAGCACGATGTCCTTGCTGATGGCGAGGACCCGGCTGATCTCCTCGAGCACCGGCGGCGAGGTCGTGCAGCTCACGATCACGTAGAGCCCGTCGCCCTGCTTGGCGATCGGGTACGCGATCTTGCGCCGGCCCCACTCGGCGGTGTTGGCCACCTCGCCGCCACCGTCCTGGATGAGCTGGGTGACCCGGGCGAGGATCTCCTGGTGGCGCTCCGCATCCGCCTCGGGATTGAAGATCATCATAATCTGGTACGAGGAGATGGGAACGTCCTCCGTGCTGTTCGTGGTCTCGATCGGGGGCGCGCGCGACCGCACCGCCCGGCCGACGGCAGGCGGGAGAGTATACCAACGCCCCGCACGCCCCCCGCGCGCTCCGCGCCGGACCCCGCACGGGATCGTGCCGTCCGCCGTCACGCCTCCACGCCGCCGGTCGGTCCCGGGCGCCCTCCGGCGTAGCATCCGCCCGGTCGGGTCCATCGGCGGGGGAGGGCGGGCATGGCGGGCTTCCGGAGCCTGGCGGGACTGGCGATGCTGGCCGGCGCGGCCGGCGCGGTGGTGGCCCTGGTCGCCCGGGACCGGCGGCCGGCCGCGCCGGCCCCCCCGGTCGCGCTGCCCGCCCCTGATCCCGGTCCGCCCCCCGCCCCCCGTGAGGACCCCGAGGCCGCCATCGACGCGGCCCGCGAGCGCCTGCGCGCCCGGGCCGAGGCCCTCCGCGCGGAGATCGAGGGACCGGGGGCGCCCGGCGCCGGGTGATCCGCACCCGGCCCGGCGGGCCGTCGCGCCCCGGGCTGCGATCATGCGCCGCGTGACCCGCCGCGCCCTCCTCGTCGCCGGCCTCGTCCTGGCCGCCCCGGCCGCCGCCGGCGCGGCCCCCGCCCCGGCGGACGGGGTCCGGTTCGCCGTCAAGGGCGACTGGGGCTACGGCGGCGCCGACCAGGCCGCGGTGACCCGCCAGATGTGCCGGGAGCAGGCGCGGTCGCCGTTCGCCTTCGTGCTCACGACCGGGGACAACTTCTACCGCCCCGACGGCGTGGCCACGGCCGAGAACTTCACCCGCCCGGAGGCGTGCCTCCTGCGGTCGGGCGTCCGGTGGCGGGCGGCCTGGGGCAACCACGACCTGGGCGGCGACGCCACCGCCACCGCGCTCGGCAGCCCGCGGCGCTGGTATCAGTTCGCCCGCGGGCCGCTGCGGGTGGTGGTGCTCGACGCCAACCGCCCTGATGACCCGGCGCAGCGCGCCTTCCTCGAGCGGGCCCTGGTCACCGCCCGGGAGCCGGTGCGGGTGGTCGCCTTCCACCAGCCGGCCTACACCGCGGGCTTCCACGCGCCGGGCGAGGTCCAGCAGCGCCGCTGGGTGCCCCTCTTCCGCCGCCACGGCGTCGCGCTGGTGCTCCAGGGGCACAACCACGCGTATGAGCGCATGGTCGTCGGCGGCGTGACCTACATCACCACCGGCGGCGGCGGGGCGCCGATCTACCCGTGCGTGCGCCCCACCCCGGGGCTCCGGCGCTGCCTGGCCCTGCACCACTTCCTCACCGTCCGCGCCGACCCGGCGGGGCTCGACGTGCGGGTGATCGGGCGGGACGGCACCCAGCTCGAGCGCGTGCGGGTCCCCGCGCGCTGACCGCGGCCCGGGCTCAGGCCGGGACGCTCCGCCGTGCGGGCTCCGGGCTCGCGTCGGCCCAGGCCTCGGCGATCCGCACCGTCAGCCGCTGAAGCGCGGCGGCGGCCCGCCGCCGGTCCTCGGGGGCGAGGGGATCCGGGGCCTCGGCCAGGGCGACCTCGACCGCGCGCTCCATCGCCAGGCTCCCGGCGAGGGTGAGCTCGGCCGAGGAGCGCGCCAGCCCGTGCGCACGCCCGTAGGCCTCGGCGCGCTCCAGGCCGTCGGCGATGCTGCCGGTGCGGAAGGCCACCGCCAGCGCGTGGAGCCAGTCGAGCGCGGCCTGCCGGCGCTCCGCGGGCGAGAGCCGCCGGAACGCCTGGCCGGCGGGGCCGTCCATCATGTCCTCGGCCACCTGGGCCACCCGGTCGGCCTGGCCGATGAGGGCCTGGGCGATCGCGGGCGAGGGGCGCACACGCTCGGCGCGCACCGGGCCGTCGCCGGTGGACCGGCCGGGCTGGGTCGCGAGCCACTCGCGCAGGATGTCCGGGTTGAAGCGCCGGTGGCCGCCCGCGGTGCGCACGTGCGGCACGCGGCCCTCGCTGGCCCACAGGCGCAGCGTGCTGGGGCTCACGCCGAGCGCACGGGCGGCGGCCGAGATCGACAGCCATGCGCGGTCCTGACGGCGCCGGGTGGCGGTGGCGCGGGAGACCTCAGCCATCGTCGGACACCCTTCGTCGGGATCGGAGGCCGGCCGCGTAGCCGGTGGCGACCCGGTAGGCCGAGCGGTCCAGGGTCTGGCGCAGGCTGCGCACGTCGCCGGCCGACGGCCCCCCGAGCTCCGGGGTGAGCACGCACTCGACCGCCCGGGCCAGCGCGAGCGCCTCGCCGAGGGGCTGTTCGGCCGACACGCCGGCGGCGCCGTGGCGGAAGCCCTGCCACTCGGCCTCGCGCAGGCAGGGCCCGAGGTCGCCGCCCTCGAAGGCGTCGGCGAGGTCGGTGATGGCGTCGTGCAGCCGCTCGCGCCGGGCGCCGGCGCGCCGGCGGGATGCCGCGCCACGCTCGTCCATCTGGTGCTCGGCCTCGGTCACGATGCCGGTGGCCGCGCCCCGCAGCGCCTCGGCCACCGTGGGCAGCGGCTGGACGCGGGTCGGCACCAGCTCGGCCGGCCGGGTCGGTGCCGCCGGCAGCTCGCCGCCGCGCGCGGCCAGCCAGCGCTCGAGCTCGGCCCGCTCGAATCGGCGGTGGCCGCCCCGGGTGCGGCGATGGGGGACCTGGCCGGCGGCGGCCCATGCGCGCAGCGACGAGACGCTGACGCCGAGAAGCCGTGCGGCGGCCGAGACCGAAAGGAGGTCCTCGGGGTGGGTGGTTTGGGTCTGCACGTCCAGTGGTTCCCTCACCTTTGGGGTGACGGTGGGCGTGCCCGGTGGCCCGTGGGGCACAGCGGGCGCAGCGGCGGGTCGGATTCTGGTTCCCGCCGCGTTGAAGGGATCGGCAGGTTGTCGGAGGGGGTCAAGTGCCGTGCGAGAGGTCGCGCGACCGAGACCCCGGGCCAGACACTGGTGACAAGTCTGTTCCCGCACGAAGCCTCATGCAACCGCGTCTGCGCGGTTGCGACGTGCGGAACATGCGAGAACATCATTTCTGTCGTCGTCGGTGATGCTCCTGACGGGACACTGAAGCATCCACTTGAGGCGTTCTGTGAGGTTCTCCGTCTCGCCTTGTGAACCTCCCGGCGGCACACCCGGACCGGGGGCATCCCGCGCGCCTCCCTCACCGTGCGTGATGCCCGGTTCCGCCGGCGCCGTCGATGCAAGGGCATGAGTGCCCACCTGATGCGCCGCGGCGCGCGGCTGCTGTGCCTGGCCGCGTCCCTCGGCACCCTCGCCGCCCCCGCCCTGGGGGCCCCCGCGTGGCTTGCGCCCGCCGACCTCTCCCTCCCCGGCCTCGACGCCGACGCCGCCCAGGTGGCGGTCGACCCGTCCGGCGCCGCGGTCGCCGCCTGGATCCGCAACGACGGCGCCGACACCCTCGTCCAGGCCGCGGTGCGGCTGCCGGGCGGCGCCTGGGGCGCCCCGGTGACCATCTCCGCCGCGGCCCAGAGCGCGACGGCGCCGCAACTGGCCGTCGACGCCCAGGGGGGCGCGGTGGTGGTCTGGTCGCGCTCCGACGGCGTCAACACGATCATCCAGGCCTCGCGCCGGCCGCCGGGCGGCGCGTGGTCGGCCCCGGTGGACCTCTCCGCCGCGGGCCGCAACGCCGAGCAGCCCCAGGTCGCGGTCGACCCGGCGGGCAACGCGATCGCGGTGTGGCGGCGCACCAACGGCGTCAACTGGATCATCCAGGCCGCCACGCGCCCGGTGCTCGGTGCCTGGTCGGCGCCGGTCGACGTCTCGGCGAGCGGCCAGAACGCCGCGACGCCGCAGGTGGCGATCGGGACCGGCGGCGACGCGCTGGTGGTCTTCACCCGCACCGACGCCGACGGGTACCCCATCGTGCAGGCCGCCGACCGGCCCGCGGGGGCCGGGTTCGTGTCGGTGTTCACCCCCGCGGTCGACCTCTCGGCCAGCCAGGAGACCGCGCTGAACCCGCAGGTCGCCCTGGATCCGGCGGGCAACGCCGCCGCGGTGTGGCGCTCCGACGGCGGCGCGACGGTCGTCAAGGCCGCGCTGCGCCCCGCGGGCGGCGCGTGGTCGGTCCCCCAGGACCTCTCCCGGCCGGGGGCCCAGGTGCGCGTGCCCCAGGTGGCGTTCGACGCCGCCGGCGACGTCGTCGCGGTCTGGGAGCGGGGCTCGGGCAACGGCCTGGCCGTTCAGCAGTCCACCCGCGTGGCCGCCGGCACGTGGTCGTCGTGGACCGCGCCCCAGACGCTCTCCACGACCACCCCGGCGAGCGCCCCGCAGGTGGCGGTGGCGCCCGACGGCGACACCGCGGTGGTCTGGCAGCGCAACTACGGCGTCGGCAACCAGGTGGTCCAGGCCGCGGTGCGAAGCGGCACCGGCGGCGCCTTCTCGGCCCCGGCCGACATCTCCGGCTCCGGCCAGGACGCCCTGGCCCCGGCCGTCGCCGTCGACCCCGACGGCAACGTGGTCGCGGCGTGGGCGCGCGGCGACGGCGTCAGCCGCGTCCTCCAGGCCGCGGCCTACGACGCCGCCCCGCCGGCCTTCGTGTCGGTCGTCGTCCCCGGCCGGGCGACGGCCGGCGAGGCGACCACGGTGTCGGCCGCCGCGGCCGACGCCTGGAGCGGGCTCGGGCCGGCGCCCACCTGGACGTTCGGCGACGGGGCCACGGCCACGGGGCCGAGCGTCCAGCACACCTACCTCGCCCCGGGCACCTACACGGTGACCGTGAGCGCGCCGGACGTGCTCGGCACGGCGGCGACCGCCACCCGCACGATCGTGGTCGATCCCGCCCCCGCCCCGCCGCCCGGGCCGCCGCCCGCCCCGCCCGCGCCCCCGGCCGCCGCGCCGCCCGCCCCGGAGCCGGCCCCCCTCGCGCCCGCGCCGCCGGAGCCGCCCGCCCTCGCACCGTCCCCGCCCCGCTCGAGCGACCCGGCGCCGCCGCCCGCGGTCCGCCGCCCGCCGCTGGTGAGCGGCCTCGCGGTGGCCGCCCCCGGCGGCGTCGGCCGGCTGCAGTTCCGCCTGGCCCGCGCGGCGCGGGTCACCGTGAGCGTGGACCGCGTCCCGCGCCCGGCCCGCTCGATGCGGCCCGGCCGCGTGTCGATGCCGCTCGGCCCGCTGACCGCCGGCCTGCACACGGTCAGCGTCTCGGTCCGCGGGACCGACGGGCGCGGGCTCATCCTGAGCCGCACGCTCCGGGTCCGCTGACCCTCGCCGGCGCCCGTCGGGCCCCGGTGGCCCGCCGGGTGCCGCGCCGGGTCAGCCCGCGTGCGCGCAGGCGACCCGGCAGACCACCTGGGGGTCGTCGGTGACCACCACCCGGTCCACGTCGACCGCCTCGATCATCCCCCGCCCGAGCGGGGCGTCGCGCAGCCAGTCGAGGATGCCGGTCCAGAACGCCGTGCCGAAGAGCACCACCGGGAAGTCGCGGACCTTGCCGGTCTGGATGAGGGTGAGCGCCTCGAAGAGCTCGTCCAGCGTCCCGAAGCCGCCCGGGAAGACCACGAACGCCTCGGAGTACTTGACGAACATCGTCTTGCGCACGAAGAAGTAGCGGAAGTCGATCGCGAGGTTCGCGTACGGGTTGCGCCCCTGCTCGTGCGGCAGCTCGATGTTCAGCCCGATCGAGAGCCCGCCGGCCTCGGCGGCGCCGCGGTTGGCCGCGGCCATGATCCCCGGGCCGCCGCCGGTGATGACCGCCCGGCCCGACCCGGCGAGCAGCCGCCCGACCTCCACCGCGGCCCGGTAGTCCGGGTCGTCCTCGCCCACCCGCGCCGAGCCGAACACCGCCACGGCGTTGCCGACCCGGGCGAGGGCGTCGAAGCCGTCCACGAACTCGCCGAGGATCCGGAGCGCCCGCCAGGGGTCGGAGGACAGGAACTCGGGCGCGGCGTGCGCGAGCAGGGCGCGGTCGGCGTCGCCGATGCGCTCGCGGCCGGGGCCGTGCCCGGACACGCGCCCCCGGCGGATGTGGTTGGCCATCAGGGCTCCTGGGTCGGTGTGCCGGTGATCATGCGCCCCCGGCGGCCAGCGCGTCCCGGGTGGCCGCCGCCTGGGCGCGGACCGCCGCCAGGTCGTCGCGCCGGTCGAGGTTGCGCAGCGCGAGCGCCATGCGCGGGTTGGCCCCGAGCAGGGTCCGGTGGCGGGCGAGGAAGTCCCAGTAGAGGGAGGTGAACGGGCAGGCCCGGGGGCCCGTGGCCTGGCGCGGGTCGTACGCGCACCCCGTGCAGTGGTCGCTCATGCGCCGGATGTAGGCGCCGCTCGCGGCATAGGGCTTGGTGGTCATGCCCGGACCGGGCGCGTCGGCCCACAGGGCCATGCCGACGACGTTGGGGGCCATCACCCACGCGGAGGCGTCCACGAAGGCGGCCCAGAACCAGCGGGTCGCGGCCCAGGGCGCGGTCCCGGCCAGCAGCATGAGGTTGCCGAGCACCATCAGGCGCTGGATGTGGTGGGCGTAGCCGCGCCGGCGCACCCCGTCCATCGCCGCCCCCACGCAGCGCATCCGGGTGGGCGCGCCCCAGAGCGCGGCGGGCACCGGCCCATCGGCCTCCAGCCGGTTGGCCCTCCGCCACGGGCGGTGCCAGTACCAGCCCCACACGTACTCGCGCCAGCCGACCACCTGGCGCACGAACCCCTCCACCGAGGCCACCGGCGCCCCCGACGCGAGTGCCGCGGCGCCGGCCTCGGCCACCGCGCGGGGCGGGAGCAGCCCGAGGTTCAGGGGGCCGGAGAGCAGGGAGTGGGACATGGCCCAGTCCTCGGTCAGCATGGCGTCCTCGAACGGGCCGAACGCCGCGAGGCGGTGGGTCAGGAAGCGCTCGAGCGCGGCGCGGGCCTCCACGGGCGTCGCCGCCATGACCCGCTCGCCGCCCGGTCCGAGGGCCGGGAGCGCGGCGGTCTCGCGCCGGATGGCCGCGTCGAGCGGGTCGGCGGGGTCGGGAAGCCAGGGTGCCGGGACGTCCAGCAGCGGCCGGCGGGGCGGCGGCCGGCGGTTCTCCGCGTCGAAGCTCCAGCGCCCGCCCACCGGTCCGCCGCCCGCGTCGAGCAGGAGCCCGAGGGCCGAGCGCACCTCCCGGTAGAAGCGGTCCATCCGCGGGCGGGGGCCGGCCAGGGCGGTCAGGTCGCCCGGCCGGGTCAGGAAGCCCACCGGCTCACGCACCTCCACCGGCACCGGGAGCGCCCGGGCCAGGCGGCCGACCAGCGCGAGGCCGCTGCGTGATGCGGGATGGGCCACCACGATGCGCGCGGGGCGGTGGTCCCCGGCGTGGGCGAGCACCCCGGCGGCGAGCGTCGGGGCCGGCCGGAGGTCGACCGACCAGCCGGCCCGCTCCAGGGCCGCCGCCGTTCGGCGCATGGCCCCGAGCACGAGCACCCGCCGCTCGGGGGTGAAGGGCAGGCGGCCGAGCGCGTGCGCGCTCTCCACCATCAGCACCCGCGCCTCGCCGGCCCGGTGGCCCCGGAACGCCGGTCCCGCCGGGTCGAGCTGGTCCCCGAGCAGCCAGAGCGTCGGAGCGCTCAGGCGGTCAGACCCCCTTGACGACGCCGTGCTGGACGCGCCGGCCCGCCGTGGCGGCCAGGACCTCCTGCTCGGCGTCGGTGATGCCCTCCGGGACCGGCCGCGCGGCCGGGCCCAGGTGCCCGGCGATCCAGGCGTCGAGCAGGTGCGCCGGCGCACCGCCCTGGCGCGACGCCACCACCTCGCCGCGCCGCAGGAGCACGAGCACGGGCACGCTCGCCGGGCTCACCCGGATCCCCCGAGGCCAGAGCACGGCCTCGCGCACGGCCCAGTCCTCGGGCGCGGCCATGTCGCAGATCACCATCGCGAGCCCGGGCCGCGCCTCGGCGACGGCGGCCAGGCTGGCCGGGACCAGCCGGCAGGCCGGGCACACGGGGCGGCCGATCGCGAGCAGCGCCTGGTCCTCGCCGGCGAGCCCATCGAGCGCCGGCGCCAGGTCGCGGCCGCGGACCAGCACGGGCGCCCTCACCCGACCACCCCGCGCACCATCGCGAGCACCCCGCGCATCATCGCGTTCCCCGAGTCGTCCAGCGGCTCCACGTTCCACGCCCGCGACCGGCGGCCCTCCGGCGCGAGCAGCAGGTCCAGGCACTCCTGGCGGGTGGCCGAGGGGGTGCCCCGGGCGAACCACTCGTCGAAGTCGGTGGCGATGGGCCGCTCGGCGAAGCGGACGTCCCATCCTCCGGCGGCCGCGACCAGGTCGACCAGCTCGCCCCCGGTGAGGTTGCGGGTGTGGGTGCGGTCGCGCATCACCTCCACCCGCCGGTGCCACTCGGCGCACTCGGGCCACGGGTCGGCCAGGTGGTCGGCCAGCACCAGCACCCCGCCGCCCGAGGCGCGGAGCGCGGCCACCTGGTCGGCGAGGAACGCCGCGGGGTCGGGCACGTGGTGGAGCACGTAGCGCGAGACGACCGCGTCGACCGGCGCGCGGCGGCCGGCGGCGATCTCGGCCGCGACCTCGCTCACCGGGGCCTGGACGAACTCGGCCCGCGCGCCGGCGCCGGCGGTGCGGTCCCGGGCCCGGGCGACCATCTCGGCCGAGAGGTCGCAGCCGGTCACGGTGTGGCCCGCGGGGTCGTCGAGCACCGCCCGGGCGAGCAGGCCGGGGCCACAGCCGGCGTCGAGCACCCGGGAGGCGGGGGCGAGGTCCATGAAGGCGACCAGGTCGCGCAACAGGTCCGGGTCGGTCTGGATGGGCGCCCGCTCGAAGGCGGCCGCCTGGCCGTCGAAGGCGGCGGCGGTCGCCCGCTCGTGCTCGTCGCGCTGCGTGCTCACCCGGGCGCTGAGGGTACACCGGGGCCGCCCTCGTCCGGGCCGGGGGCGAGCCGGTGCAGCACGAGCATCCCCCCGTGTGCCGGCAGCCCGGCCGACCGGCGCGCCGCATCGGTGGCGGCGTACTCGTCGAGCACGGCCTGCAGCCGTCCGCTGAGCGCGGCGAGGCCCTCCTCGTCCAGGTGGAGGAAGAAGCGGGACCAGGACGTGACCTCGGGGCCGCCCGCCTCCTGGACCTCGTCCAGGAACGCGGTCCAGGCCGCGCGGGTCCCGACCTGCTGCTCGGCCCGGGACGCGGCGTGGAACCGCAGCCGCCAGGACAGCCCCGTGGCCCG
>JALOLS010000015.1 GCA_025455865.1 Thermoleophilia bacterium
GCCTCTCTGATGATGTTCAAGACCCTGGACGTCTCCCAGCTGGGCAACGGCGCGATCGCGGGCCTGGTGGCCATCACCGCCCCGTGTGCGTTCGTCGATCCCTGGGCCGCCGTCGTGATCGGCGTCATCGCCGGCTTCCTGGTCCCCCCGATCGTGGTCGCGGTCGACCGGATCCGCGTCGACGACCCGATCGGAGCCATCCCCGCCCACGGCATCTCCGGCATCTGGGGCACCCTCGCCCTCGGCCTGTTCGCGGTCGGTGACCGCATCCCCGACACCTCGAGCGAGGGGCTGTTCTACGGTGGTGGCGCGGGCCAGCTCTGGGTGCAGTTCTACGGGATCGCGGCGACGATCGGCTTCACCTTCACCGCCTGTCTCATCGTCTTCGCCCTGATCAAGTACACCGTGGGCCTGCGCGTCAGCGAGGAGCACGAGCTGCAGGGCCTCGACATCTCCGAGCACGGCATGTACGGCTACCCGGAGCGGTTCATCGACGTCCCGGGCGCCACGCCGGAGGAGATCCCGGCCTCCGGGTTCGGCGCGCCGTCCCCCGCCGGCGCCACGCGCCCGGCCACGGCCTCCTAGGCGCAGAAAGGCACCGACACCGTGAAGAAGATCGAAGCATTCATCCGCCACGAGGCGTTCGAGGAGATCCGCGACCGCCTGGCGCACATGGGCCTGCCGTCCATGAGCATCAGCGAGGTCAAGGGCTCCGGGCGCCAGCAGGGCTACACCGAGAGCTACCGCGGGGCCAAGACGACCATCTTCCTGCGCCCCAAGCTCAAGCTGGAGATCGTCGTCGACGACTCGGACGTGGAACGGACCGTGGACACCATCCTCGAGTACGCCCACACCGGCGAGCCCGGCGACGGGAAGATCTTCATCCTGAACGTCGAGGACGCCATCCGGGTCCGGACCGGCGAGCGCGGCGCCATCGTGCTCGCCCCGCACCCCGAGGGGTCGGCGGCCGGCTCCTAGCCCGCTCGCACCTCCCTGTGTGACCGGCGGCGCCGGTTCCCCTCGTGGGCGCCGGCGCCGCCGCCGTTCCGGCCTCAAGACCCCCCGGACGGGGCGGGTGGACTGGACGGCTGGGGGATGGCGCCCCGCGCGCGGCGGGGTCAAGGTGTCGGTGGACGGACGATCCACCGGGCACGGAGGCTCCCGATGCGCACGATCACCGCCGCAGGCGCCCTCGCGGCGCTCATCCTGACCCTCCCGGCCGCGGGCACCGGCGCGCCGGGCCCGGCCGAGGCCGTGCGGGCCGCCGAGCCGGGCGCCCGGATCGGCGCGGTGCGCATCGCCCGTTCCGACCCGCGCTTCGCCGCGGCGGCCCTGCGCCTGCCCGGCGCCGGCGCCCGGGTGGCCGTGCTCGCCCGCAGCGCGAGGGGCTGGCGGGTGCTGGACCTGGGCCCCCGCACCGTCGGGTGCGGGCTCATGGGCGACCGCGCGCTCCGGGAGCTCGGCCTGGCCTGCCCGGCCCCCTGAGAACAGCCGAGGGCCCCGTCGCCGGGGCCCCCGGGGTGCTGCGGCAGTGCGGGTGGGGCTACGGCAGGATGGTGATCCGCCGCGCCGGGGCGCCCGTCGCGTAGTCCGGGTTGGACGCGGGGATCGTCGGGCGCACCGTGCCGCCCAGGTTCTGGCCGGGCAGGGAGAGCATGTACTCGACCCAGGCCTGCTCGTAGGTGGCGGGCAGGCCGACCTTGTCCGGGTTGGCGAACAGCCACGGGTAGCCGTCGCCGCCGATGGGCGGGTTGTTGGTGGTGAAGTTGTTGGTCACCACCGAGACGTTCGGCGCGCCGGGCTGGACGACGCCCCCGGTCACGATCACCGCGCCGTCGGTCCCGTCCGGGTTCACCAGCCGCAGCTCGCGCACCCGCGAGCCCTCCTGGGTCACGGCGCCCGCGGCGTCGATCACCTGGGCCGGCTGGGTCGTGTCGAGGGTCACCTTCATCCCGGCCACCTGCATGAAGCGGCCGTTCGGCGCAGGCAGCGCGGAGGCCGACCGCTCGAAGATGCGCCTGAGGTCGGCGGGGGGGACCTGCCGCACGACGATCATGCTGTTGGTCAGGAACGCCAGCACGTCGAGCGTGTTCCTGCGCGAGATGGTCCCCGGGGCGCTCGCCGGCACGGCGTTGCCGGCGTTCTGACGGATGCCCCCGCCGTTCTGGATGGCGATGACCGGGTTGGCCGGGCCGCGGGCCGGAAGCCCCCGCTCGGGGCCGTACCGGTCGTAGGAGTCCAGGTAGCCGTCGGTGATGAGGTTGCCCGAGTTGGTCTCCCGGTCGCGGACCCCGGGGGACTGGGCGGTGTTGAGCACCACCTCGCTGTTGAGGATCGGCGTCGAGAGGGCGGCGAGCCCGGCGGTGACGGGGTCCACCACGCTCCTGGTGATGCCGGCGTCCGGCGTCACCTGGTCGGTCACGCCGAACCTGGCGAGCACCCCGTCGGCCTGCACCGCGGGGATCACGCGCTTGGGACCCGAGGGCCCGGTGAGCACCTCCGCGACCTCGCCGGCGGCGTCGAACCGCACGTCGATGCGGCCGAGGTACTTGTAGTTTCCGGCGGTGGTGACCAGCGGGACCGAGCGACCGTCGGCGTCGGCCTGCGTGGCCGGGTAGGGCCCGACCACCGGCTGGGTCTCGCCGGGCAGCAGCGGGTCGTCGGCCCCGGCCAGCAGCTCGTCGCCGCCGCCGGCGACGGCCACGTCGACGCCGCGCAGGCGCCCGATCAGCTCACGGTCGTTGGTGATGGCCTGCAGGTGGCTCACGAAGACGATCTTCCTCATGCCGTACATCGTGCGCAGGCGGTCGATCTCGGCCTGCACGGCGACGGCGGTCGACGCGGTGTCCGGGGTCACCGTGACGTTCCGCGGCGAGGAGATCGTCGGCAGGGCCGGCGTGGTGGCGCCGACCACGCCGAACCGCTGGCCGGTGGTGGGGTCCAGATGGATCATCGAGCGCGCGACCACGCGGCCGGCGGTCGACTCGCCGATGATCAGCCCGTCGGCGTCGATGAGGTCCGCGAACCCGGGCTCACCGCCGAAGCCGAGGTTCGCCGAGAGGAAGGGCTGGGTGAGCGCCCCGTCCGGCTGCCGGAACGCCCTGATGTAGCGCTCCAGGAAGTCCGGCCCGAAGTCGAACTCGTGGTTGCCCAGGATGTGGGCGTCGTAGGCGATCTGGCGCTGGGCGATCGCGTCGTAGACCGGGGAGTCCGGCGCGGCCGGGGGGAGGCTCAGGGCCAGGACGCTGCTGGCCAGGAACGAGTCGCCGGCGTAGACGTTCAGCACCGAGTTGCGGGCGCCGCGGGCGCCGGCGATCTCCCGGTCGGTGACCGCCTTGTAGGCCGCCACGCCACCGGTGTTGACGTTCACGCGGACCGGCGACGGCGGTGCCGGAACCGGCTGCACGGGGTCGACCGGCGCGTTGACGATCGGCAGCAGCGAGGACTCGCCGTCATTGGAGTGCAGCAGGCTGAGCGTCGTCGCCTCGCCCGGGGCCCGGCCCTCGTAGACCGTGACCGTGCCGCTGACCTCGTTGGAGACGATCACCAGCGGCTTGCCGGTCGGGCTCCGGCGTGCGGAGACGAACTGGAGGCCCTCGGGGCCGAGGTCCCTCGAGGCCGGGTCGGTGACCGCCTTGGTGAAGTCGCGGTTGTTCGCCCACTGGACGAACTGGGGCGAGGAGGGGTCGGACACGTCGTAGGCGACGAAGCCGCCGATGCGCTCCAGGCCCACGAAGGCGTAGGTGCGGCCGTCGATGCGGCCGGTCGTCGCGCCCTCGGGCTCCGGGCCCTTGTTGTCGGAGCGCGAGTCGAAGGCGTTGTCGTTGTTGCTGGCGTTGAAGTTGCCCGGGTGGACCTTCGCCGCCAGCTGCTCGAGGTCGTCGCCCGAGTCGGCGACCCGCATGCCGGTCTCGGCGTCCCAGACGCTGAACGAGCGGGTGCCGAACGAGTAGATGTGCCGGTACCTGCCGTCGGGGCCCTTGCCCTCGGTGGTCACCACGTTCAGGCGTCCGAGCCTGGCGTTGTCGCGCAGCACGTCGAAGCCGGCGGGCAGGTCGGCGGCGGGAAGGCTCCGGAGCCGCTCCTCGTCGCTGAACGCCTCGTAGTCGCGGGCGTCACCCTCGTTGGCGGTGACGTGGTACTCGCGTCCGCCGGCCCGGAACGTCGCGATGGCATCGGGCATCGGCAGGCCGCGGACGGGCCAGTTGGCGATGTTCACGAGGCTGTCGCGGTCGCTTGCGTCCAGCGCATTGCCCGGCAGGTCGTGGTCCTTGAACCCGAGCGGCCGGATCGAGCGCACCTTGGCCGAGCGGATGTGGATCTCGGCGACGGCGTTGTTCTCCTGCAGCGTCACGAACGCGCGGTCGCCATCCGGCGAGACCGCGATGTACTCGGGCTCGAGGTCCTGCGAGGGCCGCTGCCCCGGCTTGCCGATCCGCACGCCCGCGGGCAGGCGGCCCGGGCGGTCGAAGTGCCGGAAGTCCGCGGTGCGGACGATCATGCGCCCGTTCCGCTTCCACCAGCCGACGGCCTTGTGGTCGTCGTCCATGCCGCCCCACAGCCAGCCGACGCGGATGACGCTGACCGAGCCCTCCGGGTCGGTGGCGTAGTCCTGGCTCGGCTGGCCCTCGTTGGCGACCAGGATGTGCTCGCCGTCGGGCGTGAAGGTGAGCATGTCGGGGAGGGCGCCCACGGTGACGCGGCCCAGGAACCGCCCGCTCCGGGAGAGGAAGACGACGCTTCCCGGCTCGGTCTCGACCGGGGCGGCGACGGCGACGGCGACCAGGCCGTGCCGGACGGCGACGCTCGTCGGGCTGCCGGCGATCCCGAGGTCGGCGAGGCGGACCCTGGTGATGCGCTGGGGGGAGGCGGGGTTGCGGGCGTCGACCACGTCGAGGCTGGCGTCGGTGCTGTTCACGACGAACAGGCGCCCGCGCTCGAAGGCGGCGATCTCGGCCGCCGTGACGGCGTCGTCGCCGCCGATGGCCGCGCGGTCGACCAGTCCGGTGTCGTAGGTGCCGATGGGGCTGAAGGCGACCCGGGGGGCGTCGTCGGCGAACGCGGACGGCGTCAGGGCCGCGCCGGCGGCGAGCGCGGCGGCGACCCAGCGGGTGGGGAAGCGGGGTGGCATGCGGGGTGGATCCTCCTCGGGGGGGCGGGGCGGCGCGTCCGGGGGCGGGCGCGACCGCCAGAGCGTGGTGGAGCCCGCCGCCGGGCCGAGGGGATCCGGCCCCGTGTGTCCGTCGTCGTTACGGCCACGCCCGCATCATGCGGGGCGGCCTGTAACCCGTGTGTCAGCCGTGTGAACGCACGGCGAGGTCCCCGAGGGGCGCCGGGGCGTCGGGGGCCTCGCGCGGGAGGACCAGGGTGAAGCGGGCCCCGCCGCCCTCGGCCGGGCCGACGGTGAGATCGCCCCCGAGGGCCCGGGCGAGCTGGCGGGAGATCGCCAGGCCCAGGCCGCTCCCCTGCCGCCCGTCGGGGGCGGGCAGGGAGTGGAACGGCTCGAAGACCGCCTCGCGCTCCTCGGTGGGCACGCCGGGGCCGGTGTCGCTCACGGTGATGAGCACCCCGCCGTTCGGCCGCGAGCGCGCCCGGAGCACCACCCGCCCCCCGGGCGGCGTCCAGCGCAGGGCGTTGTCGAGCAGGTTGGCGACGATCTGCTGCATCCGGGCCGCGTCGGTCACGATCCCGACGAGCTCCGGCACGTCGCGCTCCCAGGTCACCCCGGCCGCGGCGGAGGCGGTGGCCAGGGCGTCGTGGGCGCGCAGGAGCGGTGCGGCCGGCTCCACCGAGCCGACCTCCAGCCGGAAGCGCCGGGCGTCCAGCTTGGCCAGGTCGATCAGGTCGCTCACCAGCAGGTCCAGGCGCGCCGCCTCGTCCTCGATGGCCCCCAGCGAGCGCGGCACCTCCGGCTGCGGGACGACCCCGTCGGCGAGCGCCGCGGCGTGGCCGCGGATCGCGGTGAGCGGGGTCCTGAGGTCGTGGGTCACCCGCATGAGGAAGTCGCGCGAGAGCTGGTCGCGCCGGGCGAGCTCGCGGACCATCGCGTTGAACGCGTGGGCGACCTCGTCGAGCTCCTTCGGCCCGCCGGTCACCACCTCGGTGCCGAGGTCCCCGCCGGCCACCCGGCCCGCGGCGGTCTCGAGGTCGCGCAGGGGGCGGGTGGCCCGCCGGGTGGTCCACAGCACCAGCACCACCGCGGCGAGCAGCCCGATCCCGGCGGCGAGCATGACCGGCGGGAGGATGTCGCGCCAGTTCGAGGCCACCTCGGCCGTCGGCCGGGTCATCACCACCGCCCCCAGGTACCGGCCGGCGACCACCACCGGCGCCGCCGCGGCGATGATCCCCGCCGATCCGGCGTCGGGCGGGTCGAACTCGATCCGCTGGACCCCCTCGCCGATCAGGACCTCCTCGCTGATCTGCGCGGCCGCGGCCGGCGGCAGGCCCCCGGTGGGGTCCTCGGCCCCCGGGGAGAGGGGGATGCCCACGTAGTAGAGCCGGGTGCCCTCCCCCGCGAGCTCCTCCAGGTTGGGGATGCGCGGCGCCTGGAACGCGCGCCCCTGCTCGGCCGCCCGCTGGGCCTGCACGCTGACCAGGCCGGCCACCGCCCGGGCCTGCCGGTCGAGCTCGGCCCGGGCCGTGTCCTCGGCCTCGGACCGGATCAGCCCGATCGCCACGGCGGTGAACAGCAGCGAGGCGGCCACCAGGCCGGCGACCGCGCCGAGGGCGACGCGGCCCGAGAGCGTCCGCCAGGGCGGCATCCGCCGCCGCGGGGCGGCGGGGCCCGCCCCGGTCACCGCCGGGCCGGCACCTTGTACCCGGTCCCCCAGACGGTCTGGACCGGGCAGGCCTCGCCCAGCTTGCGCCGCAGCTGGCGCACGTGCACGTCGATGGTGCGGCTGTCGCCGAGGAACGTGTAGCCCCAGACCCGCTCGAGCAGCTGCTCACGGGTGAGCACCAGGCCGCGGTTCTCGACCAGCGTGGCCAGGAGGTCGAACTCCTTCGGCGTCAGGGCCACCTGGTCGGCATCGACGTAGACCTCGCGGGGGCCGACCTCGATCCGCAGGCGGTCCAGCTCATACACCGGCGCCGCGGCGCCGTCGACCGGCGCCTGCGCGGCCTCGGCCCTCCGGAGCACCGCGCGCACCCGGGCCACCAGCTCGCGCGGGTCGAACGGCTTGGTCATGTAGTCGTCGGCGCCGAGCTCCAGGCCGACCACCTTGTCCACCGGGTCGTCGCGGGCGGTGAGCATGATGATCGGCATCGACCCGCCCTGGCGCAGGCGCCGGGTGACCTCGAAGCCGTCCAGCCCGGGCAGCATCAGGTCGAGGACCACCAGCGCCGGCCGTTCGCGCTCGGCCGCCTCCAGGCCCTCGTCCCCGCGCGCCGCGAGGGTCACCCGGAAGCCGGCGGCCTCGAGGTACATGCGGGCGAACGAGGCGATGTTGGGCTCGTCCTCGACGACGAGCACGTGGGGGCGGTCGTCCCGGGTCGCCATGCCGGGATGCTACGCCGCGGCCCGGCGCGCCGGGCTACCGGCTCCGGGAGGAGCCCTGCACGGGCGGGAGCAGGTCCTGCGGCTCCGGCGGATCCGGCCAGGTGACGGTCGGGCCGCCGTTCAGCACGAGCTGCCCGATCCCCTCGAGCAGGAACCGCCCCCGGCCGGCGGCCGAGGCCACCAGCTTGGGGCCGGCGATGCGGACGCGAAGGCGCGAGCCCGCGATGTAGAACCGCCCGGTGGCGCGGGGCAGGCGCAGGGTGCCGGTGCGTCCCAGGCTGCGCTTGCGCCCGGCGAGGGTCACCTTGCCGTCGCCCTCGAGGTCCTGCACCAGCAGGCTGCCGCGGCCCTGGATGAGGCCGAACACCACGAGCGACCCCTCGATGCTGACCGCGCCGGCGCCCTGCGCCTGCAGCCGGCCGCCGGGGGCGGTCACCTGCGGGGTGACCGTGGTGGTGCGGGGCGCGCTCACGCTCGAGGGCGGGGTCGCCGAGTGGGCCGCCGTCGCCGCGCCGGCCGCCAGCGCGAGGGCGGCCGCGATCACGGCGGCGGGGCGGAGCGGGCGGCGCGGGGTGTGGGGGGAGTGCACCTTGGTCAAGTGAGGAGGGCGCCGTCTCGCGGCGCCGTCCCCCAATCCTCCGCCCGGCGGATGATCGAGGAGGTCCCGGACGGTAAAGCCTGTTGGTGGGAAATGTTGGCGTTCGGTAAACCCGGAACCCCCGGGCCCCTCACGGGTCGAGCTTGACGCCCTCCTCGACCTTGACCGGCCGCTGCGCCGGGGCCTCGAGCCGCACGCCCTCCTCCACCTTCGGTCCCGCGGGGGCGGGGGCCGCGGCGGCCCCGCCGGCCGGCGCGTCCTGGGGCACCGGGCGCGGGCCGTCCTCCAGGTAGGCCCAGATGAGCTCTCCGCACTGCGGGCAGGCGGGCAGCGCGGCGCGGTTGCGGATCTGGAACTGGCATGCCACGCAGCCGAACAGGCCGGCCACCCGCTGGCCGGCGTGGAAGCACGGCTTGCCGATGCGCCGCTCGGCCGCCTCGGCGCCCTGGGCCGGCGACATGCCACGCCCGCCCGCCCCGGCGCCCGGCCCGGGCTGGCGCCCGACCTTCCCACCCTGTCGCTGCGGCGGCAACGTGCTCATGACCTCGGTCCTCCTGGCCCCGGTCGGGGCGTATCCTCACGAACCGGGCGAGGATACCGCGCGCCGCCCGGCGGGCGAGTGGACGCCGGAGGTGGCACGGGTGCTGCGGGTCGCGCTGGCCCAGCTGAACACGGTCGTGGGCGACGTGGAGGGCAACCTGGCCCTGGTCCGCGACGCCGTGCGGCGCGGTGCCGAGGCCGGGGCGGCGCTCACGCTGGTGCCCGAGCTGGCGCTCACCGGCTATCCGCCCGAGGACCTGCTGCTGCGGCGCGCCTTCGCCGACGCCTCGCGCGCGGCCCTCGAGGAGGTCGCCCGGGAGGTGCGCGAGGGCGCCGCGCTGGTCGGGTTCGCCGACGCCGGCGACGACCTGCACAACGCCGCCGCCGTGCTCGCCGACGGCCGGGTCCAGGCGGTCTACCACAAGCGCTTCCTGCCCAACTACGGCGTGTTCGACGAGGCGCGCTACTTCGCCGCCGGCACCGCGCCGCTGGTGGTCGAGGTGCTGGGCGCGCGGGTGGGCGTGTGCGTGTGCGAGGACATCTGGTACCCGACGCCGGTCGCCGGCGACCTGGCCCGCGCCCGCCTGGACCTGATCGCCTGCATCTCGTCCTCCCCCTACCACCTCGGCAAGGCCGGTGCGCGCGAGCGCATGCTCCAGACCCGGGCGGCCGACTGCGCCGCCGCCCTGGCCTTCTGCAACCAGGTCGGCGGTCAGGACGAGCTGGTCTTCGACGGCCGCTCGGCGGTCATCGACGCCACGGGCGAGGTGGTGGCCCGCTCCCCCGCCTTCCGCGCCGACCTGCTGGTCTGCGACCTGGATCCCGGGCAGGGCGCCCGCCGCCGCCTGCGCGAGCCGCTCGCCCGCCTGCTGCCGCCGGCCGAGACCGCGCCGGTCCCCGTGGAGGCCCGCCCGCCCCGGGCCGCCCCCGCCCCCGCCCGGCGGATCGAGCCCCCGCCCGCCCCCGAGGCCGAGCTCTGGGGGGCGCTGGTGACCGGGCTCCGCGACTACGTCGACAAGAACGGCTTCCCCGGCGTGGTCATCGGCCTCTCGGGCGGGATCGACTCGGCGCTCACGGCGGCCATCGCGGTGGACGCCCTCGGGCCCGACCGGGTCATGGGCGTGACGATGCCCTCGGTGTTCTCGGCTGCGATCAGCGCCGAGGACGCCTCCGCGCTCGCCGGGGCGCTCGGCATCCGGTTCGCCGAGATCCCGATCGCGCCGGTGGTCGACGCCTTCGAGGCCGGGCTGGCCCCGGTCTTCGCCGGCCGAGGGCGCGACGTGACCGAGGAGAACCTGCAGGCGCGAGTTCGTGGCACCCTCCTGATGGCGGTCTCCAACAAGCTGGGCCTCATGGTCCTGGCAACCGGGAACAAGAGCGAGATGTCGGTCGGCTACTCCACGATCTACGGCGACATGGTGGGCGGCTTCGCCCCGCTTCGCGACGTCGCGAAGACCTGGGTGCAGCGCCTGGCCCGCTGGCGCAACCGGGAGGCCGGCCGGGAGCTGATCCCCGGGCGCACCATCACCCGGCCCCCGTCGGCCGAGCTGCGGCCGGATCAGGCGGACACCGACTCGCTTCCGCCCTACGACCTGCTCGACCGGATCATCGAGGGGTACGTGGAGGACGACCTCACCCCGCGCGAGATGGCCGCCCTGGGCCTTCCGCAGGAGGTCTGCGAGCGCGTGGTGCGGATGGTCGACCGGGCCGAGTACAAGCGCCGGCAGGGGCCGCCGGGCATCAAGACGACCCCGCGCGCGTTCGGCCGCGACCGCCGCATGCCCATCACCAACCGCCATGACCCGGCGCGTTAGGGGCCTCGCCGCGGCGCTCGGCGCCGCCGCGCTGGTCGTCCCGGCGGCCGCGCACGCGGCCCCGGTGCTCGGCGCGCTGGGCGACGCCGGGCCGCGCCTCATGGTGACCTTCGCCGACCGCCCGGACGCGGGGGATGCGAACGCGCGGCTGGCCGGCCTGGGCGAGGTGCGGCCGGTCGTGCCCGAGGCCGGGGTGTGGTCCGTCGCCCCCGCGACGCCGGATCGCGCCCGCGCGGCGGCCCTCGCGCGCGCCGGCGTGGAGCACGCCGAGTGGTCGCTCGCCCGGCGGAGCGCGGACCTGGTGCGGGCGGGCGCCGAGCCGCCTCCGCCCACCCCGCTGGTGAGCCCGCCCGCGGCCACCGACCCGTTGAGCACGCCGGCCCAGCAGTGGGGCCTCTACGGCCCGCAGGGGCCGTTCTGGCGCCTGGCCCTCACCGGGAGCGCCGCCCGGCCGCGGATCGCGATCCTCGACGGGGGGATCGCCGTCGGCCACGAGGAGTGGCGGGGCTCCGACTCCCCGCTCGTGGCGCCGCGGTCGACCTACGCCGACACCGCCGACGCCGACGACTGGGGCCGGACCGGGCACGGGACCCATGTGGCGGGGATCGCCGCCGCGCCGGCCAACGGCGTCGGGATCCTCGGCGTGGCGCCCGCCGCGGGCGGGGCCGCGGAGGTGATCCCGGTGCAGATCGCCGACCGCGACGGCCGCTCGACCGACGAGACGATGATGAAGGGCATCCGCTGGGCCGTCCGCAACGGCGCCCGGGTCATCAACATCTCCGCGGGGGGCCCGGGCTACTCACAGGCCTTCCAGGACACGGTGAACTGGGCGTACGCGCGCGGCGCGCTGATCGTGTCGAGCGTCGGCAACGAGGGCGGCGAGGGGAACGTCCTGAACTACCCGGCCGCGTACGACCACGTGATCGGCGTCGCCGCCCAGTGCGACGGCGAGGTCACCGCGCCGGACTGCCCGACCGCCTACGGCCTGGCCCGGTTCAGCAACCACAATCGCTCGGTCGACCTCGTCGCCCCCGGGGTGAACATGCTCTCCTCGGTCCCCCGGCGGGTGTCCGACCGGGCGGTGCTGCCCGGCTACGCCCTCAAGGACGGCACCTCGATGTCGGCCCCCTACGTGGCCGGGGTCGCGGCGCTGGTGTTCGGCGCGAACCCCGGGGCGAGCCCGTACCAGGTGGCCCGGCAGCTCCTGAACACCGCGACCGACCTGGGGCCCGGCGGGCGGGACGACCGCACCGGGCACGGGCTGGTCAACCCCGAGGCGGCGGTGACCCTGACGCTCCCGCGCGACGACGTGGAGGAGGTCAACGACGACGTGCCGAACGTCGCGCGGGCCGGGGCGCTGCGCGCCGCCGAGCTCCCGGCGCGCATCGAGGCGACGGTCGACCGCGAGAACGACCCACGCGACCTCTACCCGATCACCCTGCGCGCCGGGCAGCGGATCGCCGCCACGGTCACCTCGCCCCGCGGCGCCCTGGCCCTGGCCCTCTGGCGGCCCGGCACCCTCACGGTGGGCGGTCGTGAGCGGCGGGCGCGCCCGTCGGATCGCGTGGCCGCCTCCGAGCGCCGCGGCGCCCGGGCCCAGTCGATCGTCCACACGGCCCGCGCCCCCGGCCGGTACTACATCGAGGTGGCCGCCCGGGCCGGCGCGCCCGGCTACCTGCTCACGGTGCGCACATGAGCGGGGGCGGGCCGGTCATGCTCATCACCGGGGCGTCGAGCGGCATCGGCGAGGCCGTGGCCCGTCAGGCCGCCGCCGCGGGCCACCGCCTGGTGCTCGCCGCCCGCTCCGAGGACCGCCTCCGGGCCCTGGCCGCCGCGGCCGGCGGCCCCGACCGCGCCCTCGCGGTCCGCTGCGACGTGACCGAGTGGGCGGACCAGGAGCGCGCGGTCGCCGCGGCCCTCGAGGCCTTCGGGCGGATCGACTGCGTCGTCGCCAACGCCGGGTTCGGGGCCAAGCGGGGGTTCCTCCTGGAGAGCCCGGAGCACTGGCGCGACATGGTGCTCACGAACGTCTACGGCGCGGCGCTGACCGTCCGGGCCACCCACGCGGCCCTCACCGCCAGCCGCGGCCACCTGATGCTGATGGGCTCGGTGGCCGGGCGGCAGGTGGCGCCCGGCTCGCTCTACTCCTGCACCAAGTGGGCCGTCTCGGCCATGGCCGAGGCCGCCCGCCGTGAGCTCAACGGGACCGGGGTGCGGGTGACCCTGATCGCCCCGGGCACGGTCGACACGCCGTTCTACGACGACCCGGTGGGCGGGCATCCCCTCCGGCCCGACGACGTCGCCCGCGCGGTCCTGTGGGCCGCCGCGCAGCCGCCGCACATGGACGTCAACGAGATCCTGATCCGCCCGACCGAGCAGCTCTTCTAGCCGTTCCGGGAGGTTCCGGCGCCCGGGCGTGCGGGCCGTGGAAGCGTTCGGTTCGGAAAGTGTGAGGGGCCCTGTGCGGGGGCCCGCCGGGTGCCGAGACTGCGGGAGGAGGTCCCTTCGCGTCCCCCACCCGAGGAGCCCCGTGATGCGTCGCACCACCGTCGCCCTGACCGCCGCGCTGTGCCTTCCCGCGGTCGCCCTGCCCGCGGTCGCCGCCGCCACCGGATCCCCGCGCGGGCCGGCCTACGGGGCGCCGGACGCCCCCGTCGTCAAGGTCATCCGCGGGGTCGCGACCGCCGACGCGACCACCGCCGGCGTCCAGCTGGCGATCTCCGGCCGTGGGTGGAAGGGGCCGTGGGGGGCGCCGCTCACCGTCACCTTCGGCCAGAGCACCCGCTTCGCCGGCCAGGCCACCAAGGCCGAGGACATCGACAAGGGCGACCGCGTCCAGGTGGTGGTCCTGGTCCCGCGCCGGCCCACGCGGGCGCCGCTCCCGGCGGCGGAGACCGTGGTCGACCAGGGCCCGGCCCGCACGACCCCCGCCGGCGCGCCCTGGCTCGGCAAGCCCCGCTGGTTCCTCATCGGCGGCCCGGTCACCGCGGTGGCCGGCGACTCGGTGACCGTGAAGGCCCGGGTCGCCAACCGGACCGCCCGCGGCGCGATCCGCCGGGCCGGCACCCGGTTCGTGACCGTGAGGGTCGACGCCACCACCCGCATCCGGGAGCGCGGCGTGGGCCGGATCCCGCTCTCGGAGGTCGTGGTGGGCGACCGGGTCCGGGTCACCTGGCGCGCCCCGCGCTGGACGCCGCTGGCCGACCTGCCGGCCGCGCGGCGCATCCAGGTCCGGTAGGCCCCCGGGGACGGTCCTCGGGCGGGGGGCGCGGCGCCCCCCGCCCGGCCCGCCGCGGGTCCGCGGCGTCCCGGGCGCCCGTGGGAGGGCCGCGTCGGGCCTGACCCGTGCCACAATCGCCCGCGATGCCCGACCCGTGGCCGCTCTCCGCCGCCTCGCGCTGGCCCGTCGTGGCGGTGGCGACCGGTCTCCTGCTCGCCGGTGCCGCCGTCTGGGGCGGTGGCGGCACCGCCGCGCCGCCCCCGCGTGAGCCCACCGCCACCGTCCGCGAGCGCCTGGGGGCGCCCGAGGTCGGGAGCGGCCTCTCGGGGGTGGTCCGGGTGCGGCAGTCGCTGCTCCCCGAGGCCCTCGCGCGGGCGGCCGCCCTGCCCGGGACGGACGTGCGGGGCCGCTTCTGGGTCCGCTCGGCCGACGCCTGGCGGCTGGAGCTCCAGGGCACCGGCCACGACTTCCAGGTGGTCCGCAGCGGCCCGGAGATCCAGATCTACGACGACGCCCGGCAGCGCCTGATCACGGTTCCGGTGGCCCTGCTGCCGGACGGGCTGGCGGCGGTCGGCCCCACCCGGGTCGCCCAGGGGCGGCCGACGACGATCGCCGGGCGGCCGGCCCACGTGCTCCGCTACCGGCCGCTGGGCCGCGACGTGCTGCTGCGCGAGGTCGAGGTCGGCGTCGACGCCGCGACCGGGGTGCCGCTCGCGCTGCGGGTCTTCGCCCGCGACCGGGAGGAGCCGGTGGTCGACGCGCAGGCCCGGTCGGCCGACGAGCAGAGCGTGCCGGCCGAGCGCGTGCGGCTCGAGCCGCCGGCCGGCGCCACGACCGTCCCGCTCGGTGCGCTCGGCCTGGCCGCCCGCCTGGGCACCGGCCCGCTGCGGACCGTCGGTCGCGGGTGGGAGCGGGTGCTGGTCCTCGACGGCGGCCTCCCCGGCGGGGCGCCGGGCCAGGACGAGCAGGGCGACGGGACGGCGGTGCTGCGCACCCCGATCGCCAGCCTGGTCACCCTGAGCGCGGGCGGGCGGCAGGCGACCGGTGCCGGGCTCCTGCCGCCCGAGCGCGTGGCGGAGGCGATGGGCCGGTGAGCGCGCCCCCGACGCCGGCGGGCGACGGCACCGTGCTGGAGGCCCGGGGCCTGGTCAAGCGCTTCCGTGACTTCACCGCGGTCGACGGCATGGACCTCACGGTCCTGCGGGGCGACGTGTACGGCTTCCTCGGGCCCAACGGCTCGGGCAAGAGCACGACGATCCGCATGGTGCTCGGCCTGGTGCGCCCCACCGCGGGCACCGTGCGGGTGCTCGGGCGCGACCCCCACGTCGACGGGCAGGACGCGCTGCAGGGCGTCGCCGGGTTCGTGGAGTCGCCGGGCATGTACCCGTATCTCTCGGCCGAGGCCAACCTGCGCCTGCTCGGGGCGCTCGACCGCAACCCCGACCCGCCCGTCGACCGGGTGCTGGAGCAGGTCGAGCTCTCGCGCCGGCGGGGCGACAAGGTGGGCACGTTCAGCCAGGGCATGAAGCAGCGCCTGGCGATCGCGGGCGCCCTGCTGCGCGAGCCGGAGCTGCTCATCCTGGACGAGCCGACCAACGGGCTGGATCCCGGGGGCATGCGCGAGGTGCGCGACCTGGTGCGCGACCTCGCCGACCACGGCATCACCATCCTGCTCTCGAGCCACCTGCTCTCGGAGGTCGAGCAGCTGTGCAACCGGGGCGTGGTGGTGGCGCGCGGGCGCGCGGTGGCCGAGGGCACGCTGGCCGAGCTCGCCGGCCCCGAGGGGCGCTACGCGCTCGAGACCACCGACCACGCCGCCGCGGTGCGGGTGCTCACCGGGCTCGACGGCGTGACCTCCGCGGTGGCCGACGCCGAGCACGGCGGGCGCATCGTGCTGGTCTGCGACCCCGAGCGCATCGCCGAGGTCGGCTTCGCGCTCATGCGGGCCGGGGTCGGCATCCGGGCGCTGGTCCCCCGCCGGCAGTCCCTGGAGGACCGCTTCCTCGAGCTGGTGGAGGGCCGTGCTACGCCTTGAGCTCCTGAAGCTGCGCGCGCTCCGGCGCACCTACCTCGGCATCGGGGGCGCGGCGATCATCCCGGTGGTGCTGCTGATCGCGCTCGAGGTGGGCGAGGGCGGCCCGCCCGACGAGGTCCCCTTCGCCCGGTCGGTGGCCGAGGTCGGCTTCGCGATCCCGCTGTTCGCGCTGGCCTTCGCGAGCTTCTTCCTGCTGCCGCTCCTGGCCTCGCTGGTGGCCGGCGACGCGATCTCCGGGGAGATCCAGGGCGCGACGCTGAAGACGCTGCTCACCCGCTCGGTCAGCCGCAGCCAGGTGTTCGTGGCCAAGCTCGGGGCGGTGGCGGTCTACGCGCTGGTGCTCCTGGCCGCGCAGGCGGTCGTGGGGACCCTGGCCGGGGTCATCGTGCTCGGCACCGACCCGCTGCCGACGCTCTCGGGCACCACGGCGGGACCCGGCGAGGCGCTCGTGCGCATCGCGCTGGCGTTCGCGGTGGCGTCGATCACCCTCATGGCCATCGCCAGCTTCACCGTCATGCTCTCCACCCTCACCCAGAACACCGTCGCCGCCATCGGCGGGACGGTGGTGCTCATCGTGGTGCTGCAGGTCATGAGCACCTTCGAGTCGCTCAGCTTCCTGCGCCCGTACCTGGTCACCGAGCAGACCAACGCGTGGTTCGGGGTCATCCGCGACCCGGTGGACTGGTGGCCGATGGTCCGGGCGGCCATCGTGAACGTGTGCTGGGCGGTCCCGTGCCTGGTGCTGGCCTGGCGGGTGTTCGTGTGGCGGGACGTGCTCGGGGGATGAGCCGCGTGGACGAGCCGCTTCGGCTGCGGATGGACCTCGACCTCCGGGCGCCCGACCAGGCGTCGGTGGGCGTCGCGCAGGCCGGCGAGCGCACCGAGCCCGCGCGCCTGCAGCAGGCCGCGATCCTCCTCGCCTGCGACCTCGGTCGGGCGGCGCTCGACGGCCTGGGGGCGGCGGACCGCGCCCGGGCCGGGGCCGCCCTGGAGGCGCTCGGCCCCGACGAGGTGGCCGGGCTCCTGCGCGGCCGGGGCATCGACGGGGTCGTGGTGTCGGACCTCCCGGCCGGCGCCCAGGTCGGCGCGCGGGGGCTCTGCGCGCGCCTGGTGCTCCACCCGGGCACCCCGCCCCTGGAGGCCCTGACCTCGGTGGACCTCATCGGCATGGACGCCGACGACGCCGCACGCCGGGCGTGGCTCGCCCGGGCCCCCCTCATGGTCCCGCGCCTGCTCACCCGCGCCGGGGTGGCCGACCCCGGGGTGCTCGCCCGGGCCCTGGTCGCCCTGCGGGCGCTGGGGCGCGCGGCGCGGACCACGCCCGAGCGGCTCGGGGACCCGCGCCTGGCCCGTCTCATCGCCGAGGAGGCCCTGGCCGGCGAGCCGGTCGCCCTGACCCGCGAGCTCCACCGTGCCCAGGCCGCCGCGGCCACGGCCGCCGGCGCCGCCGCGGAGGGCGCGGGGCACACGGCGCCCCTGCCGCGTGCGGCCCCCGCCCCGCCCCCGCCGTCGGAGCGGGCCACCGAGCCGCTCCCGCAGGCGGCGGTCCGGCCCCCGGCCGAGCCCGCCGCCCCCGCGACCGCGCCCATGCCGGCGGCGGCCCGCGAGCCGCGCCGCGGCCTGGCCGACCACGCCCCCGCCGTGGCCGTCGCCGCCCTGGCCGCCGCCGCGCTCGCGCTCGCGCTGCTCGTCGCCGTGCTGGTCGCCCCGGGGGCGTTCGGCCTGGCCCGCGAGAGCGGGGTGGCCGAGGTGCGCACCGAGCTGGCCGACGCCCGGCGGGCGGTCGAGCGGGCGGAGCAGGCCCTGCGCTCGTCCGACTTGGACCGGGTGCAGGTGGAGCTGATCCAGCTCACCGCCCGCATCGAGCAGGTCGAGCAGGACGTGGCGCAGGTGTGCGGGGTGCTGCCGCTGGTCTGCTGAGGGGCTTGCGCGAGCGGTTACCCTGCGATCTCCGGCACGGGGAGGGGAGAGGTCGTGGAGCACACCGACGTGGTGCGGATCGTCCCGGTGGACCCGGCGACGGGGCGGGACCTTGATGAGGGCTTCTACGCGGTGCTGGCCACCGGCCCGGACGGGGTCCGGCTGCGCCATGCGGCACCCACGCTCGACCGCCTGCGCCGGGTGGCCGCCGAGGGAGGCGAGCCGCCGGCGGTCCTGCCCGCCCGCCCCGACCCCGCCGCCGAGCTCATGCGGGACCTGGCCGGGGCCATGCAGGCGGGCTGGAGCCGGGCCCAGGGCCCGGGGGCGAGCGGCCCCGACGTGATCGGCGAGGCGCTGCGCGCCTTCCTGCAGAGCCCGTCCATGCGCCGGATCGTGGGCGACGACGTCGACGAGGCCCCGTGACCCGTACCGGGTTCGTCGATCGCAGCGGTCTCGAGGCGTACGACCTCGGCGACGACCACCCCCTCTCCCCGGCCAACCGTGAGCTGGCCGCCGAGCTCATCCGCGCCTACGGCCTGCTCGACCTGCCCGACGTCGAGGTGCTGCACGCACGCGTGGCCTCCGACCAGGAGATCGCCCGCGTCCACGCCGAGGCGTACGTGCGCGCGGTGCGCCGCTACGGCGAGGAGCCGGAGCTCGCCGCCACCTGGGAGGCGGCCAACTGGGGGTTGTCCAAGGGCGGCGACACCCCCGCCTTCCGGGGCATGCACGACGCCGCCGCGGCGGTCTGCGGCGCGTCGCTCACCGCGGCGATGGCCGTGTGGAACGGCGACGTCACCCAGGTCTTCTCGGTCGCCGGGGGCCTCCACCACGCCTTCGCCAACCGCGCGGGCGGCTTCTGCGTCTACAACGACGCGGCGGTGGCCATCGCGGCGCTGCTCGATGCCGGCGCCGAGCGGGTGGCCTACGTGGACGTGGACGTCCACCACGGGGACGGCACGCAGTTCATCTTCTATGAGGACCCGCGGGTGCTCACCTGCTCGGTGCACGAGAGCGGGCGCTACCTGTTCCCGGGCACCGGCGGCATCGCCGAGCGGGGCGCCGGGGCGGGCATGGGCAGCGCGCTGAACGTGCCGCTGCCCGCCCACTCGGGCACCACGCCCTACCTGCGGGCGATCGAGGACGTCATCGCCCCCGCCGTGCGCCGCTTCCGGCCCGACGTGGTGGTGACCCAGAACGGCGTCGACCCGCACCATCAGGATCCCCTGGCCCACCTGCAGGTCACCATGGACGCGTTCCCGCGCCTGTACCGCACGCTGCACGACCTGGCCCGCGACGCCGCGGCCGGGCGCTGGGTGGCCCTCGGCGGCGGCGGCTACAACGTCGACGTGCTCCCGCGGGCGTGGACGATGCTGTTCGCCGAGATGGTCGGGACGACGCTGGAGGACGACGTGCCCGAGGAGTGGCTGGTGATCGCCGAGGCGCGGACCGGACGGCCCCTCACCTCCCGGTTGTCCGCCGACCCGGAGCCCGAGGTCCCGGTCGAGGAGCGCATGCGCGCCGACGCCGAGGCCCACCAGGTCATCGACCAGGCGCGCGCGCTGGTCGCGTGAGCCCGGGCGGGAGCACCGAGCGGTGGCGGCGGGCCGGGGAGCCCGTCGCGGCCCATGACCTGGCGCACGCGCTGCTCGGGCCGCGCCGCTACGCCCACACCCGGGGCGTCGCCCAGCAGGCCGCGCGCCTCGCGCGCCTGACCCGGCTCGACCGGGCCGGGCGGGCCCGCCTGCTCGCCGCCGCCTGGCTGCACGACGTGGGCTACGGCCTGGGTGGGGGCTTCCACCCCCTGCTCGGCGCGCGGGCCCTGCGGCGGGCCGGCCACGAGGACCTCGCCCGCATCGTGGCTCACCACTCCGGCGCGGCGGTGCGGGCGGCCCTGCTCGGGATGCCCCCGCTCGCGGCCGAGTTCCCCACGCCCCAGGGGCCCGACCGCCGGCTGCTCGGCCTGCTCGACGTGGCCGACCTGACCACCGGGCCCGAGGGCGATCGCATGACCCCGGCGGCGCGGCTGCGCGACCTGGCGTCCCGGCGGGGGGCCGGCGACCCCCGGGTGCGCGTGCTGGTGGCCGCCGTCGCCGCCCTGGCCGAGGATCCGCCCACCCGGGAGCTCGTGGAGCGGATCTCGCCCGGCGTGGCGGTCTGACCCGGCCGGGCTTCCGGTCCGGGACGTGGGCAATTCGTCCCTTGAAGGCACGGGAAACGCCGTTCCGAGTGGCATTTCCCCCGCCGCTGGCGGATGATTCATACGGTCCTTCGGCACCGCACCGTCCGCGGAGCCGACCCCCCCGAACCATTGGAGCGATCGAGCATGGCGCGAGGTGCGACCGAGCAGTCCGTCGGATCCGGCGAGCTCCTCACCCCCGACCAGGCGCGTGAGCTCATCCGCGCCGCCTCGGGGCGGGCTCCCACCGGCATCCGCAACCGTGCGCTGATCACCGTCCTGTACCGGGCCGGGCTGCGGCCGAACGAGGCCCTCTCGCTGACCCCGGGCGACGTCGACCTCGAGGCCGGCACGATCACCGTGGCCGGGACCGGGACCCGCGCCGGGCGCCTGGCCGCGATCGACCCGGGCGCCGGCCAGGTGGTCGGCCGCTGGATGGAGCGCCGGACCCGGCTGGACCTGGCCGAGGCCGAGCACCTGTTCTGCACCCTGCGCGGCCAGCCGCTGCACGCCTCCTACCTGCGCGAGCTGCTCCCGCGGCTGGCCCAGCGGGCGGGCGTCGAGCAGCGGGTGCATGCGATGGGGCTGCGGTACCAGTGCGCGGCCGAGCTCGCCTCCGAGGGCGTGCCGACCGAGGTCATCGAGGCCCAGCTCGGGGTGGTCCCCCCCGGGCCGGCCCGCCGCTACATGCCGCAGGTGACCCCGCAGGACCTCGTTGCGCACATCCGGGCCCGGGAGTGGAGCCTGTAGCACGCCGGCCCCCCGGGGGCGCCGCCCCCGGGGGTCTGCCGGCCACCCGGTCCCGCCATCCGGACCGGGAGCGGCGATAGCGTCAGGGGTGATGGACCGAGCCCTCCGCGCCGCCCTGCCGGGCGTCCTCGCCCTCGCCGCCCTGGTCCCGGCGGCGGAGGCCGCGACGCCGCTCGAGCCGGGCGCCGGCGTGGTGGCGACCCGCGTCGCGGTCGACCCCCAGGGGGGCGCCGCGGTGCTCTACCCGCTGCGCGCCGGGGTGCGGGTGCAGCGGGACCAGGGCGGCGCGCCGGAGGCCGCGCCGGTCCGGCGCGGCGCGATCGTCGAGGGCTTCGCGGCCGGCCCCGAGGGCACCCTCGCGGTGCTCCACCGCACCGGCGTCCGCTGCTCGGGGCCGCTGCTGGTCCTGCGCCGGCGGGACGGCACCTGGGCCGGGGAGCCGGTCCCGGGTCCGGCGGTGAGCGGCGCGGCGCTCACCGCCACCCCCGAGGGCGGCCTCGGGGTGGTCACCGTGGACTGCGCGGGCCGGCTCGCCGTGGCCCTGCGCGGGCCCACCGGGGGCTGGCTGCGCGAGGAGACCGGGCTGCGGGTGCGCCCCGGCGCGCCGGTCGCCCTCGCGGTGGGCGCCGCCGGCGCGGCGGTCGCCGGGGCGAGCGGGAGCCCCGCCGCCGTCGCGGTACGGGCCGCTCCCGGGGTCTGGCAGCGCCTGCCGCTGCCGGGCGGCGGCCTCAGACAGGGGGAGGTCGTCTCGGCGCTCGCCGTGGGCCTCGACCCCGCCGGCCTCCCGGTCGCCCTGGTCGCCCGGGGCCCGCGGCGGGCGGCCGACCCGGCCGCCGACGTCCTCGGGGCCACCGAGCGCCTCGCGCGGCGGTATGAGTCCGGGGCCTGGCTGCCGCTCGCCGGCGCGGGCCCGCCGGTCGCGCTCGCCTCCGCCGGGCAGGCCATCGGCCTGGTCCAGGCGTCCGGGACGGTGGACGTCATCGCGCCGGCCGGCACCGCCCGCGTGCGGGTGGGCCGCGGCCTGCCGTCCATCGGGCCGGACGGGACCCTGGCGTGGGTCACCCGCTCCCGGCGGCCGGCGCTCGCGGTGGTCCGGGGGCCGGTCGCCCCCGCGCCCGGGCCCTGACCCGGGCGACGGCTCATGCCCTCCCGAGCACCCGCCGGGCGGCGTCGGCCACGGCCTCGGGGGTGATCCCGAGGCGGCGCATGACCTCGGGGCCCGGGGCCGACGCGCCGAAGCGGTCGATGGCCACGATCTCGCCGGCCGTCCCGGTCCAGCGGTCCCAGCCGAAGGGGGAGAGGGCCTCCACCGCCACCCGGGCGGTGATGCCGGGGGGCAGCACCGTGTCGCGGTAGGCGCGGTCCTGGCGCGCGAAGAGCTCCCACGAGGGCATGCTGACCACCCGTGCCGCCACCCCCTCGGCGGCGAGGGCCTCACGGGCGGCGAGGGCCACCTGCAGCTCCGACCCGGTCGCCATGAGGATGCAGTCGTCGCCCGGCTCGAGCACGTAGGCGCCGCGGGCCACGTCGGCCGGCCCGTCGATGGCCGGCAGGCCCTGGCGGGTGAGCACCAGGAGCGTCGGGCCGTCGGTGCGCTCCACCGCCACCCGCCAGGCCGCCGCCGTCTCGTTGGGGTCACCGGGGCGGATGACCACCATGCCGGGGATGGCCCTCAGGCTCGCGACCTGCTCGACGGGCTGGTGGGTGGGGCCGTCCTCGCCCAGGCCGACCGAGTCGTGGGTGAAGACGTGGATCACCCCGAGGTGCATCATCGACGCCATGCGGATCGGGTTGCGCATGTAGTCGGAGAACGTGAGGAACGTCGACCCGAAGGGCCGCAGCCCGCCGTGGGCGGCCATGCCGTTGACGATCGCGCCCATCGCGTGCTCGCGCACCCCGAAGTGCAGGTTGCGCCCGGCGAACGACCCCGGGGTGACGTCGCCGCCGCCGGTGATGGTGGTGTTGGTGGAGCTCGCGAGGTCGGCCGCGCCGCCCACCAGCTCCGGCACCCGGGCGGCGATGGCGTTCAGCGCGGCGCCGGAGGCGACCCGGGTGGCGAGCTTCTCCCCCGCGGGCCAGCGGGGGAGGTCGTCGAACGCGCCGGCGGGAAGCCGGCCCGCCAGGGTCCGGACCATCTCGGCCGCGAGGTCCGGATGGTCGTCGGCGTAGGCGGCCATCCGCTCGTCCCAGGCCGCCACCAGCGCCCGGCCCCGCCCGCGGAGCTCCTCCCGCCAGGCCGCGACCTCGTCCGGGATGCGGAACTGCGCGTCCTCGGGCCAGCCGTAGGCGCGCTTGGTGAGCCGGACCTCCTCCTCGCCGAGCGGCGATCCGTGCGCCTTGGAGGAGTCCTGCTTGTTCGGCGACCCGAAGCCGATGTGGGTGCGGCAGGCGACGAGCGTCGGCCGCCCGTCGGGCTCGGCCGCGGCGGCGAGCACCCGGTCGATCTCGGCCAGGTCGTTGCCGTCGTCGATCCGCATGACCCGCCAGCCGTAGGCGGCGAAGCGCGCGGGCACGTCCTCGCGGAACGAGAGCGCCGTGGGCCCGTCCAGGCTCACGTGGTTGTCGTCGTACACGGCGATGAGGCGCTCCAGGCCGAGGAAGCCGGCCAGCGACGCCGCCTCGTGGCTGATGCCCTCCATGAGGTCGCCGTCCGAGCAGATCGTCCACGTGCGGTGGTCGACCACCTCGTGGCCGGGGCGGTTGTAGCGCTCGGCCAGCATCCGCTCGGCCAGGGCCAGCCCGACGGCGTTCGCGAACCCCTGCCCGAGCGGCCCGGTGGTCACCTCGACCCCGGGCGTCTCACCGCGCTCCGGGTGGCCCGGGGTGGCGCTCCCCCACTGCCGGAAGCGCTCCAGCTCGGCGAGCGGCAGGTCGTAGCCGGTCACGTGGAGCATCGCGTAGAGCAGCATCGACGCGTGCCCGGCCGAGAGCACGAAGCGGTCCCGGTCGGGCCAGGCGGGGTCGGCCGGCGCGTGGCGCATGGGGCCGGTCCACAGCCGCCAGGCCAGCGGCGCGAGGCCCATCGGAGCGCCCGGGTGGCCCGAGTTCGCCTTCTGCACGGCGTCGATCGCCAGCGTGCGGACGGTGGTGATGCACAGCTCGGGGGACGCGAGGGCCGCGGGCACGTCGGGGGCCTTTCGGGCGGGGGCGGGACCGCGGGGCAGTCTAGTGCCGGCCCTGCCGCACCGGCGCCCGGATGACCCGGCCGCGCCCTGAGAGACGGGACACGGCCTCCCGACCGACTCGGCCGCGCCCTTACATGTCCACGTCGTGGGGGTGGCTCTCCCTGAGCCCCGCCACGGTGATCCGCACGAACCGCGCGTTGTCCTGGAACTCCCGGACCGTCGTCGCGTCGGTGTAGCTCATGGCCGACCGCAGGCCCCCGACGAGCTGGTGCACGAGCATCGCGGCGTCGCCGGCGAGCGGGACCACCGCCTCCACGCCCTCGGCGACCACGGGGACGAACTCGGTCTCCTCGATCCCCTCGGCGGCCATCCGGGCCTTGGCGGCGGCCTCTGAGGCCATGCCGCGGAACACCTTGACCCGCTTGCCGTTGCGGGTGACCGCCACACCCGGGCTCTCCGTGGCCCGCGCGAAGAGGTTGCCGACCATCACGGTCTCGGCGCCGGCCGCGATCGCCTTGGCCACGTCGCCGCCGGCGCGCACGCCGCCGTCGGCGATGAGCGGGACGTCATGCGGGGCGAGCGCCTCGGCGCAGGCCAGCACGGCCGAGAGCTGCGGGACCCCGACCCCGGCGACCACCCGGGTGGTGCAGGCCGACCCCGGGCCCACCCCGACCTTGACGGCGTCCGCGCCGGCCAGGGCCAGGTCGCGCGCACCCTCCGGGGTCGCCACGTTGCCGGCCACCAGGTCGACGTCGCCGACCCACTCACGCACCCGGTCGATGGCCCGGATGGCCTGCTCCTGGTGGCCGTGGGCGATGTCGAGCACCAGCACGTCGACCCCGGCCTCGGCCAGCGCGCGGGCGCGGTCCAGGTAGTCGCCGCGCACCCCGATGGCGGCGCCCACGGCCAGGCGCCCGCGGCCGTCCTTGGTCGCCTCGGGCCGCTCGCGGCGCTGCAGGAGGTCGCGCAGGGTGATGAGCCCGGCCAGGCGGTCGTCGGCGTCGATGAGTGGGAGCTTCTCCACCCGGGCGTCCCGCAGCAGCACGGCGGCCTCGTCGGCCCCGGTCCCCGGGGGGGCCGAGACCAGGCGGTCCCGCGGGGTCATGAGGCCGCGCACCGGGGCGGCGTCGTCGTCGCGCAGGAGCATGTCGCGGCGGGTCAGGATGCCCGCGACCCGGCCGTCGTCGCCGACCACGACCAGCCCGCCGACGCCCAGGCGGTCGGCGACCTCCCGCGCCTCGCCGAGCGTCGCCGAGTCCGGGATGGTGTGCGGGTCGCTGATGACCAGGGCCTCGGCCCGCTTGACCCGGGCCACCTCCGCCACCTGCTGCTCGACGGTGAGGAACCGGTGGATGACCCCGAGGCCCCCGGCGCGGGCCATGGCGATGGCCATGCGCGCCTCGGTGACGGTGTCCATGTTGGCCGAGACCACCGGCGCGGCCAGGCGCAGGCGCCGGGTGAGGCGGCTCGAGGCGTCCACGGCGCTCCGGCTGTGCACGCCGCTGCGCTGCGGCACCAGGAGCACGTCGTCGTAGGACAGGCCGAGGGGCAGGTCGTCGAGGCGGGCCACGACGTCGGAGCATAGCCCCCGGCTCCCCGGCCCCCCGTGACGCGCCGGCCGGCCGGGTGGCGGTAGCATCGCGCGGATGCCGCGCCGGCTCATCGTCCTCGGCGCCCTGGCGCTCGCGCTCGCCCTCGCCGGCTGCGGCGGGTCGCTCGGGCCGGCCACCACGCCCCTCGCCCCCGGCACCACGGTCTCGGCCGAGCGCTACCTGGCCGACACCGCCGAGGCCGCCGACGCGGCCCGCGACGCCCGGGCCGCGCTGGTGCGCCTGCCGCCCGCGCCGACCCCGGCCGAGCTGCGGGCCGTCGCGGCCCCCCTCACCGCGGCGGCCGGCCGCGTCCGCCTGGCCCGCGACCGCCTGGCCGCGGCGCGCCTGGAGGATCAGCGTCTCGACGCCCAGCGCCGGCGGGCGGTCGCCGCCTACGTGCCCTTCTCCACCGCACTCGACCGCATGGCCGCCGCCGCCCGCCGGGGCGATCCCGAGGGCGCCGCGGTCGCGAGCGCCGCGCTGGCCGGCGCCGCCGCGGCCCTGCGGGAGGTGGGCGGGCGCTGACGCGGGCCGCCGCGGCGGCGCCCGGAACCTCCAGGAACCGCCCGAACGCCCGTACAGCCTCGCGCCGGGGCTGCCGATGAGGGGTGCGACGGCATGCGCACGCCGCAGCCGCCATCCGTGACCCACGCACCGCCAGGGAGGGCGACGAAGCGTTGAGTGATGCCGCCGTCGCCGTGCTGGTCGCCTCGGGCTCGCCGGCCTATGCCGCCGGGCTCGCCGGCTTCCTGCGCGAGCCGCCCCTGGAGCCGGTGGTCGCCCACACCACCGGCCAGGCGCTCGCGCTGGCCGCCGCCCGCCCGCCCCTGCTGGCCGTGGTGGACGAGCGGCTCGCCGACGGGCCGGGACTCGACCTGGTCGGGACCATCCGCGAGGCCCATCCATCCGCGCGGGTGCTGGTGGCGACCTGGGACGGGTCGAGCGCCGCCCAGGTCGAGGCGCTCGCCGCCGGGGCGGTCGGGGTCGTCCTCGCCACCTGGACCCGCGAGGCGGTGCTCGAGGCGGTCGCCGACGCCCTGCGCGGGGTGGTCCGCTTCGACGTGGAGGTCGTCCGCTCCCTCGGCGCCCTGGCCCGGCAGAGCGTGGCCCAGCACGGGGTGCTGACCGATCAGGAGCGGGTGGTCCTGCGCCTCATGCGCCAGGGCCTCACCTACAAGGAGATCGCGCTGCGTCTCGGGGTGTCCTGGCACACCGTGCGCACCCACGCGCAGTCCATCCTGCGCAAGCTCGGCGTGCACTCGCGACGGGAGCTCGGCGGCTTCGGCGCGGCCGAGGGCCTGGCGCTGGCGGTGGCCGGGTGAGCACCGCGGCCCCGCCCGCCGCCGTCGCCCTGGCCCCCCGCGCCCGCCGGCCCCGGGTCCGCCGGGCGGCGGCCCCCGCCGGCCTCGCCCTGCTCCTGGCCGGCGGCGCCCTCTGCGTGCGGGTCGCCGTGCTGGCGGCGGCGGCCGGAGGGCGCGTCGAGCCGTCGTGGCTGTTCACCGCCGCCGCGCTGGTGCTCGCCGGGGTCGCGCTGGTGCTGGTCGCGCTGCCGAGGATCGCCCCGGACGACGGGGCGGACGAGCCCGAGCCCCCACCCCCTCGGGGCTAGGGACCCGGTGCGGCGGGGGCCTTCGGGAGGCAGGCCCCCGCCGCGTCCGGGATATCCTCCGTCGCGTGTCCCGGCCGGTGCGCCTCCGCCGCTCCTGCCACGCCGTCCCCGGCGCGAGCGCGCGCATGGTCGAGAAGGCACGCGACATCCCGGCCGACCTGGTCTTCCTGGACCTGGAGGACTCCGTGGCGCCCGCGGCCAAGGCGGACGCGCGGGCCCTGGTGGCCGCCGCGCTCGGCGGCCCGCCCTTCCGCGCGGCGACGCTCGCGGTGCGGGTGAACCGGGTGGGCGGGCCCTGGTGCCACCGGGACCTGATCGAGGGCGTGGGCGCGGCGCCCGGGCGGGTGGACGTGGTGATCCTCCCCAAGGTCGCCTCGCCGGGCGAGGTGGCCTTCGCGGACCACCTCCTGGCCGGGATCGAGCAGGACGCCGGCATCGCCCCGGGCGCCATCGGGCTGGAGGTGCAGATCGAGGACCCCGCCGGCCTGGTGGCCGCGGAGGCGCTCGCCGCCTGCTGCCCCCGGCGCATGGAGGCGCTGGTGTTCGGGCCGGGCGACTTCGCGGCGGCGGCGGGCATGCCGACGACCTCGATCGGCGGGGAGGTCCCCGGCTACCCGGGCGACGCGCTCCACCACGCGCTCTCGCGGATCCTGGTCGCCGCCCGCGCGGCCGGCCTCCAGGCGGTCGACGGGCCCTTCGCCGGCATCCACGATCCCGACGGCCTGCGCGCCTCGGCCCGGCGCGCGCGGGCGCTGGGCTACGACGGCAAGTGGAGCGTCCACCCCGCACAGGTCCCCGTCCTGAACGAGGTGTTCGGCGTCGCACCGGAGGACCTGGAGCGGGCCCGGGCCGTCCTGGCCGCCGTCGGTGCGGCCGAGGAGCAGGGCCGCGGCGCCGCCGTCCACGCCGGCGAGATGATCGACGAGGCCACGCGGCGGATGGCCGCCCAGGTGGTCGAGCGCGCGCGCCTGGCCGGCTACCCCGAGCGTCCCACCGCGGCGGCGACGTAGCCCGCGACGGTGTCGATCTCGGCGTCGGTCAGGGTGCCCGCGAAGGAGGGCATCGGCGCCTCGCCGCGGATCATCTGGCGCCGGACCCTGTCCCGGTCCGGGCGCCGGTCGTCCAGGTCCGGGCCCACCGTGCCCGTGGTCCCGGCGTCGCGGAGCCGGTGGCAGCCGCCGCAGTTGGCGCGGAAGAGGCCCTGGCCGGTCACCGGGGCGGGGGGCGGCGGCGGGGCGGGGCCGGCGCCCACGGTCAGCGCCCCGGTCATCCCGGCCGCCTCGTGGCCGGCCACCGTGCACAGGAACGTGTAGACGCCGGGGGCGAGGTCGGCGGTGACCCCCGACGTGCCGCCGCCGCCCACCGTCGGCCCCTGGGCGATGATGCCCCCCGGGCCCCGCAGGGCGATGTTGTGCTCCAGCGGGCTCGCGTTGGCCAGGGTGATGGTCACGGGGCCGGCCGGGGCGGAGAGGGCGCCCGGGGTCAGCCCGAACATGCCGCTGGTCACGAGGGCGAGCGGGCCCCCGGGCGGCGCCGGTGCCGGGGGCACCTGCGGCGGGCCCGGGAGCCCGGTCCCGGGCGGTGGCACCGGATCGGGCCCGGCGGGCGGCACGGGGCCGGTGACCACGGTCAGGGTCAGGCGCATCCCGGCGCCCTCATGGCCGGCGACGGCGCAGAGGACGGTGTAGTCGCCCGGGGCGAGGTCGGCGCTGACCGAGGTGGTGCCGCCGCTCCCGACGACCGGGCCCTCGACGGCGACCCCGGGGCCGCGCAGGGCCACGTTGTGCTCGAGCGGGGTGGTGTTGGTGAGCCACACGGTGACGCGCCCGGCCCGGACGGTCGCGTGGGCGCGGTCGAACGCGAGGAGCGACGCGGTGGTCAGGCGGACCTCACCGCCCGCCGGGGCGTCCGGGGCATCGGCCGGCCCGGCGGGGGCGGGCGCGTCCGGCCCCGCCGCGGGCTCCGGGCCCCGCGGGGCCGCGGCGCTCACCACCAGGCGGGCCTGCATCCCGGCGCCCTCGTGGCCGGGCACCGCGCACACCACCCGGTAGGTCCCGGGGGCCAGGCGGGCGGTGAGGGTGCTGGTCTGGCCCTGGCCGACCACCGGGCCGTCCACGTCCACCCCGGGCCCGCGCAGGGCGACGTTGTGCTGGAGCGGCGTGGTGTTCTTCAGCCGCAGGGTCACCCGCCCCGCCCGCGCCCGGATCAGGGTCCGGTCGAACCGGAGCATCTGCGCGGTGGAGAGGTCCACGACCGCCGCCGCGGCCCCCCGGGCCGGCCGTTCGGCGGCCACGCGCAGGCGCGCCACGACCGGCCCGTGCCGGCGCCCGTGCGCCAGGCACCGCACCTCGTAGCGGCCCGCGGCGAGGCGGGCGCCCATCCTCGCCCGCCGCCCGGGGGCCACGCGCACCGGCGCGCCCACGGGGCCCCCGCCCACGCGCACGAGCACCAGGCGGTGCGCCATGCGACCCGCGTTCGCCACCACGACCGCGCCCCCCGCCGGCACCGGGCCGGTCCGCACGCTCGACGACCACTCGCGCACCACCACCGTCGCCGGCGCGGGCGCGGAGTGCGCCCGGTGGACATGGCCGGCGGGCGCCGGCGGCCCGGTCGCCACCGCGAGCAGGCGGCCGGCGAGGCCGAGGGATGCGGCGGCCGCGAGCGCGACCAGGGCGGCCGCGAGGGCCGGGCGCACGTGTGAGGGCACGGGACCTCCGGATTGCGGGGCACGTGTCACCCCGGTCGGCCGTCCCCCCGGGCCCCTTGAGGACCGGCGCCGGCCGGTGCGGGCCGCGCCCGCGTAGGATCCGGGCCCCGTGAGCCACTCCAAGCCGAAGCGCTCGGCCCGGATGCGGGCCCGCGCCGTGGGCGGCCGCCGGCGCACCCGGCGCCTGGGGCTCGACCTGGGCGGCGTGCTCATCCGGCCGTTCCTGCCGGGCACGGCCAAGCGGGTCGCCCGGCGCACCGGCCGCGACCGCGCCGAGGTGCGCGCGCTGCTCGGCCGCGACTTCCGGATGCCCTACTTCGCGGGCCGGCTGCCCGAGGATGCCATCTGGGACCGCCTGGAGATCGCGCCCAAGGCCGGACGGCGGCTGCTGCGCCTCGACCCGCTCCCGGCGATGGGGCGCCTTCCGGAGTGGGCGGCGATGGCCGACATCTGGATCGTGTCCAACCACCGGCACGAGTGGGTGGACCCGGTGCTCGCGGCCGAGGGGGTCACCGATCTCGCCGCCCGCATCCTCATCTCCAGCCGGACCGGCCTGGTCAAGCCCGACCACGCCGCCCTGGAGCCGCTCATCGCGGACGGCACCGACCCCGAGGACGTCCTGTTCGTCGACGACCAGGCCCGCAACGTGGAGGCGGCCCGGGACATGGGCATGCGCGCGGTGCTGGCCGACGACGACGGGGACTGGACGCTGGCCGTCGACGCCTGGCTCCTCGGCGAGGCCCACGAGGACCACGACGAGGAGGACTGACGGGGTCCTACCCGGGGCGGGGCGCCTCCGCGCCGGCGTCGTCCCCGGGACCGCCCTGGAGGCGCCCGAAGACCCCCCGGGCCCCGTCGATCAGCTCCGGGTCCAGGGCGCGCCCGATGCCTTCCAGGTGGGCGAAGGAGCGGCTGGCCTCCTGGAGGTCGTCCAGCGCCTTCTCGGCCTGGTGGAGCTGCTCCAGGGCCCGCCCGGCGGTGTGCAGGTGGGCGAAGGCGCGGCTGGCCTCCTGGATGGCCCCCGGGTCGAGCGCCGCGGACAGGCGCTGGATGCGCTCGAAGGCCTCGCGCGCCTCGGCGATCAGCGCGGGGTCGAACGCCGACCGGACCGCGTCCAGCCGGTCCAGCGCCTCGCGGGCGGACTCGATCTGGTCGAGCGCGCGGCCGATGGCCTGCAGGCGGTCCAGGGCCTCGCGCGCCGAGCGGAGGCGTTCCAGGGCGGCCGGCGCGTCGCTCAGGCGGCGGGCGAGGTCCTCGCGGTCGGTGATCGGGTCGGTCACGGGATGCTCAGTTGTAGGAGGAGCCGCGCTCGTCGACGACGTCGGAGGCCCGTGGCGGGTCGCTCACCAGCAGGTCGCCGGCGGTGGTGAACTCGAACCCCCGGGCCCGCAGGCCGCGGACGATCTCGGGGAGCGCCTCGAGCGTCTGGCTGCGGTCCCCGCCCCCGTCGTGCAGGAGGATGACCGAGCCGGGCCCGGCCTTCTGGACCGCCTCGGCCGCGATGGCCTGGGCGCCAGGCCGGCGCCAGTCGCCGGTGTCGACGTCCCACAGCAGCGTGACCAGCCGCTCGCGCTTGATCTGGGCGAGCACGCGGGGGTCGATGGCCCCGTAGGGCGGGCGGAACAGCCGCGGCGCGACCCCGGACGCGTCGCCCAGGGCCTGCGCGGTCCGGGTGATCTCCTCCCGGGCCCGGGCCGGGTCGAGCCTGGTCAGGTCCGGGTGGGTCCAGGTGTGCACCGCGACCTCGTGGCCGGCGTCCACGATCCGCTGCAGGTCGCCCGGCCGGGCCTCGATCATGCGGCCGAGCACGAAGAAGGTGGCCGGGACCTGCAGCCGCTCGAGCTCGTCCAGGATGCGCCCGGTGTACTCGTCGGGACCGTCGTCGAAGGTGAGCGCGACGGCCGGCCGGGTCCCGCCGCCCGAGAGCACCCCCTGGCCCTTGGCGGCCATGCGGACCAGCTCCATGTCGCGCGGGCCGAGGTCGACGTCCTGGCCGGCCGCGGGCGCGGTCCTGGTGCTGCGCACCGGGGCGGCCGCCGCCTCCTGGGCTGCATCGTCGTCCCCGCCGCCGCGGGTGAGCGCGGCGGCGGCGAGCGCCAGCACCACGACCCCCACCATCAGCAGGAGCCAGGGGGGCAGGCGCCGGGAGGGCGGTCGGCGGGCCGGCCGCCGCCGGGGGTCCGGGCGGGTCACCCCTGCATTCTGCACCCTCCGGCGGGCGAGGCCCACCGGGGACGGGTGCGGGTCAGGCCCCGGCGGCCGCGGCGATGACCGCGACCAGGATCAGGGCGCCCCACAGGACGGTGCCCACGATGCCGGTCACGAGCCCCGCGGTGGCCATCCCGTCACCCTCCAGGCGCGGCTCGCGGCGCAGGTCGGCCCGGGCGGCCAGGGCCAGGGCGATCGCCACGATCGACGGGACGAAGGGCACGATCACCAGGCCGCAGATGCCGCACGTGAGCGCCGCCACCGCCTTGCCGCTGGTGGGGCGGGTGGCGACCGCGACCAGGTCCGGCACGCCGGCCCGGGCGCCGGCCGGACCCGCGCCGGGCGCGGGCGGCGGCGGGAGCCCGGGAAGGGCGGGCCCGGTCTCGTCGCGGGAGACCACCCCGCGGTCGGCGACGTCGGCGGTCCAGCGCCAGCCGTCCCACCACCGGTGCTCGTGCCGTCCGGTGGGATCGACGTGCCAGGCGGGCTCGCTCACCATGCCGATGCTAGGGCACGTCGAGCCCTCACCGGGCCGCCCCGGGGGTGGGGCGGCCCGGCAGGGAGGGGCGGTCCGTGCCCCGGGACGGCGGCGGCGGAGGGTCCGTTCCCGCCCGCCCGCCGTCAGGCCAGCGCGGCCTCGGCGCCGTCCGCGGGCGCCATCGCCCGCTCGCGCTCGGCCTCGTGGGCGCGCACGACCTCCCACGGGATGGTGATCGAGCGGCCCTCCATCTCCACCGTGCCCTGGGCGCGGAGCTTCCCGAAGGCCGTGGTGACCGCCTCGCGCGAGGCGCCGATCAGGGATGCCCACTGGGCATGGGTCAGGTCCAGCTGCAGCCGCACGCCGGACGGCGTCGCGGTGCCGAAGCGCTCGGCGAGCTGGTGCAGGCGCGCGCGCAGCCGGTCCTCGACGCGCATCTCGCTCACCAGCGCGACGGTCTCGCGCAGCACGGCGATGCGGTCGGTCAGGAGCTGGGCCAGGTTGAGCCCGAAGCGCGGATAGCGGGCGATGAGGGTCTCGACCGCGTGACCCGGGAGGGGGGTGACCGCGGCGGTCTCCAGCGCGGCGGCCGTCGGCGGGGGCGCCTCGCCCAGCGTCGAGTAGACCGCGCCGGCGTCGAGGAGCGTGATCATGATCTCGTGGCCGGGGCCGGTGCGCTCGAACAGCGCCACGCGACCTTCGCGCACGATGTAGAGGTGGTTCGTCCGGGTCAGCGCCGCGGGGATCTCCGCGTCGCGGGGCCAGCGGACGACGGGCAGCCGCAGGTCCAGCATCGCGAGGTCGCGATCGGGCAGACCTGAGAACAGGTCCATCTGGGCGAGCGGGGGGCGCCATGCGGGTGAGGCGGGGCGCAGGGGCTGGACGGGGGTCGCGAGAGTGGCCATGCGATGAGCGTCGCAGCCAGTTGTTATGGGGCCGTGATCGAGGGCGCAAAAGTTCGGTGTTCCAGCAGACCCGCGCCGCTTGGCGCCCGGCGGCCGCTCCGTCCGGCCCGCGCGGGCGGCGCGACTAGGATCGCAGGGTGGCCGAGCACCCCGCCGAGCCCCGGCCCAGCCCGGCCGTCCAGGACTACCTCAAGGCGGTCTACGGCCTGGTCGAGCAGGACCCGGATGGCCCGGTGACGACCTCCCGGGTGGCCGAGGCCCTCGGCGTCACCCCGGCGTCGGCGTCGAACATGCTCAAGCGCCTGGGCCGGATGGGCTACGTGAGCCCGGTCGAGCGCGGGGTCGAGCTGACCGGCCGCGGCCGGCGGGCGGCGCTCGAGGTCGTGCGCCACCACCGCCTGCTCGAGACGTACCTCGCCACGGCGCTCGGGGTGCCCTGGGACCAGGTCCACGACGAGGCCGAGGTGCTCGAGCACCACATCTCCGAGGCCCTCGAGGCGCGGATCGCCGCCGCGCTCGGCCATCCCGACCGCGACCCCCACGGGGACCCCATCCCGACCGCCGCAGGCCATGTGGCCCCGGTGAGCCCCGACCTCATGTGCGACCTGCCCGACGGGGCCCGCGCCGCGGTGGCCCGGGTGAGCGACCGGGACCCGGCGCTGCTGCGGTTCCTGGCCGAGCGCGGGATCGTCCCCGACGCGCTGGTCGAGGTGGTCGGCCGCGAGCCCTTCGGCGGGCCCATCGCGCTGCGCGTGGGGGGCCGGACGGTCCGGGTGCCCCCGGACGCCGCGCGGGCGGTCAACGTGCGCCCGGCCGCCCCCGCCGCCCCCTGACCGGCGCGCCGGCCTCACTCCGGGGGCGTGTAGGGCACGGCCTGCTCGATCAGGTCCTCGACCGTGGTGTCGGTGCTCTGGAGGAAGAACGGGGTGAGCAGGTTGAGCGTGTGGCGGCAGGCCGGGCAGATGGGGAGCGGGGGCGGGGGCGGAAGCCCGGGGGTCTCGCCCCGGAGGGAGTAGCCCTTGCCCGCGTAGCGCCGGCAGGCCCCGCAGTCGTCGCCCCTGGTGTCCAGCCGCACCAGGTCCACGCCCGCGCCGGCGATCTGGCGCACCCACGCCTCGTGCCGCGTGGCGTACGCCTCGGCCGCCTCGGCCAGCGACCGGCGCACCGCCGGGTCCCAGCCCTCGCGCAGCGCGGTGGCGAACGGCTCGGGGGGGTCGGCCACGTGGCGGAACCGCTCGGTCCACGCGTCGATCTCGGCCTGCCAGTCGCGCCCCACCGCGCCCCCCGGCGTCAGTCCTCGACGAAGTCGACCGGCACCTCGCGGTCGACCAGGCCGGCCTCCTTGCCGCGGCGAAGCAGCTCGGCCACCGCCAGGCGCCCGTCCTCGCCGTAGTCCAGGGTCCGGTCGTTGACGTACATCCCGACGAAGCGGTCGTTCAGGTCCGCGTTGAGGCCGCGGCCGTAGCGGGCGGCGTGGGCCAGCGCGGCCTCCCGGTGCTCCAGGCCGTAGCGGATGCTCTCGCGCAGCAGGTGGGACAGGCGGACGATCACGTCATCGCCCAGGTCGCGGCGGACCGCGTTCGCCCCGAGCGGGAGGGGCAGGCCCCCGGTGAGCTCGTCCCACCACTCGCCGAGGTCGAGGACCTTCACCAGACCCTGGTCCGGGTAGGTGAGCTGGCCCTCGTGGATGACCAGGCCGGCGTCGGCCTCCCCGGACTCGACGACGTCGAGGACCCGGTCGAACGGCACCAGGTGGGGATCGGCGATGCGGCCGACCGCGAGCTGCAGCTCGAGGAAGGCGCTGGTCAGCGCGCCGGGGACCGCCACCCGCAGGGAGGGCAGCCGCGCCGGGTCGAGCTCCTCGCGGGCGACCACGATGGGCCCGTAGCGCTCGCCCATCGAGGCCCCGTGGGGCAGCAGCCGGTACCGGTCGGCGACCTTCGCGTAGGCGTGGACCGAGATCGCGGTGATCTCGAGCCGCCCCTCCATCGCCCAGCGGTTCAGGGTCTCGATGTCGCGCAGCAGGTGCTCGAAGCGGAACCCGTCGGCCGGGATCAGCTCCTCGGCGAGCGCGTAGAACATGAACGCGTCGTCGGGGTCGGGGCTGTGGCCCAGCCGCATCAGGCGTTCGCTCAACGGTGTGGTCCTCACGGGATCGGGAGCGTGCAGGCCCGCGATCGTAGTCCCGCCGGGGCCCGGCGGCCGCGCCTGCGGGCATGATCCGTGGCGCATGGGGACACCTGGCACCCGGTCAATCCTGCGCCGGTTCCGGCTGCCGCTCCTCCTCCTGGTGGCCGCGCTGGCCTACGGCACCATCGGCTACGTGGTGGTCGAGGGCTGGAACGTCCTCGACGCCGTCTACATGACGGTGACCACCCTGACCACGGTCGGGTTCCGCGAGGTCAACCCCCTGGACCGGGCGGGGGAGATCTTCACGATCAGCCTGCTCGCCGTGGGCCTCGGCGCGGTGTTCGCGGCCATCGCCACGTTCACCGACCTGGTGGTGTCCGGCGAGCTCCAGGGCACCATCCGCCAGCGGCGTACGCTGCGGCGCATCGACCGCCTGAGCGACCACTACATCATCTGCGCGTTCGGGCGCGTGGGGCGCGCGGTCGCCGACGAGCTGCGGGCCAACGGCGAGCCGTTCATGGTCATCGAGACCGACGAGGCCGTGGGCGCGCGCCTGGAGCGCCGCGGCATCCCGTACCTCATCGGCGACCCGAGCGACGAGGACGTGCTGGCCCAGGCCGGCATCCACCGGGCCCGCGGGCTGGTGTGCGCGGTGGACTCCGACGCGGTCAACGTGTTCATCACCCTCACCGCCCGCCAGATCAAGCCCTCGCTGGTGATCGTGGCCCGGGCGTCCGACCCGCGCTCGCGCGACCGGCTGGAGCGGGCCGGGGCCGACCGGGTGGTCTCGCCCTATGACCTGTCCGGGCGGCGGATGGCGGCCCTCACGCTGCGCCCGGCCGTGGTGGACTTCGTCGAGCTGGTGCGGGGGGGCGAGGACATGGTGCTCGAGGAGATCCAGGTCCGCTCAGGCTCGGTGCTCGACGGGGTGCGCCTGGGTGAGGCGTGCGCCCGCCACGAGGGGGTCAGCGCCCTCGCGCTCAAGCGCGGCGACGCTCCGCTGGCCCCCGCGCCCGACCTCGAGCAGGTGCTCGGGCCGGGGGACTTCGTGGTGGTGCTCGGCCCCACCGCGTCGGTCAACCGGATGGCCGGATGACGCACATCCCCTCGCCCTCCGCGGCGAGGACCTCCCCGGGGAGCTCGATCCGCACCACCGCGCGGTAGCCGCGCTCGGAGCGCTGGATGAGCCGCCCGCGCAGGGCCAGGGTGGCGTCCAGGGGGATGGGCCGCCGGAGCCAGTAGCGGACCTTCGCGGTCATGCCCCAGACGCCGTGGGGGGCGCCGGCGTAGACCAGCATCTCGTCCACCAGGAGCCCCACCACCCCCCCGTGCAGGCGGTCGGGGTAGCCCTGCAGGCGGTCCTCGGCCCGGAAGGTGGCCACCGCGTCGGTGCCGTCGCGGAAGATGTGCAGGCCCAGGCCGGAGGGGTTGCCCGATCCGCAGACGAAGCAGCCCGGGCACGACGGAGGGTTCAGCAGCGGGAGGTCGCCGGTCACGGACGGGCAGTTTGCCCGGTGTCCGGCCGGCGTGCGAGGATGCCCGGCGTGAGCGCCCTGCCCGAGCCCGTGGCCTACGCGCGCCGCGACACCCTCCACGGACCCTGGTGGTTCGCCTGGTCGCCGCGGGGCGTCGTGGCGACCGCCGAGGGGGAGTGGGACGAGGCCGGCTTCCGGGCGCTCGTCGCCGGCCGCACGGGCGCCGAGCCGGCTCCCGGCGACCCGGGCGACGCGCCCCGGGCGATCGACTGGTCGCTCATGCCCGGTGGCTTCCGGGGCCAGGTGCTGCGGGCCTGCGCCGAGATCCCGCCCGGCGAGGTGCGCTCCACCGGCGAGCTCGCCGACGCCGCCGGCCGTCCCCGCGCGGCCCGCGCGGTGGGCACCGCCATGGCCACCAACCCGGTCCCGCTGGTGGTCCCCTGCCACCGG
>JALOLS010000165.1 GCA_025455865.1 Thermoleophilia bacterium
CGGGTGCTTCGCGCCGCGCGCACGCCGGCCGCCCGGCGCCTGACCCTGCGCGGGCTCGCGGGCGTGACCCGGGCCGTGGCGCTGCCCCCGGACCGGCTCCGGGCCCTGCGGGCCGCGGCCGTGGCCCGGGTGGGCCTGCCGGCGATCCCGCCCTCGGCGCTGATCCTGCGCTCGGCCGCGCAGGCGGCCGCGGACGCCCCGGCGCTCCGGGCCTCGGCCGCCGTGCTCGCGGCGGCCGCCGGCTAGGCCAGCGACTCCACCAGCCCGACGAAGCGGGCGGCGAGGGCGCGGCGGTCGTACCGCTCACGGGCGTACGCCGCGCCCCGCTCGCCCATCTCCCGGGTGGCCGTGCGGTCGGCGGCCGCCCGGGCGACCGCGTCGGCCATCGCCGCGGCGTCCTCGGGCGGGGTGACCGGCCCGCAGCCGGCCTCGCGCACCAGGCGGGTGAGCTCGCCCTCGGGGGCCGAGGCCAGGATGGGCCGGGCGGCGGCGAGGTAGTCGAAGGTCTTGTTGGGGAGCGCGCCCGCGAAGAGCTCACGGTCCTGGTAGGGCAGCAGGCAGAGGTCCGCGCGGGCGAGCCACGCCGGCACCTCGCGCTTGGGGACCGGGTCGACGAAGGCCACGTTCGCGAGCCCCCGGCGGGCGGCGTCCTCGACCAGGGCGGGCTTCTGGTCGCCCCCGCCGACCAGCACGAAGCGGATGTCGTCCCGGTCGCGCAGGCGCTCGGCCGCGTCGAGCACGGTGAACAGGCTCGAGTAGGTGCCGTGGGCGCCGACGTACATGGCCACGAAGGCCTCGTCGGGCACCGGCGGCTCGATCCGCAGGCCGGGGTCGGGGGCGACGTCGAGGTCGATGCCGTTGGTGATCAGGGTGACCTTGGCCGGGCTCTCGCCCGCCGCGATGACGCCGTCGCGGATGCCCTCGGTCAGCGCGACGATGCGGTCGGCGCGGCGGTAGCAGAAGTGCTCCAGGCGCCGGGAGGCGTCGATGACCCGGGGGTTGCTCACCAGGCCCATCGCCACGGCCGAGTCGGGCCACAGGTCGCGCACCTCGAGCAGGAACCGGCTCTGCCGGGCGCCGGCGGTGACCGCCGCGGCGGCGGCCGCGGGCAGCGACGGCGAGGAGGCCACCACGACGTCGGGCCGGGGCAGGCGGAGCTCGGCCAGGAACGACCACCAGGCGAACGTGCCGTAGTTGGCCAGGCGCGAGCGCAGGTCCCGCCCGTAGCCCGGGGTCGAGTAGGTGCGGATCACGTGCAGCCCGTCCTCGTGCTCGTGCACGATCCGCCGGCCCCGGTAGCGCTCGGGGACCGTGCGCTCCTTGTGCTGCACGTAGGAGGTGACCACGGTCACGTCGTGGCCGGCCCGGGCGAGCGCCCGGGTGTGCTGCCAGTGGCGCACGCCGCCGGGCTGGTCGGCGCTCACGAAGTACTGGGAGACATAGAGCACACGGGCCATCAGGCGGACAGCACCTCGTCGTAGAAGCGGGTGAGCCGGGCGGCCTGCGGCTCGAACGCCAGGCCGGCCAGGAACGCCGCCCGCCCCCGTGCGCCCATCGCCGCGGCCTCCCGGGGGTCGGCCAGGAGCCGGGTGAGGGCGGCGGCGTGGGCCTCGGCGTCGTCGGCGGGCACCACGATGCCGCAGCCGGCGGCGCGCACGATCGCGGCCGTGCGCGGCAGGTCGCTCGCCACCACCGGCCGTCCGGTGGCCATGGCCTCGACCAGCTTGGTCGGCACCGCACGGTCGTAGTTCGGGTGGCGGCGTAGCGGGATCCAGCACACCGCGGCACGCGCGAGCAGCCCCGGGATCTCGGTGTGATCGACCTCGCCGAGGTGCTCGACCCGGGGCGGCAGGTCCCCCACCGCGCCGCGTCCGGCCAGCACCAGGCGGGCGCCGGGGACCGCGACGAGCGGGAACGCCCGCTTCATCAGGTCCAGGCCCCGCAGCGGCCCGAGCCCGCCCACGTAGAGCACCACCGGCGCCGGGGGCGGGGGCGCGGCCGGGAAGGCGTCCGCCCAGGGCGAGTTGGTGACCACCGCGACCGGCCGCGCGCCGGCGTCGGCGAAGCGGGCGCCGAGGTCCTCGTTCACCGCCACCACGCCCGACAGCCGCCGGGCGGCGCCCTTCTCCACCGCGGCCGCGAGGGCGGCCACCGGGCGCCGGAGCGGCGCGGGCAGCCACCGCTTGGTGCGGGCGGTCTGGCCCAGGTACTCGTGCACGTCGTAGACCACCGGGCGCCCGCTCGTGCGGTGCAGCCAGAGCGCGGCCGGCAGGAGCTCCGGGTCGTGCACGTGGTACACGTCGGCCTCCCGCGCGCGGGCCAGGCGGGCGAGGCGCCAGCCCAGGGCCAGCCGCCGGGCCCTGGGCGCCGGCCGGGCCAGCCCGAGCACGCGGGCGTCCGCGCCGGCCTCCCGCAGCGCCGCGACCTCCTTGTGGAAGATGCGCACGTCGCGGGGGCGGTGGACGGTGGTCAGGTGGATCACCCGCCGGCCGGCCAGGTCCGCCGCCGCGGGCGCCGCGGGCGGGCGGATGGCGCCCATCGTGGCCCCGCGGGCGCCGAGCTCGTCCAGCAGGCCGCCCCAGAGCGGCCCGTAGCCCGGTGCGCGCTCGTCGGCCAGGTAGGTGTTGTGCCACAGGAGCGCGACCCGGCCGCCGGCCCGCCGGGCGGCGTCGAGCACCCGGAGCGCCTCCTGCCCGGCCGCCGGGGCGTCCAGGCCCAGGTGGGAGTGCAGGGTGGTGTCCATGACCGCGAGCGGCACCAGCTCGAGGTCCGCCGGCCGCTCCTCGCCCACGACCCAGGGCCGGAACGGCCGGGCGATGCCGCAGGCGTAGCCCGGCGCCTCGCTGAAGCCCAGGCTCGCGTCGTAGCGCGCCCCGGCGTCCTCCAGCCACCGCACGGTCTGGTGGTAACGGAACCGCAGGTAGTGGTACCGCACGCCCTCCACGGCGAGGCCCGTCTCCGCACGCAGGGACCCGAGCTCCGCGGCGAGCGCGGCCGGGTCCTCGGAGGATGCGAACGCGGCGTGCAGGCCCACCTCGCTCCCGGCGGCCTGGACCACCCGGGCCATCCGCGCGCGCTCCCGCTCGTACGTGCGGCGCGGCGTGCCGTCGAGCCGGTGCCGGTTCCGCCCGATCAGGAAGACCGTGGCCGCGAGGCCCCGCCGGGAGGTCGTCTCCAGCAGGTCGGCCAGGTTGTCCCAGGCGTCCGGGCGCGCGAGGTCCGCGAGCGCCCGGGGGCCGCGCCGCTTCACGCCCCGGGCCAGGCCGCGCGGGGTGTTGCGGCGGATGCGGTCGATGTCGTGGGTCAGGTGCACGGTCCACCCGCCGGGCCCGGGCAGGCCGAGCGCCCGGCGCAGGGCCGCCGCGTAGCCCTCGACGGCCGGCTCGGCCAGGTCCAGGCCGCGGATGCGGGCGAAGGCGCTCTCGGCGAGCGGCAGCCGCCCGAAGCGGTCGCGGGCGCCCACCCGGTGCTCGTCCCAGCGGGCGAGCAGGTAGAACGCGCTCGCCACGAGGTCCCCGGGGATGGGCTCGCCCGGGCGCGAGGGGGGGAACAGCAGCGTGAGGCCGGACTCGTGGAAGGCCTGGGGCGCCGGGAAGGCCTCGGGGCCGGCGAAGAACGCCTGGGCGGCGTGCTGGACCGG
>JALOLS010000087.1 GCA_025455865.1 Thermoleophilia bacterium
CGCGGCCGCCACGGCGGCGTCGAGGGTGCCGCACGGGACGCAGGGGATCCCCTCCGCGGCGAGCGCGGCCTCGATCTCCGCCGCGGTCTCGCCGATGAGGTACGCCCGGACCACCGCCCCACGGGCGGCGCGGGCGAGGTCCGCGAACGGGGTGGCCTTGCCCCGGCCCCCGGCGATCAGGTGGACCCCGGCCGGATAGGCGTCCAGGGCGGCGACGGCCGCCTCGGGGTTGGTCGCCTTGGAGTCGTTGACGAAGCGCACGCCGCCCGCGTCGCCCACCACCTCCAGCCGGTGGGGAACGCCGGGGAACGTGCGCAGGCCGGCGGCGAGGCCGGCCGCCCCCGCCCCGGCATGGGCGGCCAGGGCGCAGGCGGCCATGACGTTCTCGCGGTTGTGGCGGCCCCGGATCGGCACCTCGTCCCAGGCGGCGATGCGGCCCAGCCCCGCCACGTGGACGCCGTCGCGCGCCCAGGCCACGACGCCCGCCCGGGGGCCGCCCTCCGCGATCCGCCGGCCGGCGGCCGGGCCGGGGGCGGCGATGCCCTCGGCGACCACGGCCAGGTCGCCCGCGCGCTGGTGGCGGAAGACGTTCAGCTTCGCATCGAGGTACGCACTCAGGCTCGGGTAGCGGTCGAGGTGGTCCGGCGAGAGGTTCAGGAGCACCGCCCCGCGGGGGCGGAAGGCGTGGACGTCCTCGAGCTGGAAGCTCGAGCACTCGACCACGAGCCACGCCGCCGGGCCGGCCGTGCCGACCAGGCCGGCGAGGGGGGTGCCCTGGTTGCCGCAGGCGATCGCGTCGATGCCCGCCGCCCGCAGCAGGTGGGCGGTGAGCTCCGTGGTGGTGGTCTTGCCGTTGGTCCCGGTCACCGCGAGCAGCGGGTTCGGCAGGTGCCGGGCGGCGAGCTCGATCTCGCTCCAGACCGGCACGCCGGCGGCCCGCGCGGCGGCCACCGGCGCCGCCTCCTGGGGGACCCCGGGACTCTTGACCAGCAGGTCCACGCCCGGCACGGCGGCGTCGTGGGGCGCCAGGACCCGGACGCCGGCGGCGGTCAGCTCCGGCGCCGCGACGGCGGCGCGGTCGACCGCCACCACCTCGTGGCCGAGCCGGCGGAGCAGCAGGGCCGCCGCCCGGCCGGAGCGGGCCAGGCCGACCACCAGCACGCGCATCAGGCGGGGAGGGCGCGGAAGTAGAGGGTGAACCCGATCGCCCCGAAGATCGCGGCGATCAGCCAGAACCGCACGATGATCTTGGTCTCGCTCCACCCCGCCATCTCGAAGTGGTGGTGGATGGGGGTCATCAGGAACACCCGCCGGCGGGTGCGCTTGAAGACGACGACCTGGATCATCACCGAGAGCGCCTCGATCACGAAGACCCCGCCGATGAAGATGAGCAGGACCTCGGTCTTGGTCATCACCGCCATCGCCGCGAGCGCGCCGCCCAGCGCGTAGGAGCCGGTGTCGCCCATGAACACCGACGCCGGGTAGGAGTTGAACCACAGGAACCCCACGCAGGCGCCGACCAGCGCCGCCCCGAAGATCGCCAGGTCCCGCTGGCCGCCGGTCACGAACGTCATCGCGGTGTAGGTCATCATCGCGATCGCGGTCGTCCCGGCCGCGAGCCCGTCGAGGCCGTCGGTCAGGTTCACGCCGTTGGTCGCCCCGGCCAGCACCAGGAACACCATGATCGAGAAGAGCGGCCACCCCAGCTCGATCTCCTCGTTGATCACATGGAGCTTGAGGGTGGTGGGCACGCCCACGACCTGGACCGCCACCAGGACCAGCGCGGCGGTGATGAGCACCAGCGCGGCCATCTTCCAGCGGCCCGAGAGGCCGAGCGAGCGCTTCTTGAAGACCTTCATGAAGTCGTCGACGAAGCCGATGGCCCCGCAGGCGAGGGTGGTGAACAGCACGATCATCGCCGCGGTCGAGCGGGTGGCGAGGATCAGGAACGGCAGGGTGGCCGCGAGCAGGATGAGGATGCCGCCCATCGTCGGCGTGCCCTGCTTCTCCATGTGCCCCTCGGGGATCTCCCCCTGCGGGCGCACGAACTGCCCCACCTCGTTCTGGCGCAGCCAGGCGATGAACCGCGGGCCCAGGAAGAGCAGGAGCATCGCCGCGCCGATCGCCGCGATGAGGACGCGCGGCACCCGCTACCCGCCGGCCGCCGGACCGGCGATCGCCCGGGCCACCCGCTCCATGGCCATCGATCGCGACCCCTTCACCAGCACCACGTCGCCCGGCTCGATCCGGCCCGGCAGATCGGCCGCCGCCGCCTCGACCGTGGGGTAGCGCAGGGCCGCCAGGCCGGGGGCGCCGTCGGCGTAGCCCTGGCCGCGCACCCCCACCGCGACCAGCAGGTCGACCCCGAGCCGCTCGGCCACCGCCCCCACCTCACGGTGGAAGCGCCCCTCCTCGGGCCCGAGCTCCATCATGTCCGCGAGCACGGCCACCCGGCGGCCGGGACGGCGGCACAGGTCGGCCAGGGCGGCCGCCATCGAGGGCGGGTTGGCGTTGTAGCAGTCCTCGATCAGGACGCCGCCGCCCGGCAGGGGGCGCTCCTGCCCCCGCATGGCCGAGAGCGGGACCTCGATGCGCGCGCCGGGCGCCGGCACGGCCCCGAGCGCCCGGCAGCAGGCGAGCGCCGCGGCGGCGTTGGTGCGCTGCCAGGCCTTGTTCAGGCTGAGGTCGAGATCCATGTCGGGCTCGGCGCCGAACCGGAAGACCCTCACTCCCGGATCGAGCCTTGCCAGGTGGGGCTCGAGCAGCGGCTCGCCCGCGGGCACCACGGCCGCCTGGCCGGGGCGGAGGGTGAGCAGGATCTCGCTCTTGGCCGCCGCGATGGCCTCGACCGTCCCGAGCAGCTCGAGGTGCACGGGGCCCACCGCGGTGACGCAGGCGACGTCCGGCGGGGCGAGGGCCACCAGGTCGGCGATCTGGCCGGAGCCCCGCATCCCCATCTCGACCACGGCCACCTCGGTGCCCTCGGGCATCCCGAGCAGCGAGAGGGGCACGCCGATCTCGGTGTTGCGGTTGCCCGGGGTGCCCTCGGCCCGCACCCCGGCGGCCCGCAGCATGGCCACCAGGGTGTCCTTGGTCGTGGTCTTGCCGTAGGAGCCGGTGATGGCGGCCACCCGGGCGCCGGTGCGCCGGAGCCCGGCCCGGCCGGCGGCCCCGAGCGCGGCGACCGGATCGGGCGCCACCAGCACGGCGCCCGGGCCGCCGGCCAGATCGGCGCGGCCCCGGGCCCAGGCGGCCTCGCCGATCAGCACCGCGCCCGCGCCGGCGCGCAGGGCCGCCGCGGCGAAGTCGCCGCCGTCCAGGTGCTCACCGGGCAGGCCGGCGAAGAGGGCCCCGGGGCGCACCTCGCGCGAGTCGGCCGTCGCGCCGTCGACCACCGCCGCGGGATCGCCGGCCGCGAGGCGCACCACGCCGGGCGCCGCGGCCACGAGGTCGGCGACCGGGATCCTCATCGCCCCTCCGGGACGCCGAGGGCCGCGCGGGCGACGTCGCGGTCGTCGAAGGGGGTGACCACGCCGTGGACCTCCTGCCCCGGCTCGTGGCCCTTGCCGGCCACCAGCACGACGTCGCCCCGCCGGGCCATGCCCACCGCGGCGTGGATCGCCGCGCGCCGGTCCGCCTCGACCACCAGCGCGGCCGGGCCGTCGGCCGCCCCCTCGAGGATCTCGGCGATGATCGCGTCGGGGTCCTCGGTCCGGGGGTTGTCGGAGGTGACCACGCAGACGTCGGCCAGGCGGCGGCCGATGGCCCCCATCTGCGGGCGCTTGCCGCGGTCACGGTCGCCCCCGCAGCCGAAGACGACGATCAGCCGCCCGTCGCCCGCGAGGTCCCGCGCGGTGAGCAGGACGTTCTCGAGCGAGTCGGGCGTGTGGGCGTAGTCGACCAGGACCTGGAACCCCTGCCCGGCGTCCACCGGCTCGAGCCGGCCCGGCACCCCCCTCAGGCCGGCGATGCCCCGGGCCACCGCGTCGTGGTCCAGGCCCAGGAGCTCCCCCACCGCGACCGCGCCCGCCACGTTGCTCACGTTGAAGCGGCCCCGCAGCGGGCTCTCGATCTCCAGCGGCCCCCGCGGCGTGCGGAAGGCCGCCCGGAAGCCCCGCGGGTCCATGTGCAGCCGGTCCGGGCGCACCTCGGCCGCGGCGTCCACCGCGAAGCCCAGCACCCGGCGATCGGCGGCGATGCGCCGGCCGGCCGCGTCGTCGAGGTTCACCGCCGCGGGCGGGTCGTCGCCCTCTCCGGGCGGCCGCACGAAGAGCGCCCGCTTGGCCCGGAAGTAGGACTCCTCGTCGCCGTGGTAGTCTAGGTGGTCCCGGGTGAGGTTGGTGAAGAGCGCGGCGGCGAACTCCACGCCGGCCGCCCGGCGCTGGGCCAGGGCGTGGGAGGAGACCTCCATCGCGCAGGCGAGGTCGCCGGCGTCGGCCATCCGGCGCAGCAGCGCCTGCAGGTCCACGCTCTCGGGCGTGGTGTGGCTGGGCGTCTCGGCGGCCCCGCCCACCCGGACCTCGACCGTCCCGATCAGCCCGGACCGCAGGCCGGCGGCGTCGAGGATGGCCGCCAGGAGGTACGCGCTGGTGGTCTTGCCGTTGGTCCCGGTGACCCCGACCATCCGCAGGCGCCGGGAGGGGTGGCCCTCGCGCGCCGCGGCGGCGAGCGCCATGCCCAGGCGGGGGTCGCCGACCAGGGCCTGCGGGACCGGCAGGGGGAGCGGGCGCGCGACGAGCAGGGCCGACGCGCCGCGGGCGAGGGCGTCGGCGGCGAAGTCGTGGCCGTCGGCCCGCACGCCCGGCAGGCAGCAGAAGAGGTCGCCCGGCGTCACCCGGTCGGCCCGGTAGGCCACGGCGCGGACGTCCGTGCGGGCCGCCCACTCCCGCGCGGCGGGGTCCTCGACCCCGCCGGGAAGCAGATAGCGGACCCCGGGGACGCCCTCGGTCAGCTGCTCGAGGGTCATTCGGGCGGCGATGCTACACGCCCCCCCTCGCCCCTACGGCGCGATCCCGAGGTGCTGCAGGGCGAACTCGGAGATCTGCTCGAAGGCCGGCGCGGCCACCTCGCCGCCGTAGTAGGCGCCGTTGGTCGGCTCGTCGACCACCACCGCGACCAGCAGCTCGGGACGGTCGGCCGGCAGATAGCCGACGAACGACGCCACGTAGCGCTCGTCGTAGGTGCCGGTGGCCGGGTCGATCTTGTTCGCCGTCCCGGTCTTGCCGGCCACCTCATAGCCCTCGACCTGAGCCTCCGACCCGGTCCCGTCGGGCGCGACCACCCCGCGCAGCATCCGGTCGAGCGCCGCGGCGGTGGCGGGCTCCAGGATGCGCCGGCCGCGGGTCGCCCGGACCTCCCGGCCGCCGACGCCCTCGACCAGGTGCGGGGTGACGAGGTAGCCGCCGTTCGCCACCGCGGCGTACGCGCGGGCGAGCTGGGTCAGCGTCACCGCGACGCCCTGCCCGATCGGGATGTTCAGGATCGAGGTCCCGCTCCACTTGTCCAGCGGCAGCACGATCCCGGGGACCTCGCCGGGGAAGTCGACGCCGGTCTCCTCGCCGAAGCCGAACCGTTCGATCCAGCTCTGGAGCCGGGCGGCCCCGAGCTTCTGGCCCACCAGCACCGTGCCCACGTTGCTCGAGCGCGCGAGGATCTCGCTCACGGTCCAGGTGACCGGCTCGCGCGGGTGGGAGTCCTCGAGCTCGCGGTCGTAGAGGCTGAGCACCGAGGGCAGGTAGAACGAGGTCTCCGGGGTGACCAGGCCCTCCTGGAGCGCGCCCGCCACGGTGACCAGCTTGAACGTGGACCCCGGCTCGAAGGTGTCGGTGACCGGGCGGTTGCGCTCGGCGTCGGCGGTGAGGCTCTCGCGGTCGTTGGGGTCGAACCGGGGCACGGTCGCCATGGCCAGGATCGCCCCGTCCCGGGGGCGCATCACGATCGCCATGGCCGAGTGCGCGCCGAAGCGGCTCCGGGTGGCCGCGAGGATGCGCTCGGTGCGGTCCTGGATGACCGAGTCGACCGTGAGCCGCACGCTGCGGCCCGGCTCGGCCTGCCGGTCGTCGACGATCCGCAGGGGGCGGCCGAAGGGGTCGCGCGCCTCCACCCGGCGCCCGGGGGCGCCGGTGAGCGCGCGGTCGCGGGCCTTCTCCAGGCCCGAGAGGCCCACGCCGTAGTCGTCGGTGAGCCCCACCAGCTGGGACCCGACCCGGCGGAGCGGGTACACCCGCTGCTGGGAGTCGGCCAGCTCGATCCCCGGGGCGTCGAGCTTGCGCAGGTAGCGGGCCCGGTCGAGCGACACGTTGCGCGCGAGGGACACGAAGCCGCCCCGGGCGCGCAGGCGGCGCTCGGTCTCGGCCACCGGCAGGCCGACCGCGGGGGCGATCCGCTCGGCCGTCCAGACCGGGTCCTTCACCAGGTAGGGGGTGGCCGACACCGAGACGGCCAGGCGGTCCACCGCGAGCTCGCGGCCGTCGCTGGTCACGATGGCCCCCCGGGGGGCCGGGACCTCGACCGCGGCCTGCTGCTGGCCGGCGGCCATGCCCGAGAGCTCCCCGGCCTTGACCGTGCCGAGGTAGCCGGCGCGCATGGCGAGGACGCCCATCACGGCCACGGTCCCGATCGCGAGCAGGCGGATGCGCCCCGGCCGCGCGCGGCCGGCGGGCACCCCCGCACGCCGGGACGCGCGGCGGGGGCTCGCGGGCCTACGGCGCGGTGTCCGGCCGGACGGTGAGATAGGTGACGTCCTTGCTCGGCGCCTGGACCATCCCCAGGCGGCGGCGGGCCTGCTCGATCACGTCGCCGTCGCGCTGGGCCAGCCGGGCCCTGAGCTGCACGATCTCCGCCTGCACCCCGCGGTAGCGCTCGACCGTGGTGCTGGTCTGGGTGGTCAGCTGCAGACGGGCGACGTTCACCCAGACCACCCCGCCGAGGAGCAGCGCGGCCAGCGGGATCAGCAGCCAGCCCAGACGCGGCAGCCGCCGGGGCCGGCGTGCCGGGGCCACCGCGCGCGGACGGGGCCGCGCGGCGGCCGGGGCCTCCCGGCCGGGGGCGGGGACGGCGGTTCCGGCGCGGCTGCCCATCGCCCGCTAGACCCTGACCAGGGCACGCAGGCGGGCGGACCGGGCGCGGGGGTTGCGCACGGTCTCCTCCCCCGAGGGCCGCACGGCGCGGGCGGCGACCAGGCGGGCCTCCGGCTCGCGGCCGCAGCCGCAGACCGGCATCTCGGGCGGGCAGATGCAGCCCTGCGCGCGGTCGCGCATGAACCGCTTGACGATGCGGTCCTCCAGGGAGTGGAACGCGATCACGGCCAGGCGCCCGCCCTGCGGCAGCAGCGCGAACGCCTCGGGCAGCGCCCGCTCGAGGTTGCCGAGCTCGTCGTTGACCACGATCCGGAGCGCCTGGAACACCCGCTTGGCCGGATGCCCGCCGGCGAAGAGCGCGTGGGTCGGCACCGCCCCGCGGATGACCTCGACCAGGTCCCCGGTGGTGAGGATGGGCGCCACGGCGCGGCGGCGCACGATGGCGCGGGCGATGGGCCGGGCGTGCCGCTCCTCACCCAGGGTGCGGAACCAGCCGGCGAGCTCGGCCTCCGACGCCCCGGCCACCAGGTCGGCCGCGGTCCGCCCGAGATCCGGGTCCATGCGCATGTCCAGCGGCGCCTGCCGGGCGTAGGAGAAGCCCCGCTCGGCCTGGTCGACCTGCATGGAGGAGAGCCCGAGGTCCATCAGCACGCAGTCGAAGCGGGCGCCGTCGGCGGCGAGGCCGGCGAGCACCGTGGCGAAGTCACCGCGCAGCAGGCGCACCGGGCAGGGGCCCTCGGCGGCCAGGGCCGCGGCGTGGACGCCGGCCTCGGGGTCGCGGTCGATGCCGGTGAGGGCGCCGTCCGGGCCCACCGCCCGGGCGAGCGCCCGGGCGTGGCCCCCGGCGCCGAACGTGCAGTCGAGCACGCGATCGCCCGGCGCGGGCGCGAGCGCCGCGAGGACCTCGTCGAGCAGCACGGGCACGTGGGGCGCGGCGCGGCCGCCCGGGGCGGGCGGGCGCGGCGGCGGCGGCGCGCCCTCGGCGCGGAGCGGCATCACCGGCGGGCCGCCTCGTCCATGCGCCCGGCGAGCCGCTTGGCCCGCTGCGAGACGCCCTCCTCGCGCAGCGCGCCGAAGCGGGCCGCCAGCCGCTCGGGGTTCCACAGCTCCAGGTAGGGCCCGGCGCCCACGACCTTGACCTTGCCCTCGAGCCCGGCGTGCTCGCGCAGCTCGGACGGGATCAGGATGCGGCCCTGGCGGTCGAGCGCCTCCTGCTCGAAGGCGCCCGCGAGCAGGAAGCGGCTGAGCTCGCGCTGGTCGTCGTCGAGGACGCTCATGCTCCCGAAGGTCCGCTCGATGAAGCCGCTCCACTCCAGCCGCGGCACCACCACCAGGCAGTCGTCGAGCCACCAGGCGGTCACCGTGCCCTCGCCGAAGGGCTCCCTCAGCCGCGCCGGCACCGCAATGCGGGACCTCGCATCGAGGCTGCACTCGTACGTCCCGCTGAGCAGCCGGCGTTGCATGGGGCCCCACCGTACCCCACTGATCCCCACATGACAATCCGATCTCCCCCGCACAGACCCTCCTCTCCCCCCGGCGCGCGCCGGGCAACGCCCGGTGCACGGTCCCCGGCCCTGCAACGCCCGTTCCGGCGGATGGGATGGGAACACTTGTTCGCGTCCGGAGCGCGCGCTAGGGTCGAACACATGTCCGCCTCCCGTCGTCACCTCACCCTCGCCCCGCCCCCCGTGGACGCCCCCCGTCCCGCCCGCCGCCGCCCCCCCGCCGCGGCCCGGGTGGCCGCGCTCCTGGCCGGGATCACCGGCGGCCTGGTCCTGGGCGCGGCCGCCACGGCGCTCACCAGCCCGGCGCTCGCCGTCTCCACGCTGGCCGTCGCCGCCGTCGCCGCCCTCGCGACCGCGGCGGCCCTCACGCGCGCGCGCGTGGTGGTCATGCGCCGCGCCGCGGCCGCCCGCCGGCGCCCGGCCACCGTGGCCCACCTGCCCCGCGTGACCGGACCGCGCCCGGTCCGCGCGGTGACCCCCGCCCCCGCCCGGAGGGCCGCGTAGCGCCAGGCGCGGCGTGTACGGTTCGCCGGGTCCCCGACCGCGAGGGCGCGTGACCCGGCAGGCCGCCATCCCGATCCCCACCACCCCGTGACCCGGAGCGCGGTCTCCCCGCCCGGGCACCCGTATCTGGCGCACTGGGGCCTGGTCGAGGCGCCGTTCCTGCTCGACCCGGACCTGCGGTTCCGGTTCGAGGGCGACGACCACCGCGAGGGCCTCGCGCGGCTCCTGTTCGGCCTCACCCAGCTCGGCGGCATCGTCATGGTCACCGGCGAGATCGGGGCCGGCAAGACGCTGCTCGCCGCCACCCTGCTGGACACCCTGGCCGGCGGCGACGTGGTCATCGCGACCGTCGGCAACCCGCCGCGCAGCCCGGCGGCGCTCCTGGCCGCGCTCGCCCTGGCGCTCGACGGCGACCCGCGCGGGGGCACCGCCGCCCGCATGGCCGGGCGCATCCGGGCCCGGGTGGGCGAGGAGGCCGACGCCGGCCGGCGGGTGGTGCTCATGGTGGATGAGGCCCAGCGGCTCGACCCGCGGGCGCTGGATGAGGTCCGGATGCTGACCAACCCGGGCGAGGGCCCCAGCGCGGCGGTCGTGCTGCTCGGGCAGCCCGAGCTCACCGCCCGGGTCAACCGGCTGCCGCAGGTGGCCCAGCGCGTGGTGGTGCGCCACCACCTCGGACCCATGGACGCCGCCGAGGTCGACGCCTACGTGACCCACCGCACCCGGGTGGCCGGCGCCCCGCGCCGCATCTTCTCCGAGCGCGCGACCCGCGCCGTGCATGCCGAGAGCGAGGGGGTGCCGCGGCTGGTCAACCTGCTGTGCGCGAACGCGCTCTTCGTGGGCTACGCGCGCGGCGAGGACGTGATCGGCGCCGACACCGTCCACGACCTGGCCGAGGACCGCCGCCGGATGGACGCCGGTGAGTAGTCGCACGGGGGGCCGGGTCACCTACCAGGCCATGCTCGACGGCCCCGGGGGGCGCGCGGCCGGGCGGTTCGTGCCGCTGGGCGACCAGGCCATCCCCACCCGGCGCAAGGACGCGACGGTGCGGGTCACCGTGGCCCTCTCCAAGCCGCAGGCGACGTGGCTCCGGCAGGCCGAGCGCGACTCGGGCGGCGCCGTCGACGCTTCGGCGGTGGTCCGGGCGCTGGTGGACCTCGGCCGCGAGCTCGAGCTCGACTGGGCGGCCGTCGGCTCGGTGCGGGAGCTGCGCGACGCGGTGCGGGCGGCCGTGATGGTCCGCCGGGGCGGGGCGGGCTCCTAGCGGTGGCGAAGGCCTGGGAGGTGCGCGGGATGCACCCGCGCATCCGGTTCCGCGAGGCCGCGGGACGGGTCGTGCTCACCCGCTGGCGGGAGATGATGAGCTACCGCGAGGGCACCCTGCTCGGCGAGGACATCGAGGAGCTCCACGCGATGCGGGTCTCCTCGCGCCGCCTGCGCGCGGCCATGGACGCCTTCGAGCCGGCGTTCCCCCGGAGCTCCTTCCGCGGCCACCTGCGCCAGGTCAAGGAGATCACCGACACCCTGGGCGACGCGCGCGACCTGGATGTGGCGATCGACGGCTACACCGGGGTGCTGGAGACCGCCGACGAGCTCGAGCGGCCCGCGATCGAGGGGCTCATCGCCCGCATGCGCGACGCCCGCGCGGCCGAGACCGTCCACATCGCCGCCCTCTTCCAGCGCCTGGCCGCCGAGGAGTTCGCCGGCCGGTTCGAGGCCTACGTGGCCGAGCACACCGGCGTGGTGGCCGACCGGCTCGACCCCCGTCCTCCCCACCACGCCTGATGGCCAAGCCCGCCCGTATCCGCGGCCTCGATCCGGACCGGCGCCTGCGGCCCTGCGCCCGGACGATCCTGCGGGTGCGGATCGGCGAGGTCTACGCCTATGAGCGGGCGGTGCTCGACCCGCAGAACGTCACCGAGCTGCACGACATGCGGATCGCCTTCAAGCGCCTCCGCTACCTGCTGGAGATCTTCGGCATCGCCTTCGAGACGGACCTGGAGCCGTTCCTGGAGGAGGTGCGGACGATGCAGGACCTGCTCGGGGACATCCACGACCGTGACGTCCAGGTGCCGGCGCTCGCCGAGCACCTGGACTGGCTCGCCGCCCGCGAGTCCGAGCTCGCCCGCGCGCTCGTGCATGAGCAGGCGGCGGCGGACGCGCCGGCCGACCCCGACCGGGCCTACCACGCGTTCCGCGCCCGCTTCGAGGCCGGACGGCGGGCCGACGAGCGGCCCGGCGTGCATGCGCTGATCGCCCGGCGGCGGCGCGAGCGCGACGAGCTGTACGCCCGGTTCCTCGAGGAGTGGCGCCGCCTGCGGGCCGGCCGATTCCGCGAGCGCCTCGAGGGGGCGCTCGGGACCGCCTGACCCCGGCCGGGCCGCCGCGCATCCGTTGACCGCCCCCGGACCCCCGCGCATGGCGCTGCTCGGCGATGTGCACGGCAACTCCGCGGCCCTGAACGCGGTGCTCGACGCGGTCGCGGCCGCCGGGATCGTCCGCGGGGCGCTCACCGGCGACCTGGTCATGCGCGGCCTGCATCCCGAGGCGGTCGTGGCCCGGGTGCGCTCGCTCGGCTGGCCGTGCGTGGCCGGCAACACCGACCGCAAGGTCGCCCGGCGGCCGCCGAAGCCCGGCTGGGACGCGCGCGGCATGCGCCCCGGGTCGCGATCGTGGAGCCGCGCGCACCTCTCCGACGCGAGCGTCGCGTTCCTGGCCGCCCTGCCCCCGCTGGTGCGCCTGCAACTGGGCCCGGCGTCGGTGGTGGTCATCCACGGCGACCAGACCGTGCCCCCGGGGGCCATCGACACCCGGGCGACCGACCACGACCTGGCCCGGCTGGCCGACGCGCTCAGGGCCGACTGCGTGGTGAGCGGCCACACCCACCATCCGCTGGTGCGCCGGGTGCACGGGTGCGTGTTCGTGAACCCGGGGAGCGTCGGCGAGGGCACCCACGACGACCGCCGCCCGTCGTGGGCCTGGATCACCGCGACCGCCGACGGGGTGGAGGCCACGCTGCAGCGGGTGGACGCCCACCTGGCCCTCCCCCGCGACCACCCGGCCACGGCCTAAGGGACTGTCCACGAACGGAGACTGTGCCTCCGGCCTGCGAATCCCAAGCATGTCGGTGACCGCAGGACGTCGGGCGTACTGGTGGTACGTCCGATTCCGAGGGTGGGCGCCGGGATGCAGTCCCGAGCGCCGGGCTTGGTTCTTGGACCGGCCCCGAAGCGCCCGCCCCGGGCTCGCGCGCACCGGGGGGCCTCAGGCGCCGGTCGCGGGCCGGCGCGCGACCAGCACCGCCTGCCCGCCTCCCCCCGCGGCCCGGAGGGCGAGCGCCGCCGGCACACATGCCCCGCACAGCGCACGGCCCGCCGTCGCCCGCTCGGGACGCACCTGGGGGTCGAGACCCGGGGCGAGCGAGAACGCGATCCCGGCCGGATAGCCCCACCCACCGCGCCGGCCGGCCTCGGCCACCTCCAGCCCCGCCGCCGCGGCCAGCCGGGCGAGTGCCGCGGCCGGGAGGTGCCAGCGATGGCGCGCGGGCTCCCACCCGTGCCAGCGCCCCCGGAACGCCCGCGCCTCGGCCGAGGTGGGGTCGGGCGCCGCGGCGACGAGCCACCCCCCGGGCCGAAGGACCGCGCGGAGCGCCGCCATCGTCTGGTCCAGGTCGTCCACGTGTTCGAGGACATGCCACGCGAGCACCGCGTCGGCGCCGCGGGCGGCCTGTCCCAGCTCCCCGACGACCGCCACTCCCGGGCCGAGCCGGATCCGGGCCCGGCCCGCCTCGGCCGGGTCGGGCTCGACCACCACCGGCCGGTGGCCGAGCCGCACGAGCGCCGCGGCCCGCAGGCCGGACCCGCCCCCGAGGTCGATGACCCGCGCCCCCGGCCCGATCCGCCGGAGCAGCGGCCCGATCGAGGCCCGCGCCATCGCCGCGGCCGCCCATCCGAGCGCCCCGCCGCCCGGCCCGCCCGCCGGCGCGGCCGGCGCCGGGCCGGGCGGCGGCCAGGTGAACCCCACCCCGCAGTCGGCCCCGGTGCACCGGCGCACCGCCCGGGGGGCGCCGCCGGTCCGGTCCCGCGCGAGCGCCCACCGCCGGCTCGGCGCCCCGCACCGGGGACACGCCGCGCCTCGGTCGTCGCCCCCCCTGCCCGCCTCCGGCCGCGCCGCGGCCGGGCCGGGGGTCACCCCCCGCCGCCCTCCGGCCGCCACCCGCCGTCGGCCGGGTCGGCGTCGTAGGCCGGCGGCCCGCCCCGGTCGGCCGGGAGCGCCGCGGCCGCCGACGCGTCCAGGGTGAGCAGCACCCCGCCCTCGCAGATCTCGGCGATCTGCTCGGCGTCGACGAAGCGCGGCCCGCGCTCGGTGACCACGACCAGGCCGTCGAAGACGTCCACCTCGTCGACCGCGAGCACCTTGCCCACCGTCCCCACCCGCTCGCCGCCCGCCGCCAGCACCGGCGTCCCGGCCGGGAGCACCTGATAGGAGATGGGGAGCCCGAGGTCCATCGCGGGGCAGTCTGGCACCCGTGGCCCGGCGCGGCCCATCTCACCGCAGCCACTCCGGCAGCATGAGCACCGGCCGCGGCGGCGGGGGCGGCGGGCGGCGGCGGACCCGTGGCGCCCGCCGGGCGCGCGGTGGCGCCGGCCGGGCCGCCGGGGCCGGGGCCGGGGCCATCAGCCGCACGGGCGCGCCCAGCAGCCGCACCACCGCCGGGATGGGCCGGACCGGCGGCGTCCGCCCGCCCAGGTGCGGCCGGACCACCAGCAGCGCCCCGACCAGCAGCCCGACCGCCGCGACCAGCCCCAGGTACTCGGCCGCCCCGGCCCCGCGCGCACCCCGCATCACCCGCCCCCGGCCACGGCGCCGACCTGGCGCGCGAGCTCGATCAGCATGACCCCGAGCACCAGCAGGAGCGCCCCCGGCACCATGACCAGGGCGACCACCAGCTGGATGCGCGGTGCCGCCCGCGCGGCCCGGTCGCGGGCGGCCTGCCGGCGGGCCGCCCGCAGCGTCGCCCCCTGCCCGGAGAGCGCGGCGGCCAGCGGCGCGCCGAGCTCCTCCGCCTGCAGCAGCGCGCCCACCACCTCGGCCAGCTCCGGCGCCCCCACGCGCGCGGCGAGATCCCGGTAGGCCGTCCGCCGCGGGGTGCCGAGCGCGAGGTCCCGCAGCGTGCGGCCGACCTCGGCCCCGATGATCCCCCCGATCCGCTCCCCGGCCAGGTGCAGCGCGGCGTCCAGGGGCATCCCGGCCTCGACCGTGATCCCGAGCAGGTCGAGCAGGTCCGGCAGCTCGCGCACCACCTGGGCGCGCCGGCGCCGGGCGCGGGCCCGCAGCGCGCGGTCGGGGAGGATCGCCCCGGCGGCCAGGCCCAGGGGGGCGAGGAGGAGCAGGGCCGGTGCGAGCGCGCCGGCCGCCAGGCCGGCCGCCAGGCCGGCGAGACCGGCCCCCGCCCGGGCCCGGACGAGCGCGTCGGGGGAGAACGCGTCCCCGAGCCCGGCCGACGCGACCGCCGCCGCCGGATCCGGGCGGACGGCCAGCCGGCGGAGCGGCGCGGGTGCCGGGAGGCGCGCGGCCAGGCGCAGCCACGCCGGGAGCGGGGCCGGCCGCGCCGTCGACGCCGCGGGCCGCCCGGCCCGCCGGGCGCGCAGACCGAGCGCCAGGCTCGCCACCGCGAGGCCCCAGAGCGCGAGGGCCGGCGGCGTCACGGCACCACCCTCGCGATCCGCGCCACGAGCGCGACGCCGAGCCCCTGCAGGGCGAGCGCGGCCAGGAGCACGGCGAGCCCCGGCCCCTGGCCGAGGGTGCGCGCGAGCGTCCCGGGCGACGCGATCTCGACCAGGACCGCCCCGGCCACCGGGAGGCCGGCGACCATCCAGGCCGTGGCCCGCGCCTGCGCGGTCGTGCCCCGGAGCTCGCGGGCGAGGCGTCCGCGCTCCTCCAGCCGCCCGGCCAGGTCGCCGAGCGCCCGCGCGAGGTCGCCGCCGGCCCGGCGCTGGACCAGGATGGCGGTGACCATCACCCGCAGGTCCGGATCGGGCAGCCGCGCCTGCAGCCCCTCGAGCGCCTCCTCCACCCGGGCGCCCAGGGCGAGCTCGCGGGCCACCCGGCCGAGCTCGCCGGCGACCGGCTCGGGCGCGTCGGCCGCGGCACGGGCGAGCGCCTGCCGCAGCGAGAGCCCGGCCCCGAGGGCACCCGAGAGGTGCTGGGCGACGCCGGGAAGCTGCGCGGCGACCCGCTCGACGTACCGCCGATCGGCCGAGCGCAGCAGCGCGCGCGCCCCGGCCAGCACGGCGCCGGCCCCGATCACGGCCACCTCGGGCCGTCGCAGGGCGAGGGCGGCCAGGCCGCCCGCGACCAGGGCGGCGGCGGCCGTGAGCGCCGCGAACCCCCCGGGCCCGACCGGAAGCCCGGCCCGCTCGACCCGGCGGGCGAGGCGCCGCCAGGCCGGATGGCGGGGGCCCCGCCGGTCGCCGCCGGCACGGGCCGCCCGAGGACGCACGGCGAGCGCCCGGACGCCGGTGACCGCGCTGAGCGCGGCCAGCGCCGCGAGGGCGGGAGCGAGCGCAGCGCTCACGCCGCCTCCCGTCCCGGGTCCTCCGGCATGGCCAGGGCCGCGTCGCGGGCCACCTGCGCCCGCCAGTCCGCGGCCTCGGCGGCCCAGGCGAAGCCCCCCTCGAGACGGTCGCCCTGGCGCCCGCTCACCGCCCAGGACACGAGCGCCTGAGCCCGCGGGCCCGCCGGGCCGCGCTCGACCCGGGCCACCTGCACCACCCGACGGCGCCCGTCGGCCCCGCGGGCCTGGTGGACGATGAGGTCGACCGCGCTCGCCACCTGCTCGGCCACCGCCCCGAGGGGGAGCTCCAGGTCGCCCATGAGCGCGAGCATCTGCAGCCGGCGCAGCGCGTCGTCGGGCGAGGAGGCGTGGATGGTCGAGAGCGATCCCTCATGCCCGGTCGTCATCGCGGCGAGCATGTCGAGGGCCTCCCCGCCGCGGACCTCGCCGACCACGATCCGGTCCGGCCGCATCCGGAGGGCGTTCCGCACCAGGGCGCGGATGGTCACCGCCCCGTGCCCCTCGAGGCCCGCCGGCCGGCTCTCCAGCCGCACGACGTGCGGGAGCGGGAGGCGGAGCTCGGCGGCGTCCTCGATGGTGACCACGCGCTCGCCGGGCGGCACCGCCTCGGCGACGGCCGCGAGCGTGGTGGTCTTGCCGGACCCCGTGCCGCCGCTCACCAGGATGTTCCGGCGGGCCCGGACGGCGTCGCGGAGCGCCGCCAGCATCTCGGCCGTCAGCGTCCCGAGACGGACCAGGTCGGCCCCCCGCAGGGCGTCGGCGGCGAACCGCCGCACGGTGAGCACCGGCCCGTCCAGGGCCAGCGGGGGGATGACGGCGTTCACCCGCGAGCCGTCGGGCAGCCGGGCGTCGACCATCGGGCTCGCCTCGTCCAGCCGGCGCCCGAGCGGGGCCAGGATCCGGTCGATCACGTGCAGCAGGTGGGCGGCGTCGGCGAAGCCGACCGGGACCGGGTGGATACGCCCGTCGCGCTCGGCGAAGACCCGCCCGGGGCCGTTCACCATGATCTCGGTGACCTCCGGATCGCGCAGCAGGGGCTCGAGCGGCCCGAGGCCGACGACCTCGTCGGCCACCGCATCGACCAGCGCCGCCCGCTCGGCGGCCGGGAGGACCCGCCGCTCGCCGTCGATGAGGGCGGCGACGATGCGGGCCACCGTCGCGCGGCTGACGCCGTCGGCGGCGATGGCGCTCTCGCGCACCAGCCGGGCGCGCAGGTGCTCGACCAGGGCGGGATCGGGCCGGGCGCTCATGCCCATGCCTCCGCGAGCCGCTCGACCTCGCGAACGAGCGGGCCCCGGCGCGGCAGGCGTCCCGCCGCGAGCTCGCCGGCCCCCCGCGGGTCCCGGGGCAGGCGCGCGACGACCTCGAGGCCCGCGGCCCGCCCCAGGGCGCGATCGCCCAGGTCGCCGGCTCCGGCCGCGCACGAGATGACCAGCCCCGGATCCGGCCCGCCGAGGGCGGCGAGGCGCGCGGCGAGGGCCCGGGCGCGCCGGGCGCCGGCGACGCTCGGCGGCGCCACCACCACCACGCGGCCCGCGGCCGCGGCCGCGCCGGCGGCCGGGCCGTCGAGCACCGGCCCGGCGTCGGCGACCCAGGGGCCGCGGGCGCCGAGCGCCGCCGCGAGGCGGCCGGCGGGGGCGCCCCGCCAGGGCGCCGCGGCGTCGGCCCGGCCGGGGGCGAGCAGCACCATGAGCCCGGAGGCGTGGGGGTGGGCCACCTGGTCGAGGTGGCCGGGCCCGAGCTCCTCGGCCACCGCGACGAGGTCGGCCAGCGTGCGATCGGCCGGGATGCCCCAGGCGCCGGCCAGGTCCCCGCGCTCGAGGTCCAGCTCGGCCAGCACCGCCTGGGCGCCGGCGCGGGCCCACGCGAGGGCGATGCCCGCGCTGAGGGTGCTGGCCCCGCAGCCTCCGCAGGCGCCGGCGACGGCGACCGAGCCGCTCACGGCCCCGCCTCCTCCCCGGCCGGCCGCACGAGCAACCGGACGTCGCGGGCGAAGTTGAGGGCCGAGGTCAGCCGCAGGGCCGCGTCCCGGCCCACCCGCAGGAGCACCGTGCCGCCGTCCCCGGCGCCGCCGGGCGCCGGATCGGTCACCGCGAGCACCTCCGCCCCCGCGACGACGACCTCGGTGCGGCCGCCCGGTCCCTCGCCGCGGGCGGCGACGGCGTCGACCCGCACGCCGGGGGCGAGCCCGGCCGCGGCGCCGCCGGCCGTCACGAGCGGGACCGGCACCGCGCGCTCCCCGGGCGCGAGCGGCGCGGGGCCGATCCCCGGCGCCCCGCCGAGGGCCGCGTCGGTGAGCGGCTCGCCCGCGGCGAGGGGCGCGGCCGTCCGCCGCCCCACCGCCGCGCCGGCGTCGCGCACCAGCCCCCGCAGCGCGAGGCCGGCGGGGACCGGCGCCAGGGCGAGCAGGCGGGACGCGCGCTCGGGATCGAGCGATGTGCCGGCCGGGATGGGCTCCCGGGCGACGACCACGTGCCCGCCCGCGGGCTCGCCCGAGCCGGCCCGCGCGGTCAGGAGCGCCGCCGACGCGGCGAGGGTGCCGGCGACGACGAACCAGGCGCCGGGCCGGCGGCGGAGCGCCCGGAGCGGGCTCATGCCGCCGCCCCGGGGCCGGGCGGCCGGGCCCCGCAGCGCCCGCAGGGCGCGCCGGCGAGCGAGCCGCCCCGGGCGCACCAGCCGCAGCGTCGCCAGGCCAGCGCGCACCACCGTCCGAGCGCCTCGGGGCGGAGCGCGGGGACGAGCACGCCCTCCTCGCCCCACTCGCGGCGGGCGACCGCGCAGGGGGCGCCGGGGACGCCGGCGGCGGCCTGCGCGCGGCGGACCACCTCCGCGGGCGCCCGGCCGGCGGCCCACTCGGCCCCCAGCGCCGCGACCCAGCCGGCGGCCGCCTCGCCGGGCGGCAGCAGGACCACCTCGTGCCCGAGGAGCCGCGCGAGGCCGACCAGGCACGCGGCGCCGGGATCGGCGGCCGGCGACCGGGCGAGCACCAGCCCACCGGGATCGGCGTCGAGGGCGGCCAGCACGGCGTCCGGGTCCAGGGGCCGCCAGCGCACCCGGCGGCCGGGGCGGCGGCGGGCGCGTGGACGGGGCACGACCTCCACCCCGCCTCGGGGGTCGAGTCCCGCCGCGCGGGCCACCGCGAGGTCGATGACGACGCCCATCAGGCCGACTCGTCCGGCAGCAGGCGGTAGCCGACGCCCCAGACGTTGCAGACGAAGCGCTCCTCCGGGCAGCGGGCGGCCAGGCGGCGGCGCAGGCGGCTGGCGTGGGAGTCGACCGTGCGGGTGCGGCCGGGGGACCGGTAGCCCCAGACGTCGCGCAGCAGGTCGTCCTTGCCCACCACCCGGCGGGGGTCGCAGGCGAGGGCGGTGAGCAGGCCGAGCTCCTTCGGGGGCAGGTCGAGCAGGCGGCCGTGGACCGTGGCGGTGCGGGCACGCCGGTCGATCGCGAGCGGCCCGACGTGGAGCAGCGCACCCGGCGCCGAGCCCCGGGTGCGGCGGATCATGGCGCGGAGCCGCGCGAGCAGCTCCGGGTAGAAGAGCGGCGTGGCCATGACGTCGTCGGCCCCCTGCTCCAGCGCCCGCACGGCGTGGTGGGGCTCCCGGCCGCCGGAGATCGCGAGCACCGGCATGGCCGGGTCCCACGGGTCGGACGGCCCCGCCCGCCGGACGCGGCCGAGCAGCGCAAGGCCGCCGGCCGGCGCGAGGTCGAGGTCGACGACCGCGACGTCGGGACGGCAGCCGGCGAGCGCGGCGAGCGCGTCGTCGCCGGTGGCCGCGGCGTGGACGGCGACCCCGTCGGCGGCGAGGTCGACCGCGAGCGCCCCCGCGCGGTCCGGGTCGGGGACGGCGAGGAGGGCCGACCAGCGGCCGGCGAGAGGGGGGTGGCTCACGAGGGGGGCTCCTTCCGGGTGGTGGACCCTGGTGCCCCCGGAAGACGCCCGGGCGGGCCGGAACCTCCCCCGTCGGGCCGGCGCTTTGCCCGCTCGGAGCGGGAAACCAGCACGACCCGCTCGCCCGGCGCAAGGCGGCCGAGGACCCCGGCCCCGGCCTCGACCACCGCGACGGCCCCGGCGGCGGCGACCGCGCGGCCGCGCGGGAGCGGGTCGGCGACCAGGAGGACAC